>CAZBPR010000023.1:15969-25104 GCA_964493825.1 uncultured Dactylococcopsis sp.
CGGTCGCACTCCCACCGTTCGGGAAATGTCCTAACATAAGCACGTAGCGCTATAGTAAATATCTTTGAGCAAGGAGACTTGATCAATAACTGCTAAGTTACTTAAAACAGAAGTATCGCTGATAACAATCATAACCAGCCTTTAGCTTGGAGATGTTCGATATCCTCCTGAAATTCAGCAACATCATAATGGACACAAATCTGACGCTCAGCTAGTAACTGTTGAAATCGAATCTGACTCATACCGAGTAATTCACTCGCTTTACCTAAGCTCAGTTTATCCTGTTGGAATAAAACAAGGATTAGTTCTTGTAATAGCTCGGTTTCTGATAAACCACTGGCTTTTACCAATTCATCTGGGATAGTTAGGTTCATGGTCTGAGTTTTCAATGGCTTTAGGAATCCTCTACAATTATAGAAATCGCCGTGATTTAATGATGATTACCCTCAACCTGCAACCCCATCTCCAACTCACTAACGAAACCTTTGAACAACTCTGTCGCAACAACCCTGACTTACGCCTCGAACGCACCGCACAAGGAGAACTCATTGCCATGTCTCCCACTGGAAGTGAAAGCGGTCGTCAAAATTTAGGACTTAGCGCCCAACTGTGGCTCTGGAATCAGCAAACGGGGTTAGGAGTCGCCTTCGACTCTTCCACTGGGTTTACCCTCCCCAATGGAGCGATTCGCGCCCCTGATGCAGCTTGGATTGAGAAACAAAGGTGGGAGCGTCTTTCTCGCCAACAGCGTCGTCGTTTTGCGCCTATTTGTCCCGATTTCGTGGTTGAACTCCTCTCACCAACGGATGCGTTAGAAATTTTACAAACGAAACTCCAAGAATACATGGATAATGGAGCTAAACTCGGTTGGCTAATATATCCAGACACACGCCAAGTTTATATCTATCGCCCCCAAACACCAGTTGAAATCTTAGACCAGCCCACAAGCCTTTCTGGTGAAACCATCTTACCTAACTTTGAGATTAACTTAAAATTGATTTGGAATGAATGAAATTTAACACAGAAGCTAATCCCGAAAACAATAATGATGATAACCACCAAAGATGAAATTATTAAAAACTTGCAGAAACATCAACAACAGTTAAAAGAATTTGGGATTAATCAACTCGGATTATTTGGTTCTATTGTAACGGGAAATTTTAAAGAAACGAGTGATTTAGATATTTTTGTTGTCTTTGATCCAGAACAAAAAACGTTTCGGAATTTGATGGAATTAAGTTTCTTCTTAGAAGATTTGTTTGAGCGTAAGATTGACTTAGTTACCCCAGAATCTTTAAGTCCTCACTTTGGCTCTAAAATATTGCGTGAGGTTGAATATGTCTCGTTCTCCTGAAGACTACTTGCAACATATTTTGGATGAAACTGAATATTTGTTTCAATCTTCTCAAGAATTAAACAAACAGGACTTTCTCAAGGATGAGACATTAAAAAGAGCATACATTCGCAGTTTAGAAGTAATCGGAGAGGCAACCAAAAATTTGCCTGATTCTTTTAAAGCTGAACATCCTGAAATTTCTTGGAGAAGTATGGCAGGGATGCGAGATAACTGATTCATAATTACTTTGGTGTTGATTATGATATCGTCTGGAGTGCAATTATTAATGAAATCCCTCATCTTAAAGAAAAGATTAAAAAAATTCTTAATGAAATCAGAGGCAAATAGTAATTCTTGATCTGAACTATGAATGGTTATAATACTCGCCAAGCCGCGATCGCGAAACTCCAACAACTCTCTGAGCCATCTTTAGAAAAAGTTAACCAGTTCCTTGATTCTCTGCTCATTGAACAGCAAAGTCAAGCGGTAGAGACTCCCTTAGAACAAACTCTCAAAGAGAAATGGGAGAAATGGTTTTTAGAGGTAGATCAACTAGAGGTACATCCTAGCTCCCTAGACTATCACCAGCAGTTGCTAAACAAATACCGTCAGCAGGGCTTAGAGTTATGATCCTCTTAAATCAAGAATAATGCGACATCATCATTAAACTTTTTAACACATTCTAGTTACAGATATGTTGTGCTTTTGTCTTTATCCCTTCTAGAATAGAAAAAAAACGACGATGAGCATTAGTAACCACGAACGAGTCGGTCGCGCCCTCAAACTCCTGTACGAAGGGCTTTATCCCTACTTTGAACGGGAGATGGAAGCCAACTGTACTAAACAATGGCCTCTGCGTGTGGCAAGTTATTTTGATAAAGACAGTGTTACGGCTCAAAAAAAGATTAAAACTGATCTCTACGAGTTTCTAAAAGTGATGTGGAGTGAGTGGAATGATGTATTCCGCAAAACGCTGGGAAAAGCTGAACGTAGTCTCCTCTCAGAATGCCAAGATATTCGCAACACTTGGGCGCATAATTCCACCATCTCTACAGACGATACTTACCGCGCACTGGACAGCATTGGTCGTTTTCTCTCGGCGGTATCCGCACCCGAAGCCAAAGAAATTGAAAAACAAAAACAAGAATTATTGCGAGTCCGTTTTCAAGAACAAGCTAGAAGAGAAAGTCGTCGCGCTGCGGTGACTCCCACAGAAGGACAACCGACAGCAGGATTAAAACATTGGCGGGAAGTGGCTACCCCTCACCAAGATGTTGCTTCGGGCTACTACCAACAAGCGGAGTTTGCTGCAGACTTATGGCAAGTTTATCTCGATGAAGGGTCAGATGAATATCGTGACCCCACAGAGTTTTTCCGTCGCACCTATTTAACGGAAGGGTTAAAGCAATTATTGACAAAAGCCCTACTGCGCTTGAGTGGAAAAGGCGGTGATCCTGTTGTTGAATTACAGACTAATTTTGGCGGTGGGAAGACTCATGCCATGTTGGCGTTATATCATCTTTGTAATGCCCTGAAAATTTCAGACCTCCCTGATACAGACTCTCTATTTGAAGAAACTGGACTGAGTGAACCCCCCCAGAATGTTAATGTTGCGGTTTTAGTGGGCAATAAACTCCAACCCAGTGGGATTGAGCCTTATACTGCTCAACATCAAAAGGAAAATCGTCCTTTAATAAAAACGCTTTGGGGAGAGTTAGCGTGGCAGTTAGGCGGTGCAGAAGGATACGAGTTCGTTCGCAATGCAGATCAAACTGCAACCAACCCCGGGGATGCGCTCAAGGCATTATTCAATCGCTTTTCTCCTTGTCTGATTTTAATTGACGAGTGGGTGTCTTATGCCCGTCAGTTACATGAAGATAGCGATTTAGCGGGGGGAACCTTTGATACTCAGTTTACCTTTGCCCAAACTTTGAGCGAATCGGCGAAGAATGCCAAGGATACCTTATTAGTCGTCAGTATTCCCGCCTCTGATATTGAAAAAGGAGGAGAGAAAGGACATGAAGCCACAGAACGCCTAAAAAATGCCATTGGTCGGGTGGAGTCTCCCTGGCGACCTGCTAGTGCTGAGGAAAGTTTTGAGATTGTGCGGAGGCGGTTGTTTCAAAGTACCACTGACCCGGATTTGTATGTGCAGCGAGATGCAGTGGTGAGAGCGTTTGCGCGGATGTATCAGACTCAGCAACAAGAGTTTCCCAGTGAATGCAAAGAGAAGGACTATGAACGGCGCTTAAGAGATGCGTATCCCATTCATCCCGAGTTATTTGATCGCCTTTATGAAGACTGGTCAACGTTAGATAAGTTTCAGCGTACTCGTGGGGTGCTGCGGTTAATGGCGAAGGTGATCCATTCCTTGTGGGAACGCAATGACCAAAGTTTAATGATTCTTCCCGCTCATATTCCGATGGATGACGGTCAAGTGCAGTCGGAGTTGACGCGATATCTCGATGATAATTGGACTCCGATTATTGATAAGGATGTGGATGGGGCGAACTCTCTGCCTTTAGAGCGCGATCGCGCTAACCCCAATTTAGGACGGTATTCGGCTTGTCGTCGTGTCGCCCGAACTATATACATGGGATCAGCACCAACACTGCGGGCTGCGAATTTAGGCTTAGAAGACCGTCGCATCAAACTGGGCTGTGTGCAACCTGGAGAAAGTGTAGCCACTTTTAGCGATGCCCTACGGCGACTCACAGATCAAGCTACTTATCTCTATGTGGATGGCAACCGCTACTGGATTTCTACTCAACCTAATGTTAACCGCACCGCTCAGGAACGGGCAAACCAAGTCTTAGAAGAACTTTATCCTGTCCATGAAGAAATCAAAAAACGGCTCAAGAAATATAAGTCGCGAGGAGAGTTTAGCGCTGTTCATGTCGCTCCAGAATCCACGGCTGATGTTCCTGATGACCCCCATTTAGGGGTGCGCTTAGTAGTGCTGGATCCTCAAAACCATCATAGTCGTCTCAGTGAAGAGAGTCCCGCCCGTCAGTGGCTAGAGGAACTCTTGAACACAAAAGGAAGCAGTCCTCGGTATCATAAGAATACGCTGTTATTTCTCGCCCCAGATCAAGCCAAGATTGACAACTTAGAACGGAATACGGCCCAATATCTGGCTTGGCAGTCGATTGTGAATGATAAGGAAGCGCTGAATCTTGATGCGTTTCAAAGCAACCAAGCGACAACTAAGTTAAGTCAAGCCAACGAATATGTGGATAACATTCTTACCGAGACTTACCAGTGGTTATTAGTTCCCGAACAACCGGATCCGCAAGGGGGAATCGAGTGGAAAGAAACCCGTCTGCAAGGACAAGATTCCCCAATTCTTCGGGCAAGCAAAAAAGCAGTGTATGAAAACGATTTGCTTAATCAATATGCTGCCACAAACTTACGATTAGAAGCCCTTGATCCATATCTCTGGAAAAATACCAACCATATTGATCTAAAACGCCTTTGGGAATATCTCACCCAATATCTCTATCTTCCCCGCTTACAGAATCAGGAAGTCTTACTAGAAGGGATTCGTAATGGAGTCGCTTCAACTGTCTGGACGGATCATTTTGCTTATGCTGAGGGCTTTGATGAAGAGCAAGAAAAATATCTGAGTTTAAAGGCAGGAACGGTGATTAATCCGAGTATTAGCCCTCACAGTTTAATCGTTAAACCAGAGATTACTCAAAAGCAATTTGAGGCAGAAAAGGAAACAGAAGTTATTCCACCTAAGCCTAAGCCTGAGTCCAGGAGTGGAGAGAATCCAGAGCCGACACCTGATCCAAACCCAGAACCGAAACCAACTACATTAAGACGATTTCACGGCAATGTTGAAATTGATGCCATGCGGATGAATCGAGATGCCAGCGCGATCGCGAATGAAGTGATTCAACATTTAACCGCGTTGAGTGGCGCAAAAGTGAAAGTGACCCTCGAAATTGAAGCGGAAATCCCTGATGGCACTCCCGATGATGTGGTGCGAACTGTTGTAGAAAATTGTAAAACTCTGAAGTTTCAGGATCAATCGTTTGAAGCCGAGTAACTCTAAAATCAACGCCATGAGTTAATCAAAACTCACTCTTATCATATCCCCCTCCCCCGCTACGGCATAGATGGTTTTTGGTTAAGTTGGTAGGATTTTCTAAGAATTTATCCCTACTTTCGGGAATTAAGAAGAATTGAAACCTGTCTGAATGTGAGGAGTGAAGGTGAACCGTTTATTCTCAGTAGTTAGTTTCAGTGCTGTAGTTCTCGCTGTGACTGTGCAACCTGTCTTAGCCCAAACCCAAGAAATTACTCAAGTGCAAGTAGAAGCTACTGCTGATGGGGGTGTGGCGATCACCCTTGGTGCGGGAGAATTTCCACTCCCTTCTGGGGAACAATCGCGCTTGAATGAAACCACGATCGCGATCGATTTTCCCAATACGCAACTTAACCTCGCAACAGGGGATCAGTTCATCCGCGATAATCCAACTCCTGACATTGCCACGATTAGGGTGTTTCCCTTGGACGATGAGACGGTGCGAGTGGAAGTAGTGGGTAACAATCAGCAACCTGATATCTTCTTAGAAGAAGTCCCCACTGGAATCACAGTTACCGTTTTGCCTCCGCCTATTGAATTGGTTGTGATCAGTGCGCGTCGTCCCACCCCAGTTGCAGAAACCCCAGCCAGCGTGGAAACAGTGACAGAAGAAGAACTCAATCAGCGACGGGCGTTAATCCGCAATACTGGAGACGCGATTCAAACCCTGCCAGGAGTAACCCTAAACCGTCTCGGACCGATTACGGCTTCAGCCAACATTCGGGGGATTACAGGAGAACGCATCGGCTTATTAGTTAATGGTAACCGTCAACCGAATCTGGAGTTTGGCCCCGATTTTGGTTCCATTGATCCCTTTCGCATTGAACGGATTGAAGTGTTAAAAGGTCCTGCTTCCTCTCTTTATGGGGCGGATGCCTTTGGTGGTGTGGTCAACGTGATTACAACTACCCCTCGGCGCGATCGCGAGTTTGGCGTGCGTTCTTATCTCTATGGAGGCGGTTTTGCTGAACTCAATGGTAACTTGGAAGTGGCGGGGTCAAACTATGTTCTAGGCTTAGCAGCGCGAACGGGAGGCGATGCGGAAGATGGGGATGGAAATGATATTCTGCTGGGAACTGATTATGAAGTCTTCAATGCTTATGCTGCGGGAGGGATTGATTTCAGCGATCGCGATCGTCTAGAGATTCGAGGAGAACTGTTCCGGCAAAATGACGCGGATTTAAGCGGTTTTACTGACCCTTTCACCCGCGCTGAAAGCGATTTTCGCAATACGGATCGCCTGTCGTTAACCTACACTCATGAAGGCGCGACAGAAGTGGAGTTAGAAGGGTATTATCTCCGCAGCGATCGTCGCTTTGATTCTACGCAAGAAATTACCAGACCCTTTCCGCCAACCTTCTTAACAGGCGTACAAATTAACGATAATCGACAGGATACCCTCACCGAAACCTTTGGCTTTTCGGCAAAAGGAACCAGCAATGTCGGTGAAGATTTTGTCATCACCTACGGCTATGATTTCAGTCGAGATGCCCAAACCTCCCAAACCGATACAGAGACAGATTTTGTTCTCTTCAATCCAACGGTTCCTTCTCCTCCCAGTGCATTTTCAGAAAGCGATCCCCCCCTTGCGACA
This sequence comes from uncultured Dactylococcopsis sp., assembly GCA_964493825.1. Classification (GTDB taxonomy): domain Bacteria; phylum Cyanobacteriota; class Cyanobacteriia; order Cyanobacteriales; family Rubidibacteraceae; genus Halothece. The sequence continues at coordinate 22,993 of CAZBPR010000023.1, forward strand.
CGAACCTTTAACGGAGTTTTTCTACAATCAACATTTGATGCGACTGACGAATTAACCCTTGCGGGCGGGATTCGCTTTGATACTTTTGATACAGAAAGTGGCGGAGACGAAAGTGATGAAAGTGCCGTTACCTTTAATGCCGGTCTAGTCTATGAACTGACTGATGATTTAGCAGCCCGTGCTTATTTTGCCCAAGGATTTCGACCCCCTACCTTGCAAGACCTCTTTTCCGGAAACTTTGTTGCCCCCACTCGCGGGGTTGTGCGCTCTAATCCTGATTTAGACCCAGAACGAGCCAACAATTTCGATATCGGACTCAACTTTGATAATGACACCTTAAGCGGTGGCGTGACCTATTTTCGCAACGATATCAATAACTTTATCGGGGTTGCGCCTTTGACTCCTGCCGGACCGCCGGGTAGTCCCACCCTGCAAACAGCCAATAAAGACATTTTAATCCAAGGGGTAGAATTTAAGCTCGGCTATCAGTTTAGCTCACAATGGTCAATTGAAGGGAATCTCGCCATTGTTGACAGTGAAGATGATTCCGGTCAACCGTTGAGTCAGCTAGAAGATTTCCCAACAACCGCTTTAGTGCGTTTATTGTACGAAGAGGATCGCTTCAGTGGCTTTCTCCAAACCCGCATCTACGGTGACCAAGGAGAAGTATTAGTCAGTGACGGTGTCATTGGTGAAGGAACTGAGGGCGCAGTGGTGGTTGATCTGGGCTTAGGATATCAACTCACCCCCACACAAGAACTGACTCTGTCGGTGGAAAACCTCTTTGATACGAACTACTTTTATCCCACATCCACCGCAGAAGCGCCTGGATTACGGGTTTTATTTGGCTTACGCAGTCAGTTTTAGGAGAAGTTTATGTCATCGCAAAACCGAAAACCCTGGAAATTGGGAGATTATGTCTTCGCTGCTTTTATCAGTATTGGCATCGCCATTGCTAGTATTGTCACCGTTCCTTTGGTGATTTCCATTCCGTTGCCGGGGATTCGCACCATTGTCTGGGCACCGTTAGCGGGGATTTTTCTCACCTTGGCGATGGCAAGATTACAGCGCAGTGGTAGCGTCGCCTTGACCATTGGCACCCTTGCGGTGATTCTAAGTCGTGTTTCTCTGATTATTACTGCCTTTCTGGGAGTTGCGATTTTAGTAACCGAGTTGGTCATGTTAGCGCGAGGGGGATATCGCAAAAAGCGTGATCGCCTGTTGGGAAATATTCTTTTTTTTAGCAGTGCGACTGTTGCGGGGGCGTTAATTGGCGCTTATGTGGCGGGAGAAGCGTTTGCTGCTTGGTTGAGTCAATCTTGGATTTTAGCCCCGATGACTGTTCTTTCTGGAGTGTCTGGTGCAGTTGGCTGGTGGTTAGGGGAAAAGGTAGTCACACAATTACAAAAAGCAGGAAAGATAATTAGTCATTAGTCATTAGTCATTGGTCATTGGTTATTGGTCATTAGTCATTAGTCATTCGTTATCAGATGACAAACAAGAAATTATGATGCTTAACCCATTTGCCTCTCGCAAACGCAGCTTTTTAGCAAAGGTTAATCCACTAGCCAAGATTGCAGCCAGTTTAGTTTTTACCAGTATTGCCTTTGCCTTACAAGAAATTCAAACTGCAGGCTTAGTGGCAAGTGTGTTTATTTTCCTGATGCTTTGGGAAGTTAAATTAACTCTGCGCTTGATTCTGATAACGATCGCGCTACTAACGATTTTTACTTTAATTGCAGTTGGCTTATCCCAAGGAGATTGGAATTTCGCGATCGCGAACACCTTTCGTCTTTTAGCGATTACTCTCCCTACACCATTACTTTCTGCAACCACACCGCCAGCATCTTTAGTCCGTGCTTTACAAGTGTTACGCCTTCCCAGTTTTTTAGTGTTAAGTGTGATGCTAACATGGCGTTTTTTGCCCTTGATGCAGCGAGAAACCACCCGCATTATTGAAGCGAATCAGTTGCGAGGAATTGATTTAAGTCGTCAGCCTCGTTATTTAGTTTCAGGATTATTTATTCCTTTAATTTTTCGCATTGTTTCTTATGCGGATGAAGTCGCGATCGGGCTGGAAACGCGCGGTTACGATCCCGACTCACCGCGCAG
>CAZBPR010000023.1:25114-28336 GCA_964493825.1 uncultured Dactylococcopsis sp.
CTAACTTGGTCTTTTTCTGATACTCTATTTACCCTGAGTTGTTTCGGATTGTTGTGGGGAATATTTTATGTCTAACCTTTTGTTAACAATTAGTGATTTAACTTTTACCTACAGCAATCAATCTCACCCCACTTTGAATCATGTTAATCTCACGCTTCACCCTGGTGAAATTATACTCATTTCTGGTGCAACGGGTTGTGGAAAAAGTACTCTCCTCAATTGCTTAGCTGGTATTTCTCCCACTCATGTTCAAGGGGAATTAACAGGAAATATTTTAGTAAAAGACCAAGTTTTAAATGAAGAATCAGTGCGTAATCGCGCTCGTTATTTTGGGACTTTATTGCAAAATGTGGAAACGCAAATCTTTACTGATACGGTTTGGGAAGAATTAGGATTTGGACTAGAAAACTTAAACATCAGCAGCGATCGCATTCCCTTGATTATCGATCATTCTTTAAGCGAATTTGGCTTAACTTCTAAAGCGCGATGGCAAATTGATCGTCTATCAGCAGGGCAAAAACAACGCCTAGTTTTAGCGTGTCTTTTAGTTATGAGACAGTCGATTTTATTACTGGATGAACCCTTTGCTTATCTCGATAAAAGTAATTGTAACCAGTTACGCCAATTGTTGCGCGATCGCGCCACGCAAGGACAAGGGATTTTAATTGTTGAACATCGCTTTGATTTAGTGAGGGATTTATGCGATCGCGCTTTTTATTTTGAGGAAGGCTATTTAAAAAAGGGAACGCCTAATCATTTTTCTCCTTTTCCCTCACAACTTCAGCTAAATTCAAACATCCGATCCTCGGAATCAACTTTAGTTTTAGAAACGGATAATTTGAGTTTGGGAGGCTATCCCGCTTTCCCCAATTTAAAACTGTATCAAGGAGAAATTATCTTATTACAAGGAGAAAATGGCTGTGGGAAAACAACCCTCTTAAAATTACTCTCAGGATTATTACAACCGCAAACAGGAAACTGGTGGCTGTTCGGGAAAAAAGCAACGGGTCGTCCGATTACTGATCTGGCTAAAATGGTTGGTTTCGTATTACAAAATCCAGAACATCAATTATTTGGAGAATCGGTTGAAGCAGAAGTGAAACAAGCTGGAATTAGCAAAACTATTTCTAATCGTTGGTTAGACCAATTAAACCTGGCTCAATTGCGCTATCGTCACCCACAATCCCTTTCTAGAGGACAAAAGAGACGCTTAACGTTAGCTGCGGTTTTAGCCCGACAACCAACGGTTTGTTTGCTTGATGAAATTACGGTGGGACAAGACCCAAGATCATTGCAATTAATGTTAACAGGATTAGATTTATTTGCACAAGAAGGTGGGAGCGCGATCGTCACTTCTCATAACCCACAAGTCGCTCAATTATTACAGGCAAAAATCATTAAAATCGTTTAGTTTGGCGACTAAAGGTGTACATTAAATAATTATTGTCCAAGTTTAAAGAATTAATACAGTTACCCAAAAAGGTTGCTTTGTACAATTTAAATAAGTATCACTTGACTAAATATATTAAATACTCAAGTCAGAAAAAATCACCTATAAAAAAGTCTATAAAGGTCGTGGCATTTGTAGTGAAACATCCTCCTACAGACGGGTTCGTACCATCACTTTGATTCTAAATTATGAACGTTTATCCACTGAAATTGAGTCTTTTCAGACCCAAGCTGGTTAGCATAATAATAATCATTATTAAGCTACGGTTTAACGGGACTTAGACAAAAAACAATAAGAAAACCGCCTCAAACCCAGTAATGGCAAAAAGTTTACATCAAGCGCCTCAAAATCGCTGAAACCCAAGTCTATCCAGAAAATTGCCCAATCGAAGTAAAATAATTACTGTATATAGGTTTGAGGCGGTTTTTGCCTCACAATTGTTTAAGTCCCGTTAATAGATTTCTAATGCATCCCCACCTATATCTAGGCTTGCAGTTCTCTCCATCCTTGAGAAAGGACTTTCCCTGCTGATTTAGCAAAGACAACCGTCAGCAATAGTCCAACAACTAAATCAGGAAGGGGAGAGTGAGTGAGAAAAACAAGACCCGCAGCCGCTAAAACCGATGTATTGGCGATAATGTCATTGCGAGAACACAGCCAAACCGCACTCATATTGATGTTGTCGTTGCGGTGACGAGCCAGTAAATACAAACAGATCAGATTGGCTACTAGAGCCAATAAACCGATACTGCTAATGAGATGAGCATTCGGTATTCCTCCGACAAAAAGCTGGTAGGTGGCTCGCGCAAATACCGCGATCGCGGAGAGAAACATAATTCCCCCTTTCAATAAAGCTGATTTCGCTTGTGCTTTACGACCTTGATTCAACACATAGAGACTGCTCCCATATACCAACGCATCCCCCAGCATATCCAGAGAATCACCCGTTAGCGAGAGCGCTTGGGCGCGTACTCCTCCCCCAAACTCGATAAAAAACATTACAGCATTAATCCCTAGGACTATCCAGAGGACTCGCTTTTGTCGTCCTTTTAGCTTTTCGAGCGCTTGAGTTTTCCCTTGACAGCAATTGTCAGCCATTTTCCCTCTTCCTTATTACATTCAAGCAAGTGTTTGAACGTTGAGACAAACGTTTTGTCATCAACCCCTTCGATATCTGGCTCAATTGTATAATATTCAAATGAATATTTGAATGAAACAAGATAAGGAGAGCATTATGTTTGGCTGGTTTAGGAAACGATTTGACTTAAAGCAAAGTTAAGAATATCCATGACTCGTTGGTCTCGCAGGGAATAATAAACTAATTTTCCTTCGTTACGGTATTTCAAAATTCTGAGGTCACGGAGTTTGCGGAGTTGATGAGAAGCGGTTGCCACCTTAACTCCGAGTATCGTCGCAATATCACACACACAGAGTTCCTGACCGTTACCGAGAGCGTAGAGAATTTTAAGGCGTGATTGATCGGCTAAAGCACTAAAAAGGATTTGCGTTTCTTCTAAGATTTCATCACTCAGCATTGTGCTGAGGGCGTTGTTTACCCTTTCCGTCTCGAAACAAAAAGTTTGGCAAACATCAGTCGCTTTTTCCTTTGCCATGAGTTTTTTGCGTTGGGAATCAATAATAGTCTAACTCATAAGTTTGATATTACTCTTAGCAAACACAGTCATTGTCACAGCAGGAAAGATCGTCGAGAAACAGCCCTTCTTGGCGATAAGTTTCTAAGGGAGTCGTATCAATTCCCAGACGTTGCGCGA
>CAZBPR010000024.1:0-28305 GCA_964493825.1 uncultured Dactylococcopsis sp.
CATCATTACCTCCCATTGCAACCTTTGAGATCGGTTACCCTTTCTAGTTTATCTGTGAGCTTTACTCCTACTCCCAACCCTTCACTAGAATTAATCTAATGTGTCGCAAACCTTAACTCCTGGGCAATGAATGAGCTTTACCATTTTTCTAAATTAGGTTGTGGGGGGTCAGACCAGTCATCATCATAAGAATAACGAGATCTTTGATCATTGCTTTCCTCTTCACTCTCGTCTTCTTCCTCTTCTGCCATTAAGGGTTGCACCACTTTTTCAAACGCTTCTCCCAGAAAGGATTTTACAAATTCGTCGCGACGGTTCAGCTGAAATTGACGCTTCACCACTTCGGTCATCCCACCGTCTCCCCAATCTTGATCTTGACGGAAATATTCAATGAAACTCTTACCGGCAATCCGAGTTAAATAAGCAGCACTCACCCCTTGAATCGCTTTCCCGACCACATAAGCCGCAACACTCATTTGCAGGGCAGTGGAAACCATTTGCACCACTCCTTTGACGACGCCTAAACTAACCAGTGTTCTGCCGAGAGAGAGGGCGAGTTCGCGACCGCGATCATAGTTAATGTCACAACCATAAATCTTGCCAATTTCAACCACCATTTGCGCATTCACTGCTGCTGTGCCTAACATATCCACCACGGGTAAGGGCGTAACGGCAATGACCCCTGCGCCCACCCATTGATACCGTTCAATGACTTTGTCTGCTTGACGACGGCGTTGTTGGTCAATGAGACGACGGGCTTCTTCCCCAAGGCGTTGCGATTGCAGGAGGATATTATCGGCAATTAAGTCTGCCCCTTCTGCCCGCAGTACGGCAGCAAGGCGTTTGATTAAGGGCATAATATCGGGTTCGGGTTGGACCGTATCCCCATTATCCGTATGAAAAGGCGTCGGATTAGCGGCGATACAGATGACATCATGAGGGGAAATATAATCTTGCGTGCGCGATCGCAGCTTTTCTAGAATGACTTCTTGATCCTCATCCGTATAGAGATCGGTCTTATTAAAAATCAGCAGCGATCGTTTCCCAATTTCGGCTAGCACTGACAGCGGATCGTACTCAGACTGACGCAAATCATTATCGACCACAAAGAGAAGTAAATCGGCTGCGGTGGCTAATTCTTTAGCTAATTGTTCTCGTTCCGTTCCCATCACTCCCGCTTCCAAAATACCAGGTGTATCAGTGACTAAAATCTGCTGTTCAATTCCTGATAACTGCAAGCTATACGTTTCCCCGGCTTGCGTGGTTCCCATTGGTGCACTCACTTCTCCGACCACGCGACCCATCAACGCATTGACCAATGAAGTTTTTCCGGCAGATACCGTTCCAAAGATCACGACCTGAAAGGCTTGACGTTCAAAGTTCGCGGCGAGGGCTTCTGATTTTTCTAAAAGGGCTTGCTGTGCAACCTCATCCTGAATTTGTTGCACTTGTTGACGCACCGCTTGTAAATTGGCTTGCGCGGCTTCATTTTTTTCCGCTGGGGCTTTGACCTGAGGGCGCGGTTTTTTCTTCTTTTTTTTCCCTTTGAAATTAAACCCACCCTGAATGTAATAGATAACAGCACCAATTAAAACCGTAATTACTGCCATGAGCAATAGCAGTAATAAATTGGCGAGAATTGGGGCGGTAAAGGCAATCTGGATATAAAGTTGGTAAATTGCACTCACCAACCAAATCATCAGTGCCAAAACAACACTGATACTTAAAATTAAGAGGAGGAGACGGGGTGAGGGCATCATTCAAAATCGGGTTAACCGTTATACTTTCAATTCTCCACATTGGAGAGGCTTTGAGCAGATCAACCCCGCCAACGGCGATTAACGTTCCTATTTTATCAATTGCAACTCTTGCATTAGTTGCCAAACAAAAATCTTTGGATTAAGGCTTGTTGATACAAAATTCGGTCTTCGAGTTGATTGGTAATTCCTGGTTCATAACCGCCACTGGCGTACCTTTTTTGCACCAATGCTGTCACTGCCATATCCTCTTTCATCAACGTTTCAAAGTCTTGACGAAATTCGTCAATTTTCACAAGATGAGGGCAAACCGCAATGTGGCGAAGCCACCGCCCTACAGGCATCGCGCCTCCGTCCTTTACACTGCATTATTAGCCTTTCACGATAATTGTGCTTTGCTTTGAGGTTCTGCGATCGCGTCAATTTCAAAAAAGCTATAGTACGCGCAGGCTGAGGTCGCTTGTTGGTAACTAGGCGCGATCGCGCCCTAGGAAAAATCTAAAATAGCAACTCATACCTAATTTTTTTGATGGAACCGCTCTAGAATACCATTAACTAACGTTTCACCATTAATTAGTATAGGTTGGATTAGCAAGTTGTTGTTCATACGCCAACTTTTCAGCCGTTAGGTAAGACTCAATTTCTTCTCGGTTGAGATGATAGTAAGCTAAAGCTACATAAACTTGCGCTAAAGTGAGATTGCCCATGCGCTCAACAATGTCTTCAGCATTTAATCCTTTCTTGTACCAAGCTGCAATTCGTTGTACAGAAACTCTTGTATTGGCAATATGAGGACGACCTCCCAGAATACCGGTTGTTGAGACGATGAGTGTGCCAATATCACTTGTAGTCGTCATGGAGCAAAATTTCCTTGACTTTGTTTACACAGACTATTCTATTTTAGTAGGTACTAACTGAGCGCAATTGCCTCTGGCAGAGAGCTTCGCGCGATCGCGCAAATTTCAAAAAAAGTACAATCGCGCAGGTTTAGCTCGCTTGTTGATCACTGTTGTTCTCAATATAACGGCGCAAAACTGAATTAATCAGAGTTTTGTATTCTGTACTTTGAGACTGAAACCATGCCATAACATCAGGATCAAGCTGAATTAAATTATGAGCTTGAGTAGCGGGAACTCGCAAAGTCGCTTTTGCAAAAAATTCCTCAGTCAAAGGCGGGATGTCGGAGTAATCTATTTCCTCATCCATCATTGCCTCTAATGCTTCCCAGTTAGTACGTGAGGTATTGTTTGAATTGCTTGCGCTCATATCAATTTGCCTTTCATGCTGAAATAACTCGGCTGAGGTCAAAGGTTAATATGATCGAGGCGCGAACCCGATAGTTAAGGAGCTAAAAACTTTACTTATAAGTTTAAATCTTGGCTATCAAATACGTTTTCGGAATTTTGCAAGAAATCATCAACGCTAAATGAAGTCAGAATACACACCTCCTTGATTGTAATACTTTCATCTTCATCTTTATTGTCTTTAATCTGCCAATTCCATATCCGACATCTTGGATCCTTTGGGGTTTTTACAAGAGCAACATGATTAGGTTGTGGATTAACTAGGTGATAAGAACAAATCTTGCCATTGTAAAGTCTACCTGGTATGTGAGAACATGCTCTACAGTCTTGATTACAGATGCTACATAAACTTGCATCGGCTACTATACCAGGACTGACATAAGAGCCATCTCCAAATGCATCTCGAAAAAACTGTTCTAAACCGTTTAAATCATATTGAATTTGATTGATAGCTTCACCTTGACAATATTGTGATGAAAATTGAAGCCGTTCTCTGCAATCACATAATTTAATCCAAACCTTTTCTACAGTTGCATTATCCTTGTGCCAATGTTTATCATTCGTGAGTTGGCATAACTCAATATATTCATGTAAGCTCTTAAAGAAAACCAATAAAATAAGTAGCTTATTATAGCCATCTTCATCTATTTCAAGAGAGCGTACTTTAAAGGCAGAGCCATATTTCTCTAAAAAGTCAATGCAAAGCTGACTTGCCTGCTGATATTGCTCTTCTTGCATTAGGCTTAACCATGTTTCCGCTAAAGTGGATGCATGGGCTTCAAAGTTTCTTGTGACGATTTGAAAGGAACTATTGCTCATGATTAATACCTTTAAGAACTTTTAGGAAGGTATCTGCATCGCCGTTATATTTGATTTCAGCATTTAGCTTTCCATCAATGATTTTAAGATCGGCATGAACTTTTGTTTCTTCAAAATTTTCATCTCTCTGAGATGTTTGCAGTTCCTGGGCAGTATCTAGCTTTCTCTGAATTTTTTCCCCAATTAAGCGACCTGCTACGGCAATAAATAAGGGGAACACTGCCTTTTTTAATATCCAAATACTACCAAGCCATAGATCTACTCCCCTACGCTCGGAAATTTTAGCGTCTAATCCAAGATCATAAGAGTTTGCACACTTAACACCTTCTTCTTTAAGAAGTTTGCTCAAAGTAATAGATTCTCCTGAATCTGCTAATTGATTAGTTTCTGTCCGATTCTCAATATCTTCGGGAAAGCATAGTATTTGATACTGACTCATAACATTATGGTCAATTCCAAGATCACTTAAAAGTTTAAGATTTTCCACTATTAACCTCAGTATTCTATCAATATTTAAATCTGCTATTTATTATAACTAAACAACAATTTCACTTACTACATCACTGAAAGCTGGATCTAATTACATGATTTTGTTGACAGTCTAACTATCTATTTCTGCTAAGTTTTTTTCGATATCTATCTTGTTTGATGAAGGGCTTGCCGATATTCCAGCACTGCATCCAACGGTTCCGAATAAGTTACATAAGTTGCCAACAGGTTTAGATCTAGATCAGGAAGAAATTGACTAAATTCCCTTTGCTCATATCTCTGATTGCCTAAATGATAGAGTGTGAAGCGACTATCTTGCCAGAACCAGACCTCTGCAACATTTAAGCCTTGGTAAATGGCTAATTTATCGATCGCGCCACTGGTTTTAACCACTTCAATGGCAATATCTGGTAAGGCTTTGTTTGTAGCAATACAAAACGATAAATCAGGTTCTGCACCCCGTCGCTTCGCCTCACTTCTAAATGTGGTTGATCCTAAACTATAAAACCGGGTGCGCGTTTCTTCAAAATAGACCCCAAGCAGTCGTCCAATGTTTTCCTTGTTAAACACTTCATGCTGACGACTGGGCATTGTAATTTCTAAGACTCCCTCTAAATAGTGAACCCGCAACCCCGGGAAATTATCACCTAAATCTGCTAAAAGGGCTTCGTAAGTTTCCCAACTGACATCGGTAATGGTGTATTGCTGACTCGCTTCATCTGACAGCAACTCAGGATGCGTGTTGAGTTTGTCGAATAACAGAGGATTCATCATTTTGCATAAATCACTTGCATCGAGGAAAAGATTTCACGACGGCGTAAGTAATTGCGACTGGCTTCAATCCCTTCACGAGTAATTAAGTCAACCTCGCGATGAAACATCGGTTTTAGTTCTGCTTCCATTTGATCTAATGTTCTAAACCTCGGATGAGCATCTGGATGAAATTGCACCATGACATCGACATCGCTGTCTGGACGAAAATCATCCCTTAGAACTGAACCAAACAGGGCAAATTCAATGACTTGCCAACGTTGGCAAAACTCAGCAATTTGTTCCATCGGCAATTCAATGGGGATAGAGATATCGTTTACCTCCAGCATGATTCTTACTCCATAATCGCACTTTTATTGAGGGAAATCAGTTCTCGAAACGCGTTATCATCGAGTTCCGTTAACCAAGACTCATCCGATCCAACAATTGATCCAGCCAGTTTTTTCTTATCTTCAATCATCTCGTCAATGCGTTCTTCTAAAGTACCCGTGGTGACGAACTTGTGAACAAATACATTTTTCTGTTGCCCAATGCGGAAAGCGCGATCTGTGGCTTGATTTTCTACCGAAGGATTCCACCAGCGATCAAAGTGAAACACATGGTTGGCTTTGGTTAGGGTGATTCCCACGCCACCGGCTTTTAGGGATAAGATAAACACGGAGGGTTCGGTTTCGGGGCTTTGAAACTCGCTGATCATGGCTTCCCGTTTCTTCTGAGTGGTTCCCCCGTGGAGATAGTAAGTATTGTAATGGCACTCGTGACGCAAGTATTTTTCTAGGGCAGTTCCGATTTCAGTAAATTGCGTGAAGACTAAGAGACTGTCACCTTCGGTCATCGCTTCTTCTACCATTTCAGATAGGCGAGTGAGTTTGTGCGATCGCGCTGTGGTAAATTCACTCCCATCCTGTAAAAACTGCATGGGATGGTTGCACACCTGTTTTAATTTCGCCAGCGTTGCGAGAATCAAGCCTTTACGTTGCATTCCTTCGGCTTCGGCAAGTTGTTTCTCTACATCTTTGACAACGGCTTCATAGAGGGAGGCTTGTTCTTTGGTGAGGTTGCAGTACAGTTTTTGTTCAACTTTATCCGGCAAGTCTTTAATAATCGCTTGATCCGTTTTCACTCGACGCAGAATAAAGGGTTCCACTAATTTTTTCAGGGTTGTGGACTGGCGACGATTGTTATCTTTTTGGATGGGGAGTTCAAAGTTGCGGCGAAACTGCGCTTGCGTTCCCAAATAGCCAGGGTTCAAAAAGTTGAAGATCGACCACAAATCCAGTAAGCGGTTTTCAATCGGGGTTCCGGTGAGGGCAAGGCGATGCGTTGCCGAGAATTTTAGGATTGCTTTGGTAAGGGCAGCTTTGGGATTTTTGATGTTTTGCGCTTCATCCAAGACAATGCGATGCCAGGTTATGGCTTTAAAGAGTTTGGCATCTTTGCGGGCGAGGGCAAAGGAGGTGATAATAATATCTTGATTGGCACAGCTTTCTTCAAAGGTAGCGGTTTCTTTGGCGCGATCGCTGCCATGATGAATGATTACATTTAGCTGTGGGGCAAATCTTTGAATTTCGTGATACCAGTTTCCAACGACAGAGGTAGGCGCAATCAGTAGTGTGGGCGGAATCTCAGTGGCATTGGCTTCTCGTTCTTGCAATAAACGGGCAATCACCTGAATCGTTTTCCCTAAGCCCATATCATCGGCAAGACAACCATTCAATCCCAACTGTTCTAAGTACTGCAACCAAGAGAGTCCCCGTTTTTGATAGTCTCTTAATGTACCTTGGAAGGCTTCTGGTGTGGTGATTAACTGAAATTGTTGCTGATTGTTCAGTTTACTCAACATTTGGGCAAGAGAATCATCGCGATCGCACTCAACTTCTAATTCCTCCTCTTCTTCCTCAGCCGTCAGTTTCATAAACTCCAGCAAAGACAGTTCTGGATTCTCTTCCTGGTGTTTCTTCCAAAACTCCAGCATCTGCTTCATTTTGTCTTGGTTCAGTTCCATCCACTGACCACGAAACTTCACCAACGGCGTTTTTGCCTCAATCAGTTGCTGCCATTCTTGTTCGGTAACCCGTTCATCGCCAATCGCCAGTTCATATTGGTATTGCACTAAGGTATCCCAGGAAAAATAACTCTGGCTGTCATCACTCGGACTCCCAGATTTACCACTGGCTTTTAACTTCACTTTTGCCCGTTGTCGTCCTTGCGGTGTCCACCAAGCCGGAACAATTACTTTATAACCGGCATTTTCTAACACCCAAGCCGATTCTTTCAGAAAGTTAAACGCGCCATCAAGGTTGAGAAAAATACCGACCGGTTGGTCTGTTTCGAGTCCTCGCCACAGATCCGGGTAAATGCGCGCAGCATAACCCAAGTTCAACAGTAGATGTTTTTCAAAATCCTCCCCTAACTTCTGTTTGACCGGTTCTTGTTGATCCGGGCGCATCCGCCAGTAATCATTGAGGGAAACTCGTAGCGAGGGGTCAGATTTCGGGGCAACTTGAAATTCTAAAATCCAAGAATCTTCTGGTTTTGGGGGTTCTTGCAAATGGAAATACAAATAAAACGCTTGATGGGTATGCGTGGAAACAACGCGATCGCGCCAAGTTTGCCATTGTTTATACTGTTCTAAAGCATCATTAGAAGTCCAATAGGTACCTCCATTCGCTCGGTTTAAGCAATCTTCAAGGATTGAATCGGCAATCTGTTTCTCGAACCCTTTCGTGGTGTAAGTATGGGTGACAATTTCGGTGAGTAAGCATTCCGAAAAGTGATGGAGGAGAGAAGCGCGATCATAGAATTTGGGCGTTTCTGGTGGTTCGGCGAATCCCGCAGCGCACATCAACGGCATTGACTCAACGGATTCATTCAGTAAGGTTTCATACTCTTCTCCAATCAATTCCCAACCGGGATAAATTTCAAATGGAGTAGCAGTTTTAGACTTACGCTTAGACTTGCTGCTGGTTTTCTTTTGCGGTTTTAACTCCCGATATTTCAACGCTGGAATATATTGATCTTTAAGAATAATCTGTTTCAGGGCTTGGGTGAAATGAAACCAAAATAATAAATCTGACCCCATTTGAATTTCACTGAGGCGATGCAAGGTAATGAAATGAAGGTCATTAAGGAGAGGAATCACTGAATTCACCCAGTTCTTACGATTCGTGCCAGTTTTGGTTAGAGATAAAGTCGAATAACTATCAACCTGCCAATATTGCCAGTCAAAGGAATCTGGAAGTTCAGTTTCTAAATAGCGGGATAACTCTAAAGACGGAAGCGGCTGATCGTCAACAGTTGGGAGTAAAAAGTAACGCGGTTCAATCAGTTCTTCTAGCGTATGAAACTCAGGCGGTTTAATTCCTAATTCACTGGTTAATAGAGTGGCTAAGTCCGATTTTGTCAGTTGCCAAGGGTGACGTTGCTGAGGTTGACGAAATGTGTTTTTTTGCGTTGTTTCAACCCACAGATAAAATTGACCGGTTTGAATAAACGGATTGCCAGTCTCGGGAATCCAAGTGCCGTGAAGAAGTTGCATAGGAAGTCACGGGGGAAAATGGTGCCAACAATGCTCGAATAAGTAGTTATTCTAGCGTGTTTGCAAGGAGATTCTTTTTTATAATTCAGTCATGGATACAAAAGTTAGTTTAATTGTTTGATCGGTGGACAATGGCGATTGTTCATGATTTTCATATTATTGTCCATTCCGCAAATCCTTCATACGAAGGAACATTGGCGGATCAGCTTTCTCCTTGGTTGGTTCAGGTGTCTCCCCATAAGAATAGCGACGTACTTCCCACAGCAACTTGTAGTGAGCACCATCTCCACGATGATCTGTTGCCAAATCATAGGGGATCGAGCCCAGTTGGTGCCGGTCGTGATTGGGAGACCTGAGATAAAGCCGACGCACTAGGGAACCCCATCCCCAAACTCAGCGTTGCAGCAGCGATCGCGCTCAAATAACGGTCATTCATTGTGGCTCATTTGTTTTCCTGAAAGAGATATTTATCACTAGACGGTAGCGAATCAGAATATGCCAACTATAGTGGAAGGATTGCGGTTATCCCGTAATTTTTTATAAAAAATTAATGTTTTAGTCCGTAAAAACTTTGTTTTTAAGCTGGTTTTATCTCTTATTGCGTGATCGCGCTTAAATGAATTTCTGGATCTTGTGCGACCCAGCCTTGTGCAGTTTGATAGCGCACTTCAAAATGGAGATGAGGATCGGAAATATGAGGTTGACCCGTTGTGCCGACTTGACCAAGGGTTTGTCCGGCGGTAACGGTTTGATCGGGTTGAACTGCGATTGTTTTTAAATGACCATAACGGGTTTGTTTTCCTCCCGCATGATTAATCAGAATGAAATTCCCATAGATGGGATGTTCTCCGGCAAAGGTGACTGTTCCCGCTTCTGCGGCTAAGACTAAAGTACCAACGGGTGCTTTTAAGTCAACACCACTGTGTAAACTGCGTTCTTGGGTCTCTGCATTTTGATACCAACCGTAACTCAACGCCACTTCCCCCGATTGGGACAAAGGATAATGACTCAGCCCAGTATAGGTATAGACAGTATCAGGATCTTGACTTTGCCAAGCGACACCGGGTAAGAAAACCACTTGCGGTTTTGCTGCACAACCATTGAGTTCAAATAAGACATCTGCGCGAACCCCATAAGCAGCTTCCAAATCTTCCCAAGTGGTGCCAGGGGGAACTTCCAACCGAACGCCATTAAACGGGGGAATCAAGATTTCAGTTCCCACCGGGACGCTTTCTTGCTGCAAACTCGGATTGAGACGAATGAGAGTTTCTGGCAATAAATTATATTGTTGAGCAATACTTTCTACAGTCTCACCCGACTGAATTTCATGGCGATCAAGCCGGGAGAGAATGGGTGCGGGACAACTATTATCATTGGTAATAAATTGAGCAGAAACCGAAGTTGGAAGGACAATTCCTCCTAATCCCAAGCAAAGAAGGGCTGAGATGAAAGATTGGTTCATAGCAAGCCTAAATTCCAAGAAAGCTCTTAAATTTTAACGAAATTGCGACGCTAAACCAATGATGGTTGCGCCGGTTTGCGCAGCGAACATCATGCTACAGCCTTGTGATGCTATTGTGAAGGGATTAGCGATTTTCAGAGGATAAACGCGATACAGTAGCTTAAGCGTGAACCCAATTTAATTAACTGAATCTAAGGAAAGACAAACCATGCGCATGTCTCAGATGCTCTTAGTGACGCTAAGGGAAACCCCTGCAGAAGCGGAAATTCCGAGTCATCAACTCTTGCTACGAGCAGGCTACATTCGTCGCATTGGGAGTGGCCTCTATGCGTACCTTCCCCTGATGTGGCGGGTTTTGAACAAAGTTTCCCAGATTGTCCGCGAAGAAATGAATGCCACGGGAGCGCAAGAATGTTTACTCCCCCAACTCCAACCCTCAGAATTATGGCAGGAATCGGGGCGTTGGGAAACCTACACCAAAGCAGAAGGCATTATGTTTGCGCTCATGGACCGGCAAGAGCGACAACTGGGACTGGGACCCACTCACGAAGAAGTCATTACTGCGATCGCGCGCGATAGTATCCGATCTTATCGCCAACTGCCGCAAAATTTATATCAAATTCAAACGAAATTCCGAGATGAAATTCGCCCCCGTTTTGGACTGATGCGCGGTCGCGAGTTCATTATGAAAGATGCCTATTCCTTTAATGCTGATCCCGAGAGTTTAAAAGAAACCTATAATCTGATGGGGCAAGCCTATGCCAATATTCTCCGACGTTGTGGTTTAAGTTTTACTGCCGTCGAAGCCGATTCCGGCGCGATTGGCGGTTCGGCTTCTCAAGAATTTATGGTGCTTGCCGATGCCGGTGAAGATGAAGTCCTTTATACCGCAGATGGGAAATATGCAGCGAACTCAGAAAAAGCAGTTTCCCTGCCGCCAGAAGCAGCAACCTCTCCGTTTACCACCTATGAAAAACGAGATACCCCCAATACCGCAACTATTGCCGCTCTTTGCCAGTTTTTAGATTGTTCTCCCACCACCGTGGTGAAAAATGTTCTCTACGAAGCCATTTATGATAACGAGAAACAAGTCCTGGTTTTAGTGAGTATTCGTGGAGATCAAGATGTCAATGATGTGAAATTGAATAACTTCCTCGCTAGTTTAGCCCCGAATTATGGGGCACAAGCCCTGATTGCTTTGAATGTCCCGGATGTGGATGCCCAGAAAAAATGGGCAACACGGCCGTTACCGTTAGGCTATATTGCCCCGGATCTCAGCGATGATTATATTCAAGGGGGTGAGACAGTGGAGCCGAAATTTTTACGCTTGCTTGATCAAACCGCAGTCAATCTCGAAAACTTTGTCACGGGTTCTAATGAAACCGGCTATCACGTTGTCGGGGCTAACTGGGGAGAACACTTTACCCGACCGGAAACTGTGGTGGATGTGCGAGAAGCACAAGCGCGCGATCGCGCCGTGCATGATCCCAGCCAACTGCTGCAAAGTGCCCGTGGGATTGAAGTGGGACATATTTTCCAACTGGGAACCAAATACTCCGAAGCCATGGGAGCGACCTATACCAACGAACAAGGGGAAGAAAAACCCCTTTACATGGGCTGTTACGGGATTGGTGTCTCCCGCTTAGCCCAAGCAGCGGTGGAACAATCTTATGATAAAAATGGCATGATATGGCCCGTCGCGATCGCGCCGTATCAGGTAATTATTACCGTTCCCAACATTACCGATACTCAACAATCTGAAATCGCAGAAACCCTTTACCAAGACTTATCAAAGGTCGGCATCGAAGTCTTACTCGATGATCGCGATGAACGAGCCGGGGTTAAATTTAAAGATGCGGACTTAATTGGCATTCCCTACCGTATTGTCACCGGGCGCTCTCTGAAAGAAGGGAAAGTGGAAGTCGTGAAACGAGCCGACCAATCTGCCGAGGAAATTCCCATTCCCGATGTTGTCACGACACTGCAAGAATGGATCACCAAGAATTAAGATTGATTTGTTCTTATCACCTTCGCCCGCTCTCCTGGTCTCCCCCTCCCCCTGCTATTAGTAACTGGTAAACGATCACTAAATAATATGGAACCCCCTCTCGAACGGATCCGCCTCTCCAAAACCGGACGGGATCAACTGATTAAACTGAAACGCCAAACTAAAATCGAACAATGGAATATTCTTTGTCGATGGGGCTTTTGCCGTTCCCTCGCTGAACCCACGAAGCCTTCACCGGTTCCGATTCCGTCCGACAGCAACTTAGAACTCACCTGGCGGGTCTTCGGAGGGGAAATGTCCGATTTATTGATTCTTGCCCTCAAACAACGCTGTTATCAAGATGAACTGGGTACTGATGCAGAAACCCTTGCCCAGCAGTTTCGCTTACATTTACATCGCGGCATTAGTTACTTAGCTGGCGATCCCAACTTGAGAAGTATTGAAGATTTGTGTGCCACTGCCCTTTTCCGTGATCCGTAACTCAACTCGTTCAAGATCTTAACTCTGTTTCGGCTTCCACCCCAACCGGATCTCCCGATCTAACGATAAGGGAGAGAAAGCGCGATGGCTTCGGGGTCATCGAGCGTTGTCGAGATGCCGGTTCCTGTAGGGAACATCGCGCTCTTTCAATCTATTTTCTCTTACCAGTCGTACAACTGCTTAAAGCAATTAACCATAAAGGTTGAACTCCCTAGAGAGTGACTATTTCGTCGTTCTAGCACTCACTGCTTAACTTAATCATAGGAGTTACTGAAGATGAAAAAGGAGAAGCACTCCGATCAAGAAGACATCACTTCAACTTCCACTGATTGCGCCTCTTCTTCCTTCTTAAACACCAGTTGATGATCCTCACAATCGACAAGAATGGTATCACCTTCGGTAAATGCCATTTCGAGGATTTTGGTAGCGATGGGGTTTTCTAACTCCCGTTGAATGGCTCGTTTGAGGGGACGCGCCCCGTAAACCGGATCATAGCCCACATCCACTAAGTAATCTTGGGCAGCTTCGGTAAGTTTAATGGTGATTTTTTGTTCCGATAAGAGGTTTTCAATGCGTCGCAGTTGGATCGTAATGATGCGTCCCAGTTCTTCTCGTTGTAAGGTATGGAAGATAATCAGGTCATCAATGCGATTGAGGAATTCGGGACGGAAGTGTTCGCGTAGGGCTTGCAAGACTTTTTTCCGCATTTGTTCATATTGCGAGTCTTCTTGGGCAAATTGGAGGATATCTTCGCCGCCAATATTGCTCGTCATGACAATAATTGTGTTGCGAAAATCCACGGTGCGTCCTTGAGAGTCGGTAATCCGTCCATCGTCTAAGACTTGCAGGAGAATATTGAAAACATCAGGGTGAGCTTTTTCCACTTCATCTAAAAGCACGACAGAATAGGGACGACGGCGGATTTGTTCTGAGAGTTGTCCCCCTTCTTCATAGCCAACATAGCCTGGAGGCGCACCGACGAGACGAGAGACAGAATGTTTCTCCATATATTCCGACATATCAATGCGGATCAGGGATTCTTCGCTGTCGAATAAAAATTCCGCGATCGCGCGTGCCAGTTCGGTTTTTCCGACGCCTGTGGGACCCATGAACAAGAAGGAACCAATGGGACGGGCGGGATCTTTCATCCCAGCACGCGCCCGCCGTATCGCAGCAGAAACGGCAGCTACCGCTTCTTTTTGACCAATCACTCGTTCGTGTAAATAACCTTCTAAGCCCAATAGTTTCTGGCGTTCTGACTCTAACAGGCGATTAACGGGAATACTCGTCCATTTCGCAACAATTTCAGCAATATCGGCTTCTGTGACTTGTTCGCGCAGTAAGGTTCGCCCTTGGGACTGCATTTCAAGGAGTTTCCCTTCTTTATCTTCTCGTTGGCGTTGTAACCCCTCTAACTGTCCATATTTCAACTGCGCTGCTTTTTCTAAGTCATACTCCCGTTCTGCTTGTTCCACCTGCACCCGCAATTGATCTTCTTCTTCCTTGAGGGTATTAATCTCCTCTAGCATTTGTTTCTCAAATTGCCATTGTGAAGACAGTTCCTTCTGACTACCTTCGAGTTCCTGCATTTCCTGCTCAATTTTTTCCAAGCGTTCTTTTGCGGAACGATAAGCACTGGTATTTCCGCCACTGGCTAACTCGTCTTCCCCTTCTAAAGATAGTTTCTCCATCTGCAACTGCATCAGGCGACGATCAATGCTTTCTAATTCTGTCGGTTTGGAGGTAATCTCCATTTTTAACTTGGCGGCTGCTTCATCCACCAAGTCAATGGCTTTATCCGGGAGGAAGCGATCTGTGATGTAGCGATCCGATAAACTGGCAGCAGCAACTAAAGCTGAGTCAGTAATTTTCACCCCATGATGGACTTCGTAGCGTTCTTTCAGTCCCCGTAAGATCGAAACGGTTGCTTCCACATCCGGCTGTTTCACATAAACCTGTTGGAACCGCCGTTCGAGCGCCGGATCTTTTTCAATGTGCTTACGGTATTCATCGAGAGTGGTCGCCCCAATACAGCGCAATTCTCCTCGTGCTAGCATCGGTTTTAACAAGTTCCCGGCATCCATCGTGCCTTGACCAGAACCAGTTCCGACAACCGTTTGTAATTCATCAATAAAGAGAACAATTTGCCCTTCTGAGTGCGTCACTTCTCGCAAAACTTTCCGCAACCGATCTTCAAATTCCCCGCGGTATTTGGCACCTGCGATTAGACTTCCCATATCTAAGGCAATTAATCGCCGATTTTTGAGCGATTCAGGCACATCCCCATTGACAATTCGTTGGGCTAAGCCTTCAGCAATCGCAGTTTTTCCGACCCCCGGTTCACCAATTAAGACCGGATTATTTTTAGACCGACGAGAGAGAACTTGTACAACACGGCGAATTTCTTCATCGCGACCAATCACGGGATCGAGTTTGCCACCACTGGCTTGTTCCGTTAAATCTCGTCCATATTTTTCTAAAGGAGTTTGTTCTTCTTCGTTCTCTTCTTCTTTTTCCCCTTCTGCTGAAGTTTCTTCTTGGGGACGATTTGCCCGAAATTCTTTAATGGCAGCTTCAATATCTTGGGGGTCAACACTATAAGGTCGCAGTAACCGACGACCCACTCGTTCATCTTCCGCAAATCCGAGTAAGAGATGTTCGACACCAATGACTTCGTCTTGCCAACTTTGTCGGGCTTTATCCGCGCGATCAAGCAACTGATCTAGACCGCGTCCCAGATAAAGTTGTTCCACCCGCATCGATTTCCGTTGGCGGTTGGTGAACACTTCGAGTTGTTGCTGAAGACGAGAAACATCAACTTGTTTGGCTTCTAAAATTTGATTGGCGACCCCTTCTGTCGAAAAGAGGGTCAGCATTAAGTGTTCTACTTCTAATTCTTGATTTTTGAAGCGACGGGCAACTTCTTGTGAATCAACAATTACATCCCAGGCTTGTTGCGTAAACTTGCTCGGGTCGGTCGGCTGCATTCTTTACTCTCAATGGGTGTTAAATTGGCTCTCATCAAGAGTATAGCAATTTCTTACTCTGACTCACTGCTGATCAACAACAGCTTGATGGGTTCATTGATTACTGCGAAAATTGCGCCATAAATTTCCGGTCAATGTGATCTTTCCAACACCACAGCAGCCGAGAATGGAAGCCAAAATTTCCCCAAGACGCGATCGCGCTTTCATCACCAGTGCCAATTAAACTGAGATAATTCCGTTGCGGATGATAAGGCTTTAAGGGGTTTCCTAAGACAATCCGTTGTAAATTTTGAAATAGGGGCTTGCCCTGTCGCACGGCAAACACTCCGGCTTTAGGACGGGGATGATTGACCATGGTTGCAATATCTCCTGCCGCAAAGACAAAGGGATGCGAGATCGATTGTAAATAGTCATTGACGAGCATAAATCCTCGCTCATCAGTGGCTAAGCCACTTTCTTGAATCCAATGCGGTGCACTGGCTTGTGTCACCCAAAAGATAATATCGGTTGCGAGAACAAACCCGGATTCACAGACCACTTTATCCGGAAACACTTCCCTGACCGCTTCTCCTAAATGAAGGGAGATGCCTCGTTTTTTAAGCAAGGATGCCAAATGGCGACGCACCCATTTCCCTTTATCGAGTAATAATTCCTTTTCCCGTTGGAATAAATGAATGGATACCTGCTGACTCTTTTGCTGCAAGCGTTGTTGCAT
Source organism: uncultured Dactylococcopsis sp. (assembly GCA_964493825.1). GTDB lineage: Bacteria > Cyanobacteriota > Cyanobacteriia > Cyanobacteriales > Rubidibacteraceae > Halothece. The sequence goes on from CAZBPR010000024.1 coordinate 16,331, forward strand.
ATTTAAAGCGAGTTCTACGCCACCCGCCCCACCGCCAACAATCGCAAGGGTGCGTTGTTGCTGAGGATTTTTTTCCACACTTTCTAGAAATTGGGACCAGTGCTTGAGGAACACAGAAACCGGTTTTGCCGGAACCGCATTGTCTTTGGCACCGGGAACTGTGAAAGTGGCTGGCGTAGAACCAATATCAAGAGAGACTTTATCAAAGGTTAATGGGGGACGATTCAGACATAAAATTTGTTTGTGCTTGAGGTCTAAACCGACTGCTTTGTCATGATAAAAATTAGCTTGGGCCCGTTGGGCCAGAGGCGGTAAATCGATGTGCGTTTCATCGTAAGTGTAGAGTCCTGCTACATGACCGGGTAACATCCCAGAATAGGGGGTTTTTTCGGTATCGCTCAGGAGCGTTAAGCGAACTTCTGGGAGGGTATGCAACTGCCACATTCGTAGTAAAATGGCATGACTATGACCGCCACCGATGAGAACGATCTTTTGGGGTTGAGTGCGCGTAGGTTGTAGGTCGTAGGTCGAAGACCGCGCCGTTAGGCAGACCGCACCGTTAGGCAGACCGAGCCGTAGGTATCGCATAATCAATGAATCACTTGAAGACGACAGTTTCTATTGTTTCTTAGATTTTTAAATCTTGACTGAATTTTTTATGAGTACAGGGGAAAAAGTCCAGTGCGCCATTGCACTCGGCAGTAATCTGGGAGCGTCGCAACAAATTCTAGAACAAGCAATGCAGAAGCTAGAAGTGCAGGCTCAAATTGTAGTGGATGCTGTGTCGAGTTGGTATGAAACTCGACCCATAGGACCGGAACAGCCGAACTATCTCAATGGTTGCGCCCTCTTAACTACTAGCTTATCCCCTTGGGACCTTTTAGACACCTTACTCAAGATTGAAAATGAATTTGGGCGGGTGCGTCAGGAACGTTGGGGCGCGCGCACCCTTGATTTAGATATCCTTTTATATGATGATCAGGTGTTGGAAACAGAGCGCTTACAAATTCCTCATCCGCGGATGCGAGAACGAGCCTTTGTTTTAGTGCCTTTAGCTGAAATTGCTCCGAACTGGCTTGATCCGGTCACTGGCAGCGCGATCGCGCAATTGAAACAGAATATCGACTGTTCTGGTATTCTGCAAAAACTTTAATTTTTAATCGCCATGAATGATTCCACTCCCCAACTGCTTAAAGAACGTCTCCAGTATCAAGGGCGTAAATTTCGTTTTGAAGTCAGCCATCTCCGTCTTCCCAATGGCGTGGAAGGGGAATGGGAATGTATCCGTCATCCCGGTGGGGCATTAGCCGTTCCCGTGACCCCAGAGGGCAAACTAGTGCTCGTAGATCAATATCGGATTCCTCTCCAGCAACGTTTATTAGAGTTTCCCGCAGGAACGGTAGAAATTGATGAATCACCGGCAGCAACAATTCAACGGGAAATTGAAGAAGAAACCGGTTATCATGCTAAACAGTGGCAAGATCTCGGTAAATTTCCCTTAGCACCCGGCTATTCTGATGAATATATTTATACATTTTTAGCAACGGGTTTAGAAAAACTCGAAATCCCCCCAGAACAAGATGACGATGAAGACATTGACGTTGTTCTATATACCCCCGCAGAATTAGAACAATTAATTCATAGCGGTAATTCCCAATTGGACGCAAAATCAATTACGAGTTATTATCTTGCCCGACCATTTCTGTAAAAATGACTTTGCCTGTGCCAAAGGCACATTGCCGTTTTCAGCGCGAGGAATATTCGCAAAGACTCTCGTAACAAATTGGTAAGAAGTTATAAGATTTCTGAGTTTTTCTCGCCACAGTCACGTATGATCAAGGATAAACTTTTGAAAAATTTAGTAAAGGAGGTTCAACGGTGTCCTTACCTTTGTTGAACTATATCCCTTCTAGCCAAAATCAGCGCGTAGAAGGATATGAAGTCCCTGGTGAAGAACGAATTAACCCAACCCCCGGAATGATGAATTCCGAGGAAGATGCACAAGCCATTATCTGGGCTGCCTATCGCCAAATTTTTAGCGAACACCAAATGATTACCAGTAACCGTCAAGGGATATTGGAATCTCAACTGCGTTACGGTCAAATCAGTGTTAAAGACTTTATTTATGGCTTACTGACTTCTGATTCCTTTCGCCGTTATAACTACGAACCGAATAGTAACTATCGCTTTGTCGAAATCTGTGTTCAACGCGCTCTCGGACGCGATGTTTACAACGAACAAGAGAAAATTGCTTGGTCGATTGTTGTTGCGACAAAGGGAATCAACGGCTTCGTTGAAGACCTGCTCAATAGTGAAGAGTATCTCAATAATTTTGGTGAAGATACGGTTCCTTATCAACGTCGTCGGGTGCTTCCCCAAAAAGATGAAGGCGAAACTCCTTTCAATCTTAAAACTCCTCGGTACGGCCCTTACTATCGTCAACAGTTGGGCTTCCCCCAAATTGTTTGGCAAAATCAAGTTCGTCGCTTCACGCCCCAAGAAAAGCAACCCAAAGCAGGGGATCCCAGTGCGTACTTGAATGTGGCGCGTAATCTGAGCAGTGCCAAAGGAAATCCTTTACCCAAAGTCTCTGCCATGAATATTGACTACGACAAGAAGGTTCCTTATCGTAGAATGAGCTAAATTCAGAAATCAGTAATCTCCACTGGAGACAAGAAAGGGTCACTGCTTAGCAGGGTGATTTGCTCTTGCAGCAAGTTATCTTGTTAAACGGTGACTCTTTTGCTCTTTGCGCAATCAATCGAGATAATGGGAAAGTGACTGCTTTTAAAATTTCGAGATTATAGATTAAGTATGGTCTTAACAGAAACAACGCAACAGCCGACAGGAAACCACTTTCTCAAAGAAATTACTGATTCTCCCAATCAATCTCTCCTTCCACTCACCGCAAAAGTTAACACTCAAGATCATTTAGAAGTTGGCGGTTGTGATGTGACTGAATTGCTTAAGGAATTTGGTTCTCCTCTCTACATCATGGATGAATATAGCATTCGCAAGGCCTGTCGCCAGTATCGAGACGGCTTGAGCGATAATTATTCTGGAGAATCGTTAGTGATTTACGCTTCTAAAGCCCTCAACTGTCTTGCGATTTGTGCCTTAGTTGCCAGTGAAGGCTTAGGGATTGATGTTGCTTCTGGTGGAGAACTTTATACTGCACTACAAGCAGGGGTAAACCCACAAACCATTTACTTTCATGGCAATAACAAGTCTCGTGCTGAATTAGAAGAAGCTATTGCCTCTGATTGTACGATTGTTGCCGATAACTGGTTAGAATTAAAAACCTTAGCTCAACTGGCAAAAGACAGTTCACCCCGGGTGATGTTGCGGATTACACCAGGCATTGAATGTCACACTCATGAATATATTCGCACTGGACATCTTGATAGTAAGTTTGGCTTTGATCCCAATCAAGTAACAGAAGTTTTTGATTTCTTAGTCAAAACACCTGTGTTAGATTTTGTCGGTGTTCACGCCCACATTGGGTCGCAAATTTTTGAACGTCAACCCCATCAGGATTTAGCCGGGGTGTTGGTGAAGTGGTTAAAAATGGCGCAAGAATTAGGCTTACCGGCGCGAGAATTAAATGTTGGCGGTGGCTTAGGAATTCGCTACACTGAAGCGGATGATCCGCCGAGTATTGGCGAATGGACAGCAACCGTAGCCAAAGCGGTTGAAGCGGCTTGTCATGAAGCAGAAATCCCGTTGCCAAAATTAATTTGTGAGCCCGGTCGCTCATTGGTGGGAACAACTGGCATCACTGCTTATACGGTGGGTTCTCGTAAGGAAGTTCCGGAAACTAGAAATTATATTGCTGTTGATGGGGGAATGTCGGATAATGCACGTCCCATCACTTATGAATCGGTCTATCGCTCGCTGCTAGCCAATAAAATGTCCCAACCGACAACAGAAACGGTCACCGTTGCCGGAAAACATTGTGAATCGGGAGATGTGGTTATTCAAGAAGCCCAACTGCCAGCAACAGCCGCTGGCGATACGCTGGTGGTGATGAGTACGGGGGCTTATGGCTACAGCATGGCATCAAACTATAATCGCTTACTGCGCCCAGCCATGGTTTTAGTTCAGGATGGGACAGCAGATGTCATTATTAATCGTGAAACCTATCAAGATCTAATTAGTCAGGATAATTTACCAGCAAGACTCAAGAGAATTGATCATTAATGGATCGTTCAGTTTTTGTTTCTTTGTTTCATGACCTCTAACCAGTTATGAATAACAAGCAACCCTTATTCGTTGTCCGTTGTTGTTAACTGTCCATTGTTTTTTGTCTGTTCTACACAACAATGCCCTCCCCAGGCTTATCCGATTTGCTTTCTTCGCTTCCCAGTTGGTTAATTTCTGCTGTCGATGTTGTTTTCGTTGTTATCTTAGTTTATGTGGTCATTCGTTTACTCGGAGAACCACAGAGCCGAACACGTTGGATCATTCAGGGATTTATCATTCTGGTTGCGGTGTTGCTAGTCACTATTTATCTCAGCCAATTGTTCCAACTGCGGTTGTTGCAATTTGTGTTAGAAAAAATGTTGATTGGCTCGGCAGTAGGGATTGTTGTGATTTTGCAATCTGAGTTTCGTCGCTTTCTCGAACAACTCGGGCGGGGTGAGTTACGGCAGTTGTTTCCGTCGTCAACTAATGATAAGCTCCAACCTGATAATGTCTTGGATCAAATCTTAGATGCGGTACGAGAATTATCGCAAAAACGAATCGGAGCATTGTTATTGTTAGAAACCAGCGATCCGATTGATCCGAGTCAGTTCAGAAGCCCAGGGGTAACCTTAAATGCAGAAATTTCCAGTGAGTTGATTCAAACCTTGTTTCAAACAACAACGGCTTTACATGATGGGGCAGTGATTTTACGGGGATCGCGCATTGCAGCAGCAGCGGTGATTTTACCATTGACGGAAAAAAGCTTATCTCGTCAGTTAGGTACCCGCCATCGGGCAGCGATTGGGATTACTGAACGAGTCTCAGATTGCCTATGTATCGTCGTCTCGGAGGAAACCGGTTCGATTTCCTTGGCGGAACAAGGCAACTTGCAACGACCGTTGACGCGAAGCCGACTCCGAGAGTTGTTAGAATTGAGATTTTCGCCGACTGTGGAACGGGAGACGGTGGCGCAAGATTTTGGTCGCCTCACCCGTGAAATCGGCTCACAGGGAAAAGCACTCTTAAAGCGAAGTTTTCGTCTTTTATCATCCAAGTCTCATCGTAAAAAATGACTACTAAGCCCACTCTCTTACAACAGCTTCCCCCAGATTTAGATGCGAATCGTCTCCCTAAACAAGTGGCGGTGATCATGGATGGTAATGGTCGTTGGGCAGGAAAACGAGGATTTCCGCGAGTGATGGGACACCGGAAAGGGGTTGATGCCCTGAAAGCTTTACTGCGTTGCTGCCAAGACTGGGGAATACAGGGGTTAACAGCTTATGCCTTTTCTACGGAAAATTGGGGGCGACCTTCGGAAGAGGTGGATTTCTTGATGACCTTGTTTGAGCGGGTGTTACAGCGCGAACTAACCGAAATGATGACCGAACAGGTACGGATTCGCTTTGTCGGAAATTTAACCGCACTTCCCCAGTCATTGCAAACCGCGATCGCGCAAGCGATGGCAAAAACAGCCGAAAACACGGGCATTGAATTTACTGTCGCCACCAATTATGGGGGAAGACAAGAAATTATTGCCGCTTGTCGCGCGATCGCGCAGCAAGTGCAACAAGGGAAAATTACCCCAGAACAAGTGGATGAGCAGTTATTTGCCCAACATCTTTATACCGCCAACTTACCGGATCCCGATTTGTTGATTCGCACCAGTGGCGAAATGCGGTTAAGTAATTTCTTGCTATGGCAGTTGGCTTATGCCGAAATTTATGTCACGGATACACTGTGGCCTGATTTTGACCGCAGCGCCTTTCATCAAGCTTTATTGGCTTATCAACAGCGCGATCGGCGTTTTGGAAAAATTCACTAGTAAGAATTGGGAGGAAATACCACTTGTGCTACACTCCCCTTATAACTCTTTCTGGGTCAGACAATTTCATGAGTGTTCTCTGCTGTCAACTGTCATTGGGGGATTTGCATGAACGTTGACTCCTGTACGGTCTGCATTACCCTAGGAACGCGACCGGAAGCAATTAAACTGGCTCCAATCATTCAGCAATGTCAACGTTCCTCCCGACTAAAAACCTCTGTCATTCTCACCGGACAACATCGCGAAATGGTTGCTCAGGTGATGAATTTATTTCATCTCGAAGCAGACCAAGATTTGCAGATCATGCAAGCGGAACAAACGCTTAGTGACATTACCTGTCGCAGTTTAAAAGGGTTGGAAAAACTCTTTCGGGAAATTCAGCCCAATCTAGTGATTGTCCAAGGAGATACCACCACTGCTTTTGCCGCAACCTTAGCCGCTTTTTATCAGCAAATTCCCATCGCTCACGTTGAAGCCGGACTGCGATCTTATAATTTATATAACCCCTATCCGGAAGAAGCTAACCGTCGCCTCATCGGGCAACTGGCACAGCTGAATTTTGCCCCCACACAAGCAGCAGTCAAAAATTTAGAAAATTCAGGTGTCATTGGCGAAATTCATTTGACTGGTAATACAGTAATTGATGCCCTATTAACCATGGCACACCGTCATCCCCCTTGCGAGATCCCTGGCTTGAATTGGAATCAGTACCGTGTCTTATTGACAACAGTGCACCGACGAGAAAATTGGGGTCAACCCCTCACTCAGATTCTTGAGGGATTAGAGTTAATTTTAGAAAAATTTCCCGACACTGCCATTTTACTCCCGCTCCATCGCAACCCAACTGTCCGCCAACCGATTCAAAAAGCATTAGGGGATCATCCTCGCGTCTTTTTAACTGAACCATTAGACTATTCTCAACTGGTGGGGGCAATGCAACGCTGCTATCTATTATTAACTGATTCTGGCGGGTTACAAGAAGAAGCCCCCAGCTTAGGCAAACCAGTGCTTGTCTTGCGAGACAACACTGAACGCACTGAGGCGGTAGCTGCTGGTACAGCCCGATTAGTGGGTACAGATCCTAATAAAATTTTGCAAGCGGCAACTGAGTTACTCGGTAATCCTGAGGTTTATCAAGCCATGGCAATGGCAATTAATCCTTTTGGAGATGGTCAAGCAGCCGAACGTATTGTCCGTATCATTGAGCGTTATTTGTTGGAAGAAACCTAATCTTTGACAGCTTCCATCGCCGGAGGCAAGGATTACAAGTCTTAGATCTAGGGAAGAATCGGTCAACCTCAATATAGGGTTTTCGTTCCCACTCACACTTGTATTTCAACAGAGTACAAAATTGACCCCAAGCAGCATCACTAATGGATTTAGCTAGTGTTGAGTTCCGAACCATGTTCTTCACCGCCAGATTTTCCACCACGATGACTTGGTTTTTGTGAGGGGCTATACTCTTCGCATTTAGTGGGGGAGGATGTCACGCAAGGATGGTTTCTCCAGCTAAGAAATCTTTTAACTGTCGTTCGTGATCATGGGCAAGATGACCAAAGGGGATTTCTTCGATGGTAAATGCTTTGACATCCGAAATTTCTAACTCATCTTTCACTTCCAGATGACCCGCCACTGCTGCTTCAATTAAGATGCTGATCGAATGAAGTCTCGGATCGCGATCGCGCGCCGAATAAACCCCAACCAAGCGTTGAATTTTCAGCAGTTCTAACCCCGTTTCTTCCCACAATTCTCGCTTCGCTGTTGCCGAGACTTCTTCCCCCCAATTGATAATGCCGCCGGGGAGTCCCCATTCTCCGGTATCCCGTCGGCGGACTAAGACAATTTTGCCACTGGCAAGAACAGGAATAATTGTCGCGCCAGTGACTGGATGACGGAAAATAATGCCAAGAACCGTAAAAACGAAATGAGAGAAACGGCGAATCATTACAGAGAGTGAGAATCAGAAAGAAACGACAACGATTTATTCGATAAAAGAGTTTTTCTCTTGATCGCGGAAATATTGATAAGCTTCCCGAGAATAGCGACGGATCAGTTCATTGGCATTGCGATCATTGTGGGGACGTTCAACCATAATTGCCGCTAAGTAGCGTTTCCCGCTTGGACGGTCAATCATACCGACATCTCCCACTAATGAGCCAATATCACCAGTTTTATGAGCAATTTTGGCATTTTCATCCAGACCTTCAGGTAACAGGGTGCGAGTCCGGGTTTCCCGCATAATTTGGAAAATGTGATCGCGCGATCGCGCTGACACCAACTCTCCCTGGTCTAGCCTTGCTAATAGTTTAACCAATTCTTTCGGGCTGGTGGTGTTAGTTCCGTCTAAATCGGGTAAAGGGTTACGAAGGCGAGTGTGTTCTAATCCCCACTCGGCAAATAATTCATTTAAAACGTTTTGTCCACCGAGGCGTTTAATCAGCATATTGGTCGCGGTGTTATCGCTGATAATAATCATTTTGGCAGCGGTTTCCAAAGCCAAATACTGTTTCCCCGTCGCTGCATACTGCATATTGCCAGATCCCCCTGCTTTAACCTCTTCGGTCATGGTGAGAGATTCATCTAACTGTAAACGTCCTTCATCCCAAGCTTGAAAAAAGGCAATTAAAATTGGCACTTTAATCATACTGGCGGCGGAAAACGTGTTTTCCCCTTGTAAGTTCAAGTATTGCCCACTGTCCAAATCCACAATAAATGCAGCGGGGTTTAATTGCGGGTGTTCACTGGCTAAATTTTGGAAGGTTTGCTTTAAAGTGGTCACTTCTTGGTCAAGTGGTAAAACTGGCGGGGAAGATGCCGTTTCTGCCACTGGTGTTGCTATTTCTGTTGGCGTAGCAGTCGGTTGCGAAAGATATTGATCGCGATCTAAAAAATAAAGAACTGTTCCCGCGATCGCGCCGATGCCAACGGCAAAAATCGTTAACCGCACAAAAAAGATGAACGATAATTCCGCACTGGAACGCGGCTGACGCACCGGTTGTGTTTGCCGGGGAAAAGGAATGACATTTTCCGGTTGTTTGGATTTTCGCTTTTTATATGGGCGTTTTTTCTGACTCGAAGAAAACTTGCGTCGATTAGGTCGAATTTTACTGGCATTTCTCCCATTTCCTGACCGATATTCATTTTGCCAAGCCACAATAATTACTCCTCATTCACCACATTATTTTGAATTGCCCATTCCGTTTGTCTCAAAATACCTCTTAGTAGGGCTAATTCCTCTGGAGTTAGATTAACACGATTAAAAATCTGACGGAATTTTTGCATCCGTGCCGATGCCGTATGCGGATACAAAAAGCCAATTTTCAGTAACATTTTTTCTAAATGTTGGTAGTACCCTTCTAGTGCTTCTAAAGAAGCAGTTTCCCTTAGAGGAGTCGCTACCGATGCTGCAGTTGTTGCCACTAACTGCTGCAATTCATAAACACAAATTCCTACTGCCATCGCTAAATTCAGGGAGGGATAAGTGGGGGCTGTGGGAAGATAAAGACAGTGCTGGGCATGGGTTAATTCTTCATTGGTTAAGCCACTGTCTTCTCGTCCAAAAATCAGGGCAGAGGGAACGGGTAATAGTTTAGGGAGTACCACTTGCGGCGGTTCAAGAGGAAGGGCAAGGGCGCGATCACGCGCGGTTGTTGCCACGGCTTGTTGACATCCCACCAACGCTTCCGGTAGCGAAGCAACGATTTTGGCTTGGTTTAAAACATCTCTCCCATGAACTGCCATTTGTTTAGCTTCTGCACTCTGAGGATCACACTTGGGGTTGACCAGAACTAATTGTTGGACGCCCATATTTTTCATTACTCTGGCAATAGAACCAACATTTAAAGCCCCTGCCGGTTCAACTAGGACAATGCGAATGTCATCGAGGGAATGAGCCATGAATACTGTTATGGGTAAGGGATTGTTGGTTACTTTAGATCTAGAACAACCCTGATGACAAGTGAGTCTCTGGGTTCAAACATTGTTCCCTGATTTGATCGTCAAAAATTGATTAGGGTTATCTCATAAAAAAATCATCTTAAATTAAAGGAGGATGTAATGATTAAACGCGCAGTGATTATCGTTGATAACGGTTTTGAAGATACAGAATTTGCCTATCCTTTTTATCGCCTCCAAGAGGCTGGATTTACGGTTGAGGTAGCGACGAAAGGCAAAGTTGATGTGAAAGGAAAGCATGGCGTTGCTGCAAACGCTACGGTTGATGCCGATGAAATTAAAGAAGTGGATTATGATTTAGCCGTTGTCCCCGGGGGACGTGAATCCCCAGATCGCGTTCGCCAAATTGCCAATGTGCTTCAGTTTCTCCACGATTTTGACCAGAAAGGAAAAGTGATTGCAAGTACCTGTCATGGTCCCTGGGTACTGGTTTCTGCGAAAGTCGTTGCAGGACGCGATGTCACGGCGTATCCCGGTTGTAAAGATGATTTAGTCAATGCTGGCGGTAACTTCAAGGATGAAGCGGTCGTGGTTGATCGTAACCTTGTTACAGCCACTCACTATCGAGATAATGCCGCCTGGATTAAAGCAGCGTTAACACAGTTTGAAACTTTAAACCAAGCCGAAGCAACCACAGCTGTTTAGAATCAATATCCCCTCAGACCAATTGAGTTTGGGGGGATGTAACTATGACCCGTTTCTTTGTCTTTTGTTGTTTAATGCCTAATGACTAATAACTAATGACCAATGACCAATGACTAATAACTATGATGATTTTTTCCGCAGACAGAAAGGAATTGCAGACAGTAACGCCAAAAGAATAAGTGCAAGGAAAAAAGAAAGGCGATCGCGCCCTTGTAAGGCTTCCATTCCACTCACACCTAACCACGTATAAGCAAAGGTTCCCGGAAGAATGCCAACGAATGTTCCTAAGGTATAAGGAAACCAATGAATGGGCGTTAAGCCAAATAAGAAATTAATCAAGTTAAACGGAGTAATCGGAACAAAACGCAACGTCAGGACAAAACGCAGCGGATTTTGAGTAACTGCTTTTTTGAGATAACCGAGAAGGTGATACTCCCCAAACTTCGTTTCCGCTAAATCTCGTAACAGATAACGCGCTGTCCAAAATGCCCCTAACGCCCCTAAAGTTGCCCCCAATACTGACCAAAGGGTTCCCCAGAACAAGCCGAAAGCTAACCCACCGGCAACGGTTAAAACCGTTCCAGGGATTCCAATAACTGTCAGAAGGGTATAAAGGGTAATAAACAGTGCCGTCGCACAACAGCGATAAGCTTCTAAATGCTTGAGAATAAACGCCTGATCAAAGAGAACATTTAAGGGACCGACTGTTACCCAAAAAGCGGCTAAAAAAAGCGCGATCGCGACCCAAAAGCGGGGCTTTTGACAAATCCGAAAAAAAGGACACAACTGTTGGTAAAATCGGCGCATTGTTTTGAGCATCTGTAAGTATCAGTTGATTTTTAATTCCTTTTTTATGTATTAAATAAGGACAACAATGAACTCACTCAACAGAAGGTTCGGCTTCCGTGTCTACTCTTTTTGCTAAGGCTTTTCTCGCAATTTTTGTTACATAAACGGTGACGGTAACCGTTGCAATAAATCCAATAATGCGGATCGCCCACTGAATTTCAGAAGGGGCAGTTACTTCTTCCGAACCTAAGGTTGCTAAATCTTTTGCTAAGGAACCCACATAAACATACATGATTGTTCCGGGTAAAATTCCTAACGTTCCAATTACATAATCCCGAAACGTCACTTTCGTTAAACCATACGCATAATTCAGAAGATTAAAAGGAAAGATTGGAGATAAGCGAGTGAGTAACACAATTTTCATCCCTTCTTCTGCAACCGCTTGATCGATAGCTTTAAATCGAGGATTCCCTTCAATTCGTTTTTCCACCCAACCGCGAGCAATATATCTTCCCACTAAAAAAGCCAGGCTTGCCCCAATACTTGCTGCAATAAAAACATAAAGTGAACCAAAGAAAAT
>CAZBPR010000025.1:0-28214 GCA_964493825.1 uncultured Dactylococcopsis sp.
TTCGGATTGTGCTGTGCAGTTTGTTGGGCATTGATTTGGGTCGCTATCGCGATCGCATTTTTATGCCGGTGTCTGCCCTCAGTATTGTCAAGTTTGACATTCATGGACCGCTGCTTCAGCGCTTGGGCGATCGCGCCCATCTTCCCCCTCGCCTCCAGGACCGACCGGAAGCCTAAGTTTTCAAGACTCACAATTGATTACTCTGTTTTTTGCGCGATCGCTAAGCTAATTACTTAGGAGTCACTATGGACAAGACCGCTCTCTGGCAACGTTATCAAGACTGGTTGTACTATCATCCCGAGTTAGACCTCTACCTCGATATCAGCCGTATGGGGTTTGAGGACGATTGGGTTAAGTCCCTACGCCCAAAGTTTGACCAGGCCTTTCTCGAGGTCGTCAGCTTGGAGCAAGGGGCAATTGCTAATCCCGACGAGAACCGCATGGTGGGTCACTACTGGCTACGAAATCCTGACCTGGCTCCCCATCCCGATATTCGTGAGCAAATCGCGACCATTATTGATGAAGTGGAGGCTTTTGCTCAAAAAATCCATTCTGGTGAAATCCATCCGCCAGAAGCGCCCAAATTTACTGACATCCTCGCCATTGGCATCGGCGGCTCTGCCCTCGGACCCCAGTTTGTAGCGAAAGCCCTTACCCCTGACAACCCACCCCTCAATATTCACTTCATTGACAATACTGATCCGGCAGGCATTGATCGGCTGCTTAACCAGTTGAAAACTCGCTTGCGTAGCACCTTAATCCTCGATACCAGTAAATCGGGAGGAACTCCTGAGCCTCGCAACGGAATGTTAGAGGTCAAACATATGTATGAGCAAGAAGGGCTCATCTTCCCCCAACATGCAGTGGCTATCACCATGGCAGGGAGTAAAATGGACCAACTTGCTCGGTCTGAGGGCTGGCTCGCAGAGTTTTCGATGTTTGATTGGATTGGGGGTCGGACTTCGGAGCTTTCAGCCGTTGGGTTATTACCGGCTGCCTTACAAGGAATTAACATTCGGGAAATGCTGGCTGGTGCCAAAATTATGGATGAGGCGACCCGTCAACCGAAGATGAAGGAAAATCCGGCAGCTCTGTTGGCCTTGTGTTGGTACTACGCAACCAACGGTAAAGGGGAAAAAGACATGGTTATCTTACCCTACAAAGATAGCTTGCTCCTGTTCAGCCGCTATCTGCAGCAGTTAATTATGGAGTCCTTGGGGAAAGAAAAGGACCGAGACGGTCAAAAAGTCGATCAAGGAATTGCAGTTTACGGCAATAAAGGAAGCACCGATCAACATGCCTATGTCCAGCAACTGCGGGAAGGGGTTCCCAATTTCTTTGCCACTTTCATTGAAGTTTTAGAAGATCGAGAGGGTCCTTCAATTGAGATCGAGCCTGGGATTACTACTGGCGATTATCTTTCAGGATTTTTGCAAGGAACTCGGAAAGCGCTCTACGAAAATCATCGCGAATCTGTGACAATCACCATTCCTCAGGTGAATCCCCGCACGATTGGCGCCTTGATTGCCCTTTACAAGCGCACCGTCAGTCTCTATGCCTCTTTGGTTAATATCAATGCTTATCACCAACCGGGAGTCGAAGCAGGAAAGAAAGCCGCGGCTTCCCTCCTAGACCTGCAAAAGCGGGTTGTAAAAACGCTTCAAGAAGCCGTTCAACCGCTAAGTTTGGCGGCATTAGCCGAGCAAGCCGGAGCTAGGGACGATATCGAAGCCGTTTATATGATTGTGCGTCATCTCAGTGCCAATGAGCGGGGGGTCAGCATTCAGGGGAATCCCGCTCGGCCTGCCAGTCTGCTGATTGTGGCAGATTAACTTGCTTCGGTTTCTATTCAATTGATTACGTTGAGGATAAAACGCTATGCTTACTGAACTTCAAAAGCGGAAATTAGTTAAAATTTTTAGTATGTATGACAGCTGTAATACAGGCAGCTTAACCGTTTCAGACTTTGAAAAAATCCCCCAGGCACTCGCAGAGATTAAGGAGTGGAAACCTAACTCAGAGGAACATACCAAACTTTTAAACAAGTTTATGACTCGCTGGATCCGAATCCAACGCAATGTTCAGCAAAGGGTTTCCAACCGCCCGATATATAAGATTCAAGTGGAGGATTGGTTAAGATACCATGATTTGATGCTGGATAGTGAAGCAAAATATCAAGATGAAATCCATTCTTTAGGCTCTATGATCTTTGATGTTTGTGATGTTGATGACAGTGGGCACTTAGACACTCAAGAGTGGGTCACTCTATTTAGAGCCTTCAATTTGCCAGCTATTTATGCTAAGGAAGCCTTTTCAAAACTCGATAAAAATCAGGATGGTCTGCTTCAAAGAGAAGAAGTGCTAAATGCACTACGCGATTTTTACTATAGTGACGATCCCAATGAAGCGGCGAATTTTATGTTTGGTCCCTATTAATCTAAGTGTGTTAGGCTATCCTAGCGTTTTAATGAGAACAATCACCAAAAATCCCAGTAGCAAAGAGAGACCTAACCAATAGCCTTTGCGCATATAGGCTTCTGGCAGCATCGTTTCGGCCATAACAGTTAAAATCGCACCGGCACCAATCGACTCAATCAAGGCAACGAGACTTTCAGGGGCTCCCGAAAGAATCAGACTCCCCACTCCGGCAAGAATACCTTGAATGAGCATGACTGAGGTCCACATACTAAAAATACGGGCAAAAGAAAATCCCTGCTGACGCATCCCATCAGAACTAGACAAGGCCTCGGGATAGTTAGAGATAAATAAACCCGTTACAAAAGTTGCACTCACTCCTGCGCCAGCCAATTCGTTGGCACCAATCGTTAGTGATTCTGGAATCCCATCGATCAACAAGCCTGCCCAGATCGCAAGGGGAGCATTTTTATGTTCCGTCAAAACCTGAACCATTTCCTGGGCTGATGGCGGCTTCTTTCCACCATGTAAATAGTCAAAGGCTTTCTCCAACCATTGCGCTGACTGTTCAGGGGAAAAACCCTGTCGACGCTGCAGATAGCCAGTGACCGTTTCTTGTTGGAGAAACTTTTCAACAGCTTGGTTTAATTCAGGAGACTGTTTGAGGAGTTCGCCAAAATCTATCCGACTAAGCTCCCAAACCCCAACATCGCCATCAGCAACTGCTGTGACCGTATGCAAGGCTCCTGCTAAAAAGGAAAACTCACCAACTACAGCTTTAGGATGGAGCTTTTTCAGCTTGCGACTGGGATTTTGGGGGTTGCTTAGGGCAATTTGACCGCAATGAATAATGTAAAGTAAAGTTCATTGGAACTCTCATTTTGGTAGAACAGGGTTTCGCCATCTTTGTAGCGACGATAACGCAGACGGTTTGCAACTGCTTCGATATCTTCGCTGGGCAGATATTGAAAAATAGGCAATCGCTTGACCTGACGCGCTATTTTCACAAACTCGTCAGCTTTGTTTTCAACGGAGATTGCATCCGGAATTCGCGCTTTAGTCTGGATATCAAAAATTGCCTGATCAACCCAGTTTTTGACCTCATCTAACGTTAGATAGTGACGCTGTTGAAGATAATGAGCAATTTCTTCGCCTTGAACCAATCTTTGAGTGGCTACATTGAGCTCTGGCGAAGTTTCTAGCAAGTCTTCAAATGCTTCTCGCGGTAAAGTTGCAATTTCGCAGTCTGTTTTTGCAATTGCGCTTGTCCGATGAGGACTGCCCGTGAAAAATGCCATGCGGCTGAAAAAATCTCCTGGCTTCAGATTGGCAAAAGGCTGCATCTCTTGTTCGGGACCTAACAACTGCACTTCTCCCTCCTGCACCAGATAGAGCGACTCGCAAGCACTATCAGGCTGGTATAGTACTTTACCGCGTTGATATCGACTAATCAGCAAGGATTGTGTAAGGCGCTCCAAATCTGGAGCCGTCAGGGAGCGAAAGATATCCAATCTCCCCAACTGAGTTAGCATCTGTTTCAAGTGTTTCTCTTGTTGGCGATTGATATGAGCGGCAGCAGTTGCCGATTTCCGCAAAAACCCGCCGTACTTGTTTAACCCATGGTTGACGGAGGTAAAAAAGACACTGCCAATAATTGAGCCCAAAATCAGCTCTATAATTTGCCCATCCTCAATTGCACTAGCCACTAGATCGAGCATGGTTGCTGCCAATAGAGCGCCAGCGCCAAAAGCGGTAAGTGCACCGATTACCTGGTCAGAGGGCTGCCAAAAACAGGATGTCAATGCACCCAAGGGCATAGATGAGGCGCTGACTAATCCAGCCCAGAAAGCTCGAACAATGACACTTTCCATAAATAAACTCCTGAAGGGGCTGCTAAACTCTTGTGTCAGCTTGTTCAACCGCTCTTTGCATCAACTCCATATGGGCACTGCGCTCGGATTCTCCAGAAGCCGGCTGACGTTGAAGATAGCTGCCGTCGGATTGCATATCCCAAGCCTGGCGATTATCTGCCATGAAAATATTGAGCAGCTCTTTGAGTTCTTTGACAGACGCAGGCTCTTGAACGGGGACAACCGCTTCTACCCGTCGGTCAAGGTTACGAGGCATCCAGTCGGCACTCCCGATGAAAACTTTCTCATCACCATCATTTTGGAAGTAAAAAATCCGAGAATGTTCGAGGAAGCGACCAATGATACTAACCACCCGAATATTTTCGCTAATTCCTTCGATGCCCGGTTTGAGACAGCAAATCCCTCGAATGATGAGGTCAATTTCTACACCAGCCTGAGAGGCTTCATAAAGGAGCTTAATAATGGCGGGATCAACCAGAGAATTCATTTTGGCAATAATACGGCCGGGCCGACCATTATGGCAATGTTCTATCTCTTGGCGAATCATGCTCATCATATGATCGCGGAGCGTAACTGGAGCCACCAGAAGATTGCGGTAGCTATGTTGGCGGGAGAAAGCCGTAAGGTAATTAAACAGTTCTGATAAATCAGCCCCTAATTCCTCGCGACAGCTAATGAGTCCCAAGTCTGTATATAGTGTTGCGGTCTTGGAGTTATAGTTACCCGTTCCGATGTGCACGTAGCGCCGAAGTTCATCTCCTTCTTCCCTGACAATGAGGAGAGTTTTGGTATGAGTTTTCAAACCAATCACACCATAAACCACGTGGACGCCTGCCTGTTCCAGGCGCTTGGCCCAGTTAATATTATTCTCTTCATCAAAGCGCGCCTTCAGCTCTACCAGTACGGCGACCTGTTTGCGGTTTTCTGCAGCCTCCAGAAGCGCTTGTACAATTGGAGAATCGCCGGATGTTCGATACAGAGTCATTTTGATCGCCTGTACTTGAGGGTCCCGGGCTGCTTGGGTAATTAATAACTCTACCGAAGCTTGGAAACTATCATAAGGATGGTGAACGAGGAGGTCCCCTTCCCGAATCACTGAAAATATATCCGGACGGGGTTCTGATAGAGTTGAGTACTCCTCCTCGACATCAGCTTGTAAAAAACTCAGGCGAGAGGGCACAACAGGCGTCCAAGGTAAATCTTTCAATTCAGGACGCGGCAGGGACTGAAAGAAAAATAAATCCTTTAAATTGAGAAGCCCATTCAAGGTATAAATCTGTTTGGGACTGAGAGTATATTCCTCGATTAGCGCATTCAGTATCCTCTCGGGGAAATCTGCTTGTACTTCTAGACGAATCACATCGCCACCGATGCGTCGTTTGCTAATTTCTTGTTGAATCGCCAGCAGCAGGTCATCCGCTTCATCGTCTCGGACTGGAAAATCAGCATCGCGGGTGATCCGAAAATAGCCGCTGCGCTGAATGGTCATGCCTGGAAAGAGCGCTTCTAAGTTATGAGTAATTAGATCTTCTAAGGTCACTCCTACCCAATCAGCTGGCTCATCTCCTACCCTTTTCAAGTCATTGGGCAAGCTGATGAAACGCGGTAAGTTACTGGGAACTTTAATCCGGGCATAGTGGAGGAGCTGGGTTTGGGGATCAAGAACTTCAACAGCGACATTTAAGCTCAGGTTGGACATGCGGGGAAATGGGTGAGACGGATCAACCCCAAGAGGCGTCAGAATTGGAAAGACACGACGGTCAAAGAAAGATTGGAGGAATTCTTGCTGAGGGGGAGTCAGCTGTTCATAGGAAACCAGATGGAGCCCAGCTTGCGCCATCAGAGGCATGAGATCGGTTTGGAGAAACTGATGTTGACGAGTCACTACCGGCAGAAGATGGTCATAAATTTGATCGAGCTGCTGTTGGGGAGTCAACCCATCTGGGGGAAGCTGGGCAACAGTCATCTGGACTTGTTCTAATAGCCCAGAAACCCGCACCATAAAAAATTCATCGAGATTGGAGCTAAAAATTGCTAAAAATTTTAACTTCTCTAGGAGGGGAGTACGCCGATCAAACGCTTCGTGAAGGACGCGATCGTTAAACTGCAGCCAGCTCAATTCTCGATTGCAATAATAGTCTGGATTGCTTAAGTTTTGATCCTCTCGATTCTCCACAGGAACTTGCATAGAAGGACTCCCTTGATAACTAACCATAAATGTTGCTGGCGAAACAGTTCCCTTACAAAAAGCAACGGCAACTAGCCGAAGCGACCGGAAACATAATCCCGTGTCTCTTCTTGCTGAGCATTTTCGAAGATTACTTTCGTCTCGTCATACTCTGCCAAATAGCCTATCTTACCGCCGCTTTCTGTAGGAACAGCATTAAAAAAGGCAGTGTAGTCAGCCACCCGGGTTGCCTGCTGCATATTGTGAGTGACGATAATGATGGTGTAGTTTTCCGCGAGCTCTTTCATTAACTCCTCCACTTTCAAGGTGGAAATGGGGTCTAAGGCAGAGCAAGGTTCGTCCATCAGCACCACTTCCGGATTAATGGCAATGGTGCGAGCAATACAGAGTCGCTGCTGTTGCCCACCGGATAAGGAGAATCCGTTTTCTTGCAGTTTGTCCTTAACTTCATCCCAGAGGGCGGCTCGTCGCAGAGAAGTCTCTACTAATTCGTCAAGATCGCCGCTATAGTTATTAACCCTGGCACCATAGGCAATATTGTCATAGATCGATTTGGGAAAAGGATTAGGCTGCTGAAATACCATGCCAATCCGGCGACGAACCTCGATGGGGTCGATATCTTTGGCATAGATATTCTGCCCATGGTAAGTAATTTCCCCTTCAAGACGGAAACCGTTGATTAAGTCATTCAATCGGTTAAAGCAGCGCAATACAGTGCTTTTACCGCAACCCGAGGGACCGATCAAGGCTGTGATTTTGTTCTTAGGGATATCGAGGGAAACATCACGTACCGCTTTATAGTTGCCGTAGTAAATATCACATGCTTTAGTTCGCAAAACAACATCGGTTGCCAAGGCAGGTGTTTTAGCTGTTTCCGAGTTATAGGATGGGTTAGCTGTTTCAGGGTTATACATTGTACTTATTTTTTTCAGTAGGGGCAGTGTTTTTAATAAGTTCTGCTTCGCGCTGCCAATCGAGCGGTTACGCTAGAGGCTAGAACCAGCAGCACTAGAATAAATGCCCCTGCCCATGCTAGCTCCTGCTGGGGCGCAAAGGGAACAATGGCAAAATTGAAAACCAGTACAGATAAGGTGGCAATGGGCTCAAAAATACCAGTGGGCCAAAACTGAGAAAAGAGGGCGGTGAAAATTAGCGGTGCTGTTTCTCCAGCCGCCCGAGCAATTGCTAAGGTAATGCCAGTAAGAATAGCGGGTATAGCAGCAGGCAAAACAACGGTTAAGACAGTTTGATAATTAGATGCACCGACTCCCACTGACGCCCAACGGACTTCTTGAGGAACGATCTTCAAAGCCTCGTCGGTGGTCCGAATAATCGTAGGCAGCATCAAGATTGTCAAAGCTACTCCCCCTGCGACAGCAGAATATCCAGTCAAGCCAGAACTAACTAAAAGGGCGTAAACAAAGACCCCTGCAATAATCGAGGGAACACCGCTTAAGACGTTAGTGGCAAACCGAACATTTTGAGCCAGTTTGCTACCTTCGCTAAATTCTGCCAGATAAATGGCTGCCATAACGCCAAAAGGAACAGAAATAAGGGTTGCGATTGCAACGACAATCAGCGTCCCTAAAATGGCATTTGCAATCCCTCCTCCCTCTAAACCTGGAGCAGGGGGCAGCTGAGTAAACAAAGCTAAATCGAGCCGACCAATACCGCGCACTATTACCAAAGACAGCACTAAGACGAGTGGGATTAATGTTCCCACCATACATAAGCTCGCCAAGGCCGTCATGACGATATTAAAAATGGTTCTACTGTTCGACGTATTTTTTTTTAGCCCCTGAATATCAAACGTCTCAATGGGGGTACTTGGAGAACTAGCCACATCAACACCTCAAAAAAATAGATTGACGACTACTGGTACTTTGCTTGCACTTGATTCACAATCAACTGGGCTAACACATTGACGATTAATGTCAACACGACCAGCACCAATGCTGCATACATCAAGGCAGAAACTTGCAATCCTTTTGCTTCGGCAAACTGGTTTGCTAATAGGGAAGCGATGGTATTGGCAGGAGCTAAAATTGAAATATTCAATTGATTTGAATTTCCGATAACCATTGTCGCTGCCATCGTTTCACCCATCGCTCGACCTAAAGCTAGCATCGTACCGCCGACAATACCGGAAAAGGCAGCTGGAATTAATACTCGAAAAATGGTGCCCCAACGGCTGGCTCCTAGGCCTAAAGAACCTTGTCGTAGTTGAGGGGGTAACGCAGCAAGAGAATCTCGAGCAATAGCGGTAATAATGGGTAAAACCATAATCGCTAAAATCACCCCTGCTGGGAGCATCCCCGGTCCGACTGGAGCAGTTCTGAATAGAGGAATCCAGCCGAAATTACTGTGTAACCAGTCGCCAATCACCGTTAGAAAGGGAATTATCACAAAAATTCCCCATAAACCATAAACGACGCTCGGAATTGCTGCGAGTAATTCTACCAAGAAAACGAGCACGGTGCGAATCTGAAGGGGGATAAAATCCTCGCTCAAAAAAATTGCAGTCCCTAAGCCTAAAGGAACAGCGATGAGCAGTGCAATTAAAGAACTAACTAGGGTACCGTAAATCATTGGCAGTGCCCCATATAGCTCTCGTCCTTGAACCGGATTCCAAGCACTAGTGACCAGGAAGCGGAGTCCAAATTCTTGAATGGCGGGTAGAGCTTGAATGAAAACAACAATAGCAATGATTGCTAAGAGTAAACCAGTGGCAATGGCAAAAGCTGCAGTTACACCCGCAAAAGTCTGGTCAAATTTCTTCTCAGTGTTTGAGCGACTTCTCTGGGAAGGTAATGATGATGATGTCTTGGCAGTCACGATAGTCTAGAGTCCTTACAAAATTATCTGGGTGCTTTGAAAAAAAGGAAGAAAGATGATTTAAGCTAACCACTTCTAACTTCCCAAAAAAAAATAAAATTATTTGACTGTAATGGTGTAATCAGGACTGATCTGATCGGCTGCTTCAGCGACGCGTTCTCTGACATTTTTAGGAAGAGCGATATAGCCTAATTGAGGAGCGATCTCTTGCCCTTCGTTAAGACCATACTCAATCGTTGAAAGCAAGCTTTATACATTTTTTGCTTCATAGTTCTACTGTAAATTTAAAATAAAAAACACTGCTTAGTTTAGATAAAATTGTAAAAATTGTTACAAAACAACAAATTAATGACAGGTTTCAGACCAATCTCAACCTTGTTAGAGGCTATTGATTATTGAACTTAAACCGCGTCTACTTTGAAACCCGTAGTTTTTCTTCTTCAGGTTCGAGATGTTTTTTGACCCAAAGGCGATCGCTTAAAACTACAGGAGTAGTATTAATTTAATGCTGGAAATCAGCAACAGCATCAATTAATTCTTGCTCAGACTCATAACAAGTATGATAAGTTAGGTCTTCTCTTAACCATTGCCAAAGATGCTCAACGGGCATAAAGTCGGGGCTATAACCAGGTAATGGTTCGAGATGGATGTCCATAGCTGATGCTGCATCTTTGACTAATTGAGCACGATGATAAGGTGCTCCATCCCAAACAACAGTCATTTTCTGGTCAGGAAATTCAACTCGTAACTTTTTCAGAACATCGATGGTATTGATTTTCTCTGCCTTCTCATAAGGGAGAATTCTGGTCTGTGCTTGGTTATAAAGATAGACACCATAAAACGAGACTTTCTTTCTTCCAGGGGAACTAGAGCTTATCCAAAATCTTTCGCCTTCAATTGACCAACCATAACCTTCATCTGTATCTAAATGGATGTGAGCTTCATCAATATAGATTAATAGTCGATTTTGATGAAGCGCATCATCGAGTAACCCAGTAATTTTTTTAATAAATTCAGCTCTTTTAGCCGTATTACCTTTATTAAGCAATTTTTTCGCCTTCTTCCAGGAAAAACCCATTTGCTTGAGAGTTTTTCTGATTGTCTCTCGACAACAATCTATTTCCCATTTCTGTTGAATCCATTGAACTAACCTTTTTAAGGTCCAACGGGGTATTGGTTTGGTTTTCCTTTCTTGTGGTGGTAATGCTGCTATCTTCAGTGCTGACTTGATTTGATTACCTATATCTTTTCGGACTCTTGCGGAAAAAAAGGGGTTCTTCCTCCCGATCTTTGATACAAGAGTGCCCTTAGACCTTCTCTATTATAGCGATGCACCCATTCCATTATTGTTTGCGGGTTTCTGTTGGTTTGTTTCCCTACAAGAGTTGCACTTTTCCCTTCAGCGATTTCATACAATGCCATCAGTCTTTCTCTGGTTCGAGGGTGTTTGGCAGCTAATGCTTCTTCTCTCAATAACTCTTTGCTTTGATTCCAACCAGCGCAATCTACTTTTAACATCAACTCAATTTAGTCTTGTCTTTCTTCTCTAAATCAGCCTATTTTATTTTGAGCCAAAACTCCAGTTTTCAAACTGGACGGGGTTTAATTTAGTCAGATTCACCCAAACACTATAAAAGCGTAAACTATTTTGGTAAAGATAAGATTATGATTCAGTAAAAACTTTTAGAGATAACCTTCAATATTTTCTGAATCTCCGACGAATTAACCACTTCTCTAACTCTACGCCCCAAAAAACTAAGGTACTCAAAGCCAGGCTAAGCAATAGGTCTATCCCTCCCAAGGCTACTGTTCCAAAGATTTGTTGTAAGAAAGGAACGTAAATGACGGCTAGTTGCAGCCCGAAAGTTAAGAGGATTACTCCCCAAAGCGGTTGATTGGAAAGCAAACCAATCTGGAAAAGTGAGTCTCGCTCCGAGCGAATTGCCAGGGCATTCCCCATCTGCGAGAGAGTGAGGACAGTAAATAACATGGTCTGCCATTCCTGGCGGTTGCCAAGCCAATATCCATAGCCCGTACCAAGGCATATGATCCCCAGCAAGAAACCGATCCAAACGATGTCCCGACCCATGCCTCGACCGAAGAAATCCTCGGTCGGCGAGTAGGGGGAACGATTCATGGTCCCTCGTTCTGCCGGTTCCACACTCAAAGCCAAAGCAGGCAGACCATCTGTCGTCAAGTTAATCCAAAGAATTTGCAGCGGTAGCAGCGGTAGCGGCATTCCCAGAAAAGGAGCCAACAGCATCACCAAAAGTTCCCCCACATTACTGCTCAACAGATACTTGATAAACTTACGAATGTTGTCGTAAATGACTCGCCCCTCTTGAACAGCAGCCACAATCGTAGCGAAGTTATCATCAAGCAAAACTAGATCCGCTGCCTCTCTAGCGACATCGGTCCCGTTAATGCCCATCGCCACACCAATATCGGCTGCCTTCAAAGCGGGACCGTCGTTGATGCCATCCCCAGTCATGGCGACAATTTGCCCCTGTTTTTGGAGAGCGCGAACGATGCGCAACTTTTGTTCTGGAGAAACTCTGGCATAAACAGAAACCTCTAATACCGCGTCGGTTAATTCAGTCTCGCTCAAGCAATCAAGTTCCTGAGCGGTCAAGATAAAGTGCTCGCGAGCCAGAGCGAGCTCTCGGGCAACATGACCGGCGGTTTTAGCGCGATCTCCAGTCACCAGCACCGGACGGATCCCAGCTCTGTGACACCCGAGAATAGCCGCTCGGGCTTCGGGTCGCATCGGATCGTCGATGCCCACCAAGCCGATGAAGATTAGCTCCCTCTCCAGGTCTTCTAGAGCAGGGGTGGGAGCAGAGGGTAAGAGTCGAAAAGCAACTCCCAGCACCCTCAGACCTTTTTGGGTGAACTGGTGTTTAGCTTCCCTAATCCGTTCGCGCCAGTTGCCATCGAGGGGTTTAGCGCCGCCATCTACCCAAATCCATTCGCAGACCGAAAGCAAACTGCCAATCTTACCCTTGGTGAAGGCAACATATTCTGCTTCTGCCATTGTCGCTTGACTCCAATACCAGACCGCTTCTAAAGCGGCAGGAAAAGAAAAGGTGGCGGGAATTTTGTGAACAGTGGTCATTCGTTGCCGTCTGAAATTAGAGGGAACTTGGTTTACGCGGGGAAGGGCTTGTTCGAGTTCGGTTTGCCAAAGTCCCTGGCGAGCGGCTGCCATTAGTAAAGCATTTTCAGTGGGATCGCCTACAGCTTGCCAAGAGCGCGGTTCATCGGGGTCGGGTTCTAGAGAAGCATCGTTGCACAAAATCGCACCCGCTAACAAGAAAGATAAAGCGGGTGGCTGGCTGAGTAGAAGCGGTTGTTCTCGCTCATTTTCCAGTAGGGGAGAATAAGAGTGCAGCCGGGCTGTTAAGTCTAGCCGATGTCCCGCCACGTCCAGTACGGTTACGGTCATGCGGTTTTGGGTGAGAGTGCCCGTCTTGCCAGAACAAATCGTTGTCACCGAACCGAGGACTTCGACAGCCGGTAAATGGCGGACGAGAGCGCGTCTTTTGAGCATCTTCTGCGCACCCAAGGCGAGGGCAATCGTCACGACGGCAGGCAGACCTTCGGGTAAGGCGGCTACAACTAAAGCGATCGCGGTTAAAAACATTAACCGGACGTCCTCTCCCCGTAGCAGTCCTAGAATTAAGATTGCTCCCACCAGAGCAAGGGAAGCGATTGCTAATTGACCTCCCAGTCGAGCCAGACGCTTTTGTAACGGGGTCGCTTCCGGTTCTACCTTCTCCATCAGGCTGGCAATACGACCAGATTGGGTGTTCATTCCCGTTTCGGTGATGATTGCCCGAGCGCGTCCGTAGGTGACAACAGTTCCGGAGTAGACCATATTGCATCGCTTGTCAATCCCTAAATCTTTTCCCGGTAAAGCCTCTGTATCTTTATCTACTGGTTCGGCTACACCAGTCAGGGCAGCTTCGGCAGTTCGCAAGCCCCAATTTTCCAGCAGTCGGCAGTCAGCTGGCACTAGCTCTCCGCCTTCAAGGAAGATGATATCGCCCGGTACGAGCTGTCGTGCGGAAAGTTCCTGCTCGCAATCGTTGCGACGAACTCTGACAGTGGGAACAGCGAGCTGTCTGAGTTTGGCGATCGCTTTTTGCGCTCGATATTCTTGAATAAAACCCAAACCAGTAATGAGAAGGACGATCAGGCCAATGCCTAATCCATCTTTATAATTTCCCAGAAAAGCTGAAATGATGGCAGCAACGATCAGCAGCATTACCAATACTTCGTTCAATTGCCCCCACAAGATACGCCAGGGACTCTTGAATTGCATCTCGCTCCGTTCGTTGAGACCATAATCTTTGAGGCGACGGGATGCTTCGAGATCACTCAGTCCTGACGATGCGTTGCTACCGAGCTTTTCTAGGACTTCTCGGACATCTAATTGGTGCCAGATACTCATGTTCTCCTCTTAATTCTTCAGCTTTTTCCCATCAATAAGATTTGCTTTTACTCTGACCTTTCTCAGTTCCCGGATCAGGCGCTGTGCTTGATGCTGATATAATTTTATCGGTATGACTTTTGGCAAATCGCTCATCATTTCTCGAGCTTCATTTAAAGAACAACCGATGACTCGGACTAAAATATTTCCCCCTTCAAATAACGCATCAGCGGTTCTTGCTTTTTGGATTTGTACTTGCCAACTTTTTCCACTTGTATCGAGTTGACCAACTTCGACTCGTTTCAGTCCTTCCATTGTCGCAAGAACAACTAAGCGATCGCGTACCGTTAACCGCACATCATCTGATGGCATAAATTTCACCAGTTGTCCTTCTTTTTGATGTAAAATCGGCACAACATTATAACCATAAGCAATATCAGCTAATAGTAATCCATCGAGAGTATCTTTTTCTTCTATTTCGTATTCTGTTACTAAAATGGTTTGCTGATTCAACCGCAACAACTTAATAATATTTTCTCCAAATGCTGCACCCGCAAAAGCTTCAGCAGCAACTGCATAAGCACAGAGAATAATGGCTTGAGGAAGTAATTGGGATAAATTTTGACTCAACCGTTGCTCAAAGGTCCGAACCACTAATTGACAGTCCGGATTAATACGATGAATCGTTAAACTAATTTCTAGGTTCAACATTTCATCACCGGTTCCGACGATGACACTTTTTGCCCCTTCTAGATTTGCCTGGTTAAGGGATTCCTTTAAATTACCAAAAAGCATTGGCATTTCTGGCAAAATATTGGAATCAAACTCTGAATTGAGTGGAATTCCTAATAAATATTGTTTCAAGTCCAGTAACAGCCTTGCTACCCTTCTTCCAACACGACCAATCCCAATAATTACAATCTGATCTCGTTTAGGAATTGGAGGACGACGTTGCGATAGTTCAAACTTTGAAGATAAGAGAGCTTCTGTCACTAAAGCATATAAAACTCCGACTAAAGCCGTTCCTGCTAAAGTTAAACTGAGACTAAACAGTGGTAACCACCACTGAATTTGCTCACTCGCTTCGAGATCCCCAAATAAATCAGCATACCCGCCTAATAATAAAACCACTGTGGCATAGAAAGATGACAAAAAAGTGGTGTTAGGAAGGTAAACCCATAAGATCAAGGTTCCCATTGCAATTAAACTGATAACAATTCCGCCGCAGATGAGAGCGACACGACGCACTGGCAAGTTGAGGATTCCCTGATAAAGGTTTTGTAACTGTTTTTTGAGTACAGAAAGGGTAATTTTCTGGGGAAAAGATTTTCTTTTTTGAGACGGATAATCCAGTAAAAAATAATCAGAAGTTAACAAGTCTTCGATTTGAATATAAATCACTATATCGCCTGCTTTTAGTAGTTGTTCAGGATGCCAATCATAGAATAAACCAGTCAATTGAGTAGATAAAAAAGGTTGATACGCTAAAAGTTTTCGCTTTTGAGTATTTAATTCTTGTAAGGTCCGCTGATTGCACCATTGATCGGTCGGTTTAATCTGACGTTTAATCACTCGAAAGAGTTGTTGTTCACTATCTCTTTCGGTCTTCAGGTAAAAGAAGCCTTGCGTTTCTGTTCCCAAGGCTGCTAGGGCAAAGGCATCAGCAGAAAGTTGAGTGGGTTCAAAGGCAATAAAATTCCCTAAATGTTCTTCCAAAAGTTGGTTTAAATTATCTTGTCCGGAACGAATGACCAAGCGGGTGTGAGAACATTGGGAACGAGCAGTAACTGCCGTTTCTGCATTAATCTGTTCATTACTGGTAACAATCAGTAAAGCCCGAGAATTTCCGATTTTTGCTGCTTCAAGGATTTCTGCATCTCGACAATCGCCAATGACTAAATCGGTTAACAAACTGGGTAAATGAGGAATTTCCCACTGTCGGGGTTCAATTTGCTCGATCGCGGTAATACTGACACCAAATTTCTTTAGAGCGACTACGCAATGTTGACCGAGGGAACCCAGTCCACAAACAATAAAATGATCGCAACTATTAACCTGAGGGATTTTGTCCATTAATAATCTGAAATATCACCAGAGAAATGAGTCAGGACTTATGCCGTTAAAGAAAGAATAAAGCCAGGAAAAAGTGAAATAAGAGCGCCCGGCTTCTCGGATGATGCTAATTTTGGCTTCATACCCATTAATTCCTGTTTGAATGACATGAAGCCCTTTAAAGATATATTGACATCCTCACTACCCTAGAAGGAAGGTGATTCCTGCTCACGCCGTTACTGGTTCAGCGACACCGCTTACTGAATCGGGTTTCCCTTTATCAGCAAAGGCGGAAGTCTCCCCAGTCGTTTCCCAAGGTACTTCTAGAAAGGAAATTGATGGCGCGATCGCGCTTTCAAGTAGCCTTCCCTTGACTGAGCGCGATTTGAACCGGGTTTTGGTTTCTCTAATTTGGACAGTCGAGAAATTGGTTACATGATCTCAAAAAATTAGTCATTTCCCTTCAGAATAGAAAGTAAAAGTATTTCCTAAAAAATCATGAAAAAGTTAATGGAGAGCCAGTTTTTAAAGTGGCTTAATTTCATGATCGCGCTTTTTTTAGGTTGGCAACTATTTTTGATCCCAAGCGCGATCGCTGCGCCGGTTTCCTCGGGGAACAGCGTACAGGAAACAACATCTGAAATTCTTTCTATTCCCTTAGAACATCGTTTACAAATTATCCAAGACTTAGAAGAGCGAGAGATCTTAACGTCAATCCAAGCCCAACAACAACGAGACTATTATTGCAAACAACCCGATCGCAGCACCACGAAATTGTTACAGCGTGTCGGCGGAATTTTTACCCTGTCTAATGTTATTTGGATTTTTTCTAGTATTTTATTAGTCTTTTCTTTAGGAGGCTTATTTAGTCTTTATTTATGGCCCTTATTCCGCTCGATTCCTGTCCTGGCTTATGAAATAATTGCTTATTTATTAGGGTTTGGCATCGTCAATCGCCTTTCTTTGGAGCGCGATCGCGCTTTTATGTCACTGTCCGTCTCACGAAAATTGACTTACCCTACTTTTTTGTTTTTGCGCCCGGTATCTTATTTGTGGGTACATTTGTCTATTTTCTAGGCTTATTAATTTGGTCGTCAAAATGGTATTCTCGTGAGAAATCGGAATATGCCACCTTACAACCGATTACCATTGCCTCAGGGATGATCGCCTTGTATTTGGGAGCAGTGGGACAGATTTCCCAATTACAAGGAATTGGAGGGACATTTTTCTTTCTTTATGTCATTGAAAAATATTTTGAGTTGCCCTGGTCACAAAAAAACTATTATTTGGGCAACTTTAGGCTTATCAACCCTCCTCTTTACCGCAGCCTGGATCATGAAACAATATCCGGAATATTTCCTGCTGATTGGATAATTAGGTTATAGAAATTGAACTAGGGCGCGATCGCGTGTCTTAAGGATGTTGATATTTTTTCCCTTCAAGCCAATCTTGTTGAATTTGATGTAAGGCTTCCCTGCGTCCCTCTCCTGCTTTCAAACGCTCATAATAAGTTACCATCAAGTCTTTAGTGGCATTATCATCTACTTTCCACAAGCTAATGAGTTGACTTTTACTGCCAGCAATAACAAAAGCACGACGCAACCCGTAGATGCCTTCGCTAATATCCCCAATTCCCGTATCACAAGCGGATAACACTACTAATTGAGTGCCGACCAGGTTTAAGAGAGTGGCTTCATAAGCGGTGAGAACCCCATCATCTCCACCACTTTGAGATTTTTCCACGCCAGCCAAGACCAATCCAGAACGAAATAGGGGATTATCAAGGTCGGTAAAAAGTTTGGGGGGTTTAAAGAACCCGTGAGTACCAATGTGGAGAAAGTTAGGATTTTTAACCTGCTTGAGGGCATTTTCTGTGGCTTGGCTGTCAGTTAAAATGACGGCTTCTGAGAAGAGTTGACTGATGGCTTCTGCTTCTTGTTGTGTGCCTTTTAGAGGGGGATTAACATCTTGAGATAGGTCAATCGAACGATAATTGTCAAGGGCAATATTTTCTCCCTGCTGTTGATATTTAGGGTTAGCGATGACTAAGGGGAGTTGTCGGTCATTACTGGTATTTTGCAGTCGCAGTAAATCCCGTCCAGAAGTCAGATCGGCACTACGGCGACTCAGTTGGTCTGCGAGTTGTTTAGCTTTGGTTTCAGGTGAATCAACTGCTGACGACTCATCACCAGTTGCTCTTGTCGTTGTCCTAGAGAATGGCTAAAGGTTTGGGTTGAGAAGAGTTCGGGCTGTTGTTCCATTAAGAGGCTAGTGCTTGGATTCAGCCCCATAATACGGTAATTTGTCTTGTTATAGGTGGCTTGAGGAGCGCGATCATCTTTAAGAGTTGGCGTGATCACGCTGTAAACACGATTAAGGCGATTCTACTTAAAAGTAAGAGGCAAAGTGATTTGCATTCCTCCCTCCTGACCTTTAGTTGGCGGCACATAAGCCATCTTTGTTCGGTTTCTAATTCCTCTTCTCTGAGGCGGATTGCGTTTAAAATTTTAGGTAAATTAAGAAGGGTGAACCCGTTTCACCTCCAATAACCTCTGATTATTGAGAAGAGAACGAATCCACTCAAGTGTCCCCAATTGGGGACACTTTTCTCAACACCATCACTCACGCTCAGGGAGTTTTAGGTTGCCGAAATCTCACCCGATTCGCTGCCCGTTTTTTCGCCTTCTCCCCCCGTCGGTCATACTTCACCGTTGCAGGAGAAGCGTGTCCCACAATTTGTTGAACCGTCGCAATATCTTCTACCTGCAGAAGAACTAGCCACGGATGAAGTCAATGGAATCCCTGATCGCTTAGTTGTCCGCTATGGAGATATGCAAGAAAAAACCCCTCACAGCTTATTCCCATGAGGAGCATTGGTTTCAAAATTCCCATCCCTTTTCACTAGTCGCTATCTCTTTGATTACTAAGCCCTTGCAGTTGTAAACTGACTGCACTGAGATAACTACTATCTTCTAGGGTATCTGGGGAGAGTCTTCCTTTCGCAATCGCTGCTTCCACTAAATCTTCTGCTTCAATTTGACTACGGTTATAACCATTAACTAAGCGACTGAACCCAGAGATTCCTTGCTCACTAAATTGACCTTGATAAGCTGCTTGTACGAGGTTAAAAGGTTGGATGTTATGGTGGTTAGTACGAGTTTCAGAAACCGCTGCCGCTTCACCCGCTAAAGCTGCAGGAGAGAGAGCAGCAAAAAATACAGTAACGGCACTACCAATTAAAAAGCGTTTCATCATTCAATTCTCCTTAAATGTCTTTCTTGTTCGTTAATTTTTATAATCGTCTCGGGTTCTAAGTAGAGACTGACTGAGACATTAGAGAAGGTTAATCATTCACTGAGAAAACTGAAAAACGAACAATTGCATAAATCATGGATTTTCTACCTATGGGAGAAATGAAGGTTGGAAAATCGGAGGGTTTAGCATTATTCGACATTCACCATCACAGGATCAATCCAGATCATTTTCTCCTTTTCTCGGTTTTTACCCCACTTCTGTTTTCTGAAATGCCCTTTCCTGAAATGAGTAGATTTGGGTCGGCAATTTCCAGCATTGGCCTCAGTAGATTGAGTTTCAGAAATAGATTTCATCTGCCCTAAATATAATAGTGATGCTATATGTGGGAATAGGGAATTGAAATTTGTGGTGCAGGTCGCGCGATTGCGCTGGAGCGCACTGCCAGAGGCAATCGCGCATCAAAAATGCCTCATGGAACTGTAGGAAGTAAAATAAATGGAAGGCAAAGGGATTTGATCACTGGCAATGGAAAAGAGCAGACAGCGACTCGGTGTTAACTTCGCGATCGCCTCGATAACGGGTTACCAAAAGTATTTATCACCTTACAAGGGCTTTAGTTGCGCCCACCGCTTGTGGTTTTGGAAGAAGAAGACCGTGTGGAGTTGGAGTTGATTTACAAGTTAGTCACCGATATTCACAATCGCGATTTAGAGGTGAAATTGGAGTCCGCTTTGGGGATAGTTTTCCAACATTATTCTGCTCACTGGCTTTGGCAACGGTTGTTGATGATTAGTTAATTGTGCGATCGCGCGGGGTAATTAACGTTTAAAAACCATCAAGCAAGCCAAGTCTACCATTGACCGACAAAATAGGATTATGTTTTATGTTGCCAACTCGCGAGCAAGGAGCAAGGATGATTTTTCATATCACCCAACGCATCGAATGGGAAGAAGCGGTCCGTGCTGGAGAGTATCGGGCTGCGTCTCTCAGCGACCAAGGCTTTATCCATTGCTCAACCCCCGAGCAGGTGGTTCAAGTGGCGAACTTTTTGTTTGCAGGTCAGTGTGGGCTTGTTCTCCTCTGCATTGATGTCGAGAAACTTGAGGCAAAGGTTGAGTACGAAAATTGTGAGGGAGGAATCGATCTCTTTCCTCACGTTTACGGTAGTATCAATCTGAATGCAGTCGTTGATGTTGTCGATTTCAATCCTGACCCAGATGCCTGCTTTCAGCTTCCAAGCGACATTCGCAGAAGACTCAGCTAAGCAGTGGCTGAAACAGACAAAACCGTTTCCCCTAACCTTAGCAGCCCCGACTCAACTCCATTTTTGATTGGGGCGCTCAATTAACTCCGATTTTATCTTCTAGGGCGATCGCGTGATTAAGGTTTTAAGATTTGGGGCTTGTCAAAACAATTTCGTTTTTATGAGTAAAAAGTTTTGGAATTAACGATTGTCTTTGTAGATGTCCTGTTTTGGAGGAATCGCCGCCAGCTTTGCTATTTATAACGCTTCCTCAATCTTACTCTATCCACTGTTTTTAGTCACGTGGGCTTTTACAGTGGGTGGAGCGCGCAAGCTCCAAACCTGTATTTTTCACCGTTGCGTTCATCAGCAGTTTTTTGGCGATCTGCGCGATCGCTGGCTTGCAGAAGCAGTATCCACAGTGCTGTTGATCCAGAATTTCGATGCTTATCATTTCGACCACGTCAAACTGCACCATCGCCGGGATCGGTTTGCCACGTTCGAGCATGATCCGGATGCTCAGTTCTTATGGGCATTGGGGTTTCAACCGAAGCTGAGCGAAGTTTCAGAGGGGGTTGAATATGAATGATTGGCAACCCCTTGGCTATGGACTGGAAGCAAGGCTTGTGCCTGGAAGCTCTGTACTCGTTCGTAATTCTTACCTTGGCGAACAACCCCACGCCATCTTAGATCTCGACGATCGCGGCAATATTCTTCGTCTCCGTCATCTGGATAATTGATGCTCCTTTATCCCGCCGATTAATGGCTGTGGGCTTCTGGGCAATCATCATCATGATCGCGAGCCTAACCCATAGCTGGGGAGCATTTCTGGTGGCTGTTGGCTTCCCTCTAACCTTCCTTTATGCCAATGCTGCTTTGTTGCAGTTTCTCAGCGAACATAACTGGGCTTCTAATGGCACTTACCCCAGTAAAAGTCATGGTCGTTTCTCGCGTGGAGCTATTGGGGACTCCGCATGGTTTATCACCTTTTCGTGCGAGTGACGATTTTGCCTGGAGAAATGCCTGAACACGACTGGCATCACCTCAGCCCCAAAAAACAGCAGGATTGGGCCAATGGACGCTTTGAACGCCAAAAGGAAGTGGATTCTGGTGCTGATTACCTAGAGTATTGGGGTCTTGAAGAGGCGATCGAGCAAGTGTTTCAGGGATTTGCCCAAAATTCACTTCCGCTGGAAGCGACCAAGACTAAGCAACTAGACCAATCTTAAAGACTGAACTTTGACCATAATTTGGTGGTTGGGAGTCATTTTCACCCTCTCAATCACCCCAAAACAAGTAATTGATTGAACTGAAAATTAAGGAGTTAACACCATGTTGTACGCTGACAACCACTTGAAAATTGAAACCCCACAATTGATGAATGCTTTGGGACACACGACATCAGGCTTAATGGCTAAAATTGCCGAGAAAAGCGAACCGATGGAATTTCTGGAGTATCAGTATCAAGCAGAGTGGGCAGAACCCTCTTCAATTAGCCGTTATCCGTTTATTGTCTTAAAAGCTAAGAACAACAATCAACTGAAGACGTTGCATCAGTCGATGTCGGCTCACCCCGATCTTGTTCATAACGTTTTTACAGACAGTATGCTGGGAGCTTCTGCTGATGAACAGCTTAAAAAAACACTTCAGACAAAGACAGAGGAACTGAATTATTTTTGCCTCGTTTTGTTTGGCGAGTCGGAAGAAATTGAACCCTTAACGCGCAAGTTTTTGCTGTTTAAAGGCTAATTTCTATTAACTTGAATCAATCAATCAACTGTTGGACGGGAATTCATTCCCGTCTTTTGTTTAGCTAGAAAAAAAATTGAAAAATTTGATTAAAAAATCCTGAGACTAGCGATTAATTAAATAGGAAGGCAATCCTTTCTGCTGAAACGATTTGCTTTCAAGAAACGCTTTAACATTCCCTTGAAGTTTGTATTTTGACTAAGGGGTTGTCGCGTTTGACAAGAAAGATTCTATCATTTTAAGGAGGCATAATCAATGGTTGCTGGTCTTAAACATACCAATTTAGAGGATTTTTCCAGTTCTTCTTCTTCAACAAGCGAAACCCAAAAGGGGTTATTTTTGCAGAAGAAGTAAATGGCGAATTAATCTGTGATTTAGCCGAAAATCCTGAAATATTTGCTGTTGTGATTCGCGAGTTCTATCCACGGGAAATTGCAGCTAAATTAGCAGAAGCAAGCCAAAACTCTGAGCATTTACTGGGCTATCAACAAGCGCCCAGCATTCTCAGAACAGCGATGACCTTTTCTGAAACGGAATCATCTCCTGAACTGCGGGATATTTATCATCAGAACGCGCTTTTCCAAATTGACCAAACCCGTCAAATTTGCTGGCCCTATTATCCCCCAGTTGATTTATTGCGGTTGCAGTTAGATGAGCGCTATCCCTACGGTTCCCACTTGATGAGTCTTGGCGATCGCGTGATGTTTTGCGGATTAATCCGCAGTATCCCCATTAAGATCTTATTTTCTGGGATTCCAACCACGACCCGCACGCCTTTCTCTATAACCAGATTGCAGCGAACATCTACCTGCAAACTCAGCCCGAAGGCGGGGAATTGATGCTCTGGGACCACAAGTGTAACACCCAGACTGAATATGATGCGCTCCGAGATGGCGATAGCTATGCTCTAGATGCGACCAAGTTAAGCGCTCCAGCAATTTCAATTAAACCGGAAGCGGGAGACTTAATTTTGTTTGAAAGCACTCGCGTCCATGCCGTTCGTCCAGGGAAATGTTGTTCCCGCATTACCATGAGCACTTTCATTGGCTACAACAAAAACCAGCCTCTGCAGTTCTTTAGCTGATTTCCTTTAATTCCCCCTGTCCCTTCTTAATCTGGGGGAAAGCCTATTTTTCAACCCACATTCCGCACCCTCAACTGTCACATCGTCCGTTTGGCGACAGCACTCTTAAGAATCGACTCCTTTCATGAGGAAGTTTGAGAGAAGAATGAGGGTGAATGGCTGCTAATTGTCAATAGCTAAAACTACTTGACAATCAGGAAATCTACGAGGGAAGTAGCTCTCAACAGGCTTCATCTTTCATCCTGTTTTTTGACCGAAGCTCACTTGGTTTTACTTACACCAAGAAATAATATTCTTGACAGGATTTAGGAAACAATTGTAGTAAATTTAATCTCTCATCCGTCAAATTAGAAATTTCGTTTTTTCCTATCAATGTTAATAAGTGAACCGCTTGAAAAAGTTGAAAAATCCAACGCAAAGTAGGAGAATTGGTTTCTTTACCTAACTGGTTTTTCACCTTTTCTCCTCTTCTGACTAAAGCCGACCGCAGTTCTTTTTGTCCTAAGTTATATACCAGCAGACACAAGCCCATAATTAAAGCCAGAGCCTGAATTCGCTCAGGAGATTTCAGAAAAATACTATCGGCTAAAAACATGGGGTCTTTTAAGAAGCGGTGCGACCCCGCGCCGTTGTACGGCGCCAGGGAACGCGCACCAAGACGCGAAATCCTCTTTCTGTTGACTGCTGTTCCTTGTATTTAAGGAGCATTTGCTCAGGAGAGAGTTCAGCTTCATCTAAAACATTTGTTGGTTATTAAGTTTTAGTTTTGTCTTAAAGCCTTTCACCGACTTGTTTTAACTCCTCAACAATCTTTTGATTTTTATGACTCCTACTACCATAGAGACGAGCAGAAAACACTGTTATGATTTCTAGAACGTCCGTTGCTAAATCCTCTTCAAAGCTCGTGTCTTCGGTGCGGTTAATGATGACAATTTCAACACCAAATTGCTCGCACAAGCTAAACACCAATTCAGCGCCGAATCGAAGTAACCTATCTTTGTGAGTCAGTACCAGTCGGTCAATTTCCCCGGAAGTGATTAATCGTAGAAGGCGTTTAAGACCGCGCTTGCTGTAATTCATACCTGAACCGAGGTCTTGAATAATTTCGTGCTCCCAACCATTTTGAGCGCAGAAGAGTTCAATGATCTCCTTTTGACGCTCCAGGTCTTGTTTTTGAGATCGGTCAAAAAGTGACGCTGGTTCTGGATTGGGAATGGAGAATGCTCAATGCCCGTCTGCATACTGGGGGTCATCTCATTGCGGCTTTACTTCAAGAATTTTTCCCTGGTTTACAAGCGACAAATGCCCATCATTGGCCAAATGAAGCGCGAGTGAAGTTTATGGGAGAATTGCCCAAGCCGGAGGAAGTACGGGAAATCTTGCCAGAACAATTAAGCAGCGCGATCGCTGGGGATTTACCAGTGACGATTACGGGCGATCCGGATCAGAATCGGGGGATTATGATTGGGGAGTATCCCAGTGTTCCCTGTGGCGGAACTCATGTGGAACAACTCAGTTTTCTCAAGCAGGTAGAGATTAATAAGGTGAAAGTGAAAAAGGATCGGTTGCGGGTTAGCTACAGCATAGCCGATTAAACTGGGCGCGATTGCCTGTGGCACCCAGCTTCGCTCGATCGCGTGTTTCTTGATGAGGCAGCGATCGCGCTGATCCCAATCGCTCTTCATCACTCTGTGCGTTAAAGAAAACTGTTATACAAAAATTTATGTCACAGTTTATGTCGTGATTGATTCATTTCTATTGCATTACTTGTTATACTTGTATAACGTTACGGTTTTCAAGGAGTCACTGTATGGAATCGGAATCAATCGCGATCAGGCTAAACAAAGACCTACATGAGCGTCTGGCAAACCTTGCTGCCCAAACTGGGCGATCAAAGAGTTTCTATGTCAAGCGTGCGCTTGCTCAATATTTAGAAGATATGGAAGACACTTATCTGGCAATTGACCGCATTGAAAACTCTGAAGGTCGAGTTTCAATGGAAGAGGCAAAGAGGATGCTTGATGTGGAAGATTGAATGGGAAAAGAAAGCTCTTAAGGACGTAAAAAAGCTCGATAAAACTGCTCGTAAGAGAATAGTCAGCTATCTCGAAGAACGGGTTTTAGCAGAGCAGAACCCCTATCAGATTGGAAAGCCATTGCAGGGGACTAAGTTAGGACTCTGGCGTTATAGAGTAGGCAACTATCGCATTATCTGTCAGATCAAAGACAAGGAATTGATTGTATTAGTGGTTGCTGTTGGTCATAGAAAAGATATTTACCTCTAGTACTCGGCCAAGGAAGTTATGACAGGTGGAAAAGCTCTGGAATGACTGTCATGTCAATAGATTAGAAAGCAATTACCTGTCAAAATCAGTGTGGTGGAGGACTAGTTTTTTTTTCTTCCACGAAATTCCTATTGCATAGTCTGAGTGAGGGGTTTCTTGAGTGAGACAACTATCGGTGATCGCGCTTTGCGGTTCACGGTGCTGGGGGATCGAGCAGGAGAGGCTCAGATGCTTAATCTAGAAGGGATAGACCGGTTCTCTCAAGAGGAATATGAGGAAGCAGTCAATTGCTGGCAGCAAGCATTGGAGATAGCAGGAGAAATTAATGATCGCGACTTAGAAGCTGCTTATAACCGCAATATCGGGTTAACGGTTCAGCACAGCCAAGGACTTGAGGCGTCTCAGTATCAAAGGGCGATCAAGTATCACGAGAAAGACTTAGCCATCGCGAGAGAACTGGAAGACCGCGGGGGAGAAGGCGGCGCCTACGGCAATTTGGGCAATGCCTATCAATCCCTGGGACAGTATCAACAAGCAATGAAAAACTATCGCCAAGCCTTAAATATCGCTTGGGTTCCCGCTTCCTCCACTCTTCTCTTTCCTGAACTGGGTTTGAAAGCGGGTCGCAGTCTCGGCAACTTAGCCTTCACTCAAGGAGACTGGCAGGCTGCCCTTGATGCCTATGAAATCTCGCTCGCTGCCACCGAACAACTGCGTACTTGGTCGCTGAGCGATGCTCGCCGCAAAGAACTGGTGGAAGAAGCTGTCCCCGTTTACCAAAACTTCATCCACGCCTGCATTCAACTCAAGCAGTATGAAACAGCCCTGAAAGTGGCCGATCAATCCCGCAGCAAACAGTTAGTGGATTTCATGCACAGCAGCGATCTTTACCAAGAGGGCGAGATGCCGGCAGAAATGAAACAACTGCTCCTCGAATACGAGACAATCAACCAGCAACTGCAACAACGTCAAAATTCTGATTCCCCTCAAGGAGGGGGCAATCGCCAAATTCAAGCACTAGGAACAAAGTCAGAATATCCTATCCCCGAAAAACAGTTTAACCGAGTCTGCAAGGAACTAAGCAACCAATGGCATCAAATCTGGAAAAACAGCATTGAACCCATTCTTGCTGAACTATCCCAAAGACTAGGTCTTAATGAACTCATTGACAGCCACCTGCAAAATGTTGAGGAGTTGCTGATTATTCCTCACTTATTCCTCCATCAGATTCCCTTTAACGCCTTACCGATTCAACAGGAAGGCAAAACCCTCTATCTCAGCGATTTGTTTACGATTCGTCTCACCCCAAGTTGTCAAATCCTTGATTTTTGTTACGGGCGCAAACCCGTTTCGGGAGATGCAATGGGAACCGTGGAAAATGCCACAGAAGACCTGATTTTTACTGAGTATGAAACCGATCAGGTTGCCCAACGGCGCCAGATTCCCCCAGAAAAACGCTTGAGAGGAAAGAACGCCACCCTTGCTAACTTTCTTGAGGAACTGACAAACGTTTCTCAGCAGAGAGAAGAAGCTGAAACAGTGGGCACTACTGAACTGATTAACCGCTTCGAACAACGGGAAAGGGCGCTTAATCGCTATTACGAGCAATTCCGGGAGATTGAGAAAAACTCTAGCCAAGAGTATGAAGAAAGTTGCCCCTTCTCCCATCCCGATTACTGGTCAGCATTCGTTTGTCAGGGTTTAGGTGTTGATCGTGCAAACGGAGAAAATGCGTAAAAGTCCAGTCGGTTTGAGATATAGAACTTGTAGGCTTCTAATCACTTAATCATGAAAACAACCATTCAAGAATTGGAAGAAGCGCTGCGCGATCAACACCAAAAAAATCAGGAATAAGAGACTGTTCCTAAAGAAAATATAAAGGGCAAGCGCGATCGTTAATCACATCGATCAAACTTGATCAATGTAGATGCAACGATTCGATGATATAGATGACGAAACGTCGCTCCTATCCTACTGACTTAACCGATGCGGAATGGGAGATTGTGGAACCGCTAATTCCCAAGCCTAAACGCAGGGGTCCGAAAGCAAATGTTGAGGTTCGAGAAGTCTTGAATGGGATTTTTTATTTTCTCCATGAAGGATGTCAGTGGCGGGCACTTCCCCACGATTTCCCTCCTTGGACAACTGTGTCCAATTACTTTCGCAAATGGCAAAGAAAAGGGATTTTAGCTGAAATCCAACAAACCTTACGCACTCGGCTTCGAGAACAACAAGGACGCAATCCCGAGCCGAGTGCAGCAATCATCGATTCCCAGTCGGTGAAAACTGGGGGAAAAAGCGCACCGCCCGCGAGTCAAGTCTCCTCAGCGTAAGGACGGAGCAAGCAGGGGGAAGTGTACGGCTACGATGGAGGAAAACAAGTCAAAGGTCGTAAGCGACATATTTTAGTAGATTCTCAGGGATTGCTTCTAGCAGTTGTCGTTAGTGAAGCCAATATGCCCGAACGTGTCGGGGGAATGGCACTTTTACTCGAAGTTGAATCTCAAATCTCCAATTTGTCCTTAATTTGGGTGGATGCTGGCTACCAAGGAGCCAAATTGAGTACGGCAGTAGAGAAGTTAACCCAAGCGACAGTAGAAGTGGTTAAACGTTCCAGTAAAGCGTTTGAGGTGCGGAATGCACCGCCGCGTTCCAGCCGGAATTCAATTCTGGCTGGGTCGGCGGTTCTTCCCCGCAGATGGGTCGTAGAACGAACGTTTGCTTGGCTGGTTCAAAATCGGCGTTTAGTCATTGATTCAGAAAAATTGCCAGAAATAAGTGAAGCTCTCATCCAAGTTGCTATGA
>CAZBPR010000026.1:0-8651 GCA_964493825.1 uncultured Dactylococcopsis sp.
CGAACGGAACGCGCACAACTTCCCCTTAGACTTAGCAGCAGGTGAAGCGACTCCCATTGCAATGCAAGCACCTGAAATCAACGGCTAATCTTGCTGAGATAGCTCGCTAAATTTTACCCCCTCCACTGT
The DNA here is from genome assembly GCA_964493825.1 of uncultured Dactylococcopsis sp. GTDB lineage: Bacteria > Cyanobacteriota > Cyanobacteriia > Cyanobacteriales > Rubidibacteraceae > Halothece. Next base: position 130 of record CAZBPR010000026.1, read on the forward strand.
GAGGGGGAATTTTTTTTGTAGATGATCAACAGTAAATTTAGGTCTCGATCTGTCAAAATGCCTTAGGATATTAGAGAGGTGTGCTTTAAAGTGCTTAGGGAGAATTGATTATGGCGCTGCAACTACGAAAGCCAATTTTAATCACAGGCGTCGGCTTATCCTTTTTATTGTGGATAGGTTCCACCCTGCAAGATTCCTTAATGGGATTAGGAGAATGGGGCATTACGGGCGCGATCGCGCTGGGAAGTGGTTTATGGTGGTGGCGATCGCGACAAAGCAAAACCGCAGTTTCTCCCATCGAAAGCCCGATTGATAAAACAGCAGTAGATGAAATCCTCAAAGCCACTCAAGCCGTTTTAAATAAAATTACCACTGAAGCACCAGAAACTGATATTTCTCACCTCCAACAGCGTCTTGATCAACTCCCTGATCAACTCAACCGTGATACCTTCCAAATTGTCATTACTGGCGGGAAAAGCGTCGGCAAAACACGCCTTAAAGCAGCCCTCACCCTTTCTTCAAACAACCTCATCGAAACCCCTGCCCTGTATCAAAACGATAGTGATAGCGCCGCGATTGAAAACACTGTTATCCCTTGCGAAATCGCGATTTTCGTTGTCAATGGCGACCTTACCGACTCCGAATATCAAACCATTAAAAAGTGGAGTCAACTGCAACAAAAGATTTTACTCGTCTTTAATAAACAAGATCACTACTCTAGCGAACAACAAGCCGTCATCTTAAAGCAACTCAAAACTCGCCTGAGTGATGTTATTCCCGAAGCAGATATTATCAGCACTACTGCAGCGCCAGCACCGATTAAAGTGCGAAAATTTAAAAGGGATAACACTCGCGAAGAGTGGGAAGAAACCTCTGAACCGCAAATTGAAACGTTAGGAACACGCTTACAAACCCTTCTCAGTGAAGAAAAACAAACTCTCCTTTATCAAAGCACTTGGCGCAAAACTTACCTCCTAAAACAAGAAGCAAAAGCCATTCTCAATGAGATTCGCCGTCAACGCGCGATGCCCTATATTGAGCAATACCAGTGGGTAGCAGCAGGGGCTGCTTTTGCCAATCCCGTTAGTAGCCTAGATTTACTCGCCACCGCTGCCATTAACGCCCAATTGGTGTTTGATCTCGGTAAACTGTATCAACCCCAATTTTCTTGGCAACAAGCCCAAACCGTCGCCGGAACCCTCGGTAAACAAATGGTGCAGTTAGGGTTAGTGGAATTTTCCACCCAAACCATGACCAGTCTCTTAAAAGCAAACGCCTTTACCTATCTCGCTGGAGGAACCGTTCAAGGATTAAGTGCCGCTTATCTCACTCGCATTGCTGGGTTAAGTTTAATCGAATACTTTCAAGAACAAGAACTGAGTCAAGAAAGTGGAGAAACTTTAAACTTCAACCGCTTACAAACAAAACTGCAAGAAGTCTTCCAGAATAATCAACGGACTGCTTTGTTTAAGAGCATTTTGCAAAAGGGAAAAGAGAAGTTATTTCAGCAAGCTAACGTCTCACAACCATCTGCTAATTCTTAGACATTCAATGCTTGCAATTGAGTCAAAAGCTAAATGGTATCTAACTCTTGATGCCAAGTTTGGATGACCTGTTGAGAGATATGCTTCCCTCTTGTCTCAATGAGCATTTTTGCCATGGTTTTCACTGCAGCAACGGTTTTATATTGGGTTTTTACCATCTCTGTTAATAACCTTAGAGTTCTGATGTAGGGAATTGAATGTTTTTTACACGTCTCAACTACTAAACCATCATCACTGGCGCAAAGTAAAAGTTGATGCTGAGCAATCGCTAAAGTGGAACGATCTGCAATACTTAATAAAGGAGCTTCAAGTGAAAAATCAAATAAACTTTGGAACATTGCTTCTGTATCCAGAATAATCGGAGTGAGATGTTTTGCTGCTGCTTCTTTGGTTTGAGGCTCTAGGTTATCGGAATTCAGCACTTCTTGAGCAATGTAGAGAGGAGCATAGTATGTTTTCAGCCAGTCCCAGTCTCCAAGGTAAACAAAATCAATCAGTGCTGTAGCATCCAGAATCATCCCCTTCAACTTCCTCAATGACTCAGGCGATGGCATAAACCGCCTTTTCCATGCGAGTCATCCGTAGCTGTTCGATCGTCATTCCCAGCAATTCTGCAGCCTTCGACTCCGATATCTTCTCTTGTTCTAGTGCTTGCCAAACTAAGCTGGAATAGCGCTGATTGAGGGGAAACTCTTCTGCTTGTAGTTTCGGTTCCAGTTCAACGTCCTGAGTTAAAGTTTGTCCCGTTTGCTTTTTATACTGCACATACAACGCTTTTTTTGTTTCCCCAAAATCGTTCAATCCCATCTCATCCAAACGCTTGAGAATCACCGCATAACTCACTCGAAAATAAGCCTTGAGTTTTAACCAATCGTGCATATTGCTCAAGGCTTGGTCAAATGCAGTTTGAGACACCAGTAAATGACTCGCAAAATAGTCTGCTACTTGCTCACGGGCTGTTTCTTCCTCTGTTCGATATCGCTCAGAGACCTCACGACTGTCACTGGCTAAAAGTTGACTGTGATAGTCCCCCCGATGAAAAATGAGATGTCCAATTTCATGAGCCAAGGTAAACAGTTGACGTTCAATGCTGAGGTTATGGCTATTAATCAGCACAAACGCTCCTTGCCTATGGCTACAAGCACTTAAGCCCAAGAAATGATCCTGCTCAATGGGTAAGCGGAAAACCTTCAGACCAATTTCTTCCACCGCTTCAAACAAGTTCGGAATGGGCGCATCCCCAAAGCCAAGACGAGCACGAAATTGCTTTGCTACTTGTTGAATGCGTTTCTCATTCCCCTCTACTGTGTCACAGGGGGTACTTTCTGGGGCGTAGGGTGGTAAGCCTACCGCCGTTTCTAGAGCAGTATAGGTATTCAGTAACCCTTCCACATAGCTAGCAAACTGAGGCGTTTTCGTGAAGGCGGTATGACAACGGAAACAAAACTGATTTTCAATGGCGGTAAGTTGATCCACAGGACGCAGCAGATCATCAAGAGTCACCCCCAGATGTTGTCCTAACCGAGACAGAGTTTGACTATCAGGTAAGGTTTTTGCTTTTTCGTAGTTATTAATGGTTTGGCGAGTTATACCTACCTGTTCGGCTAACTGTTCTTGGGACAGGCGTTGTCCTTTGCGATATCTGATTAAGTTTTGTGCAATGACATCTTTCATGGGCAAGTAGCAAGCACTTTGGCTTTTACACTTTAAATCTTATCCAGATTTTATGTAAAAGCTATTAGACCTCTTGCATGAATGGAGAAAAGATGGGAAAAAGAGGTAGTAGAAAGTCAACTCACTCATGAGCTACCAAGCAATCAAACATCTTCAACCGAGCCAATTCCGTTTGTGCGGAGTCAAACCGGAACTGTTTCAGGAAATGGTAGAAGTCCTCAAATCTGAATTACCAAAACCGAAACAAAAAGGAGGACAACCAAAACTCACCGTAGAAGACCAACTTTTGATTGCCTTGGAGTACTGGCGAGAGTATCGAAGTTACTTTCATATGGGTCAGTCTTGGGGCGTTCACGAATCAACAGTTTGTCGAATTGTTCACCGTGTCGAAGACATTTTAATCCAGTCTCAAAAGTTTCACTTACCCGGTAAAAAAACACTAATGTCTGATGAAACCGAAGTGGAAGCAGTGATTGTTGATGTGGGAGAAAGTCCCATTGAACGTCCCCAAAAAGCGAGTGCCTAATTCGGAGGTCTCCTCCGAATGCAAGAGGCACTCAAGACGCAGCGTCGTTACTACAGCGGAAAAAAGAAGAAACATACCATCAAGTCTCAAGTAGTGATTGAAACTCAAAGCTTAAAAGTCATGTGTATTGCACACGGAACTGGCAAAGAACATGATTTTCACCTTCTCAAGCGTAGTCAAGTCAAACCCTTGTCAGAGGTAGAAGTTTTAGCAGACAAAGGTTATCAAGGACTCAAACAAGTGCATCAGAACAGTTATACTCCTATTAAAAAACAGAAGAAAAAACCTTTAAGTTCGCTTCAAAAACAATACAATCAGGAATTAGGCAAGCAAAGAATCTTTGTCGAGCATGTCATTCGCTGCTTGAAAATATTTCGGATTTTAGCACAACCGTATCGCAATCGCCGTCGGCGATTTGGATTGCGTTTTAATCTCATTGCTGCTTTGTATAATCGGGGTCTTGAATTATCAGCGGTTTGATTCATGCAAGAGGTCTATTGAATTTGGACTGTTAACTTTTTGCCAGTTAGAAAATAAATTGAGTGAAAAACTTGGTAAAAAAGTGGATTTAGTTACAAAAGATGGACTAAAACCGCGCTTAGGAGAAGACATCCTCAAGGAAGTCGTTTATTTATAAGTGAGCGAAAAGTAGAAGACTACTTGCGAGATATTATTGATGCAATTAACGCCACTGAACAATTTATTCTTGGTTTTGACTTTGCTACCTTTGAAACCGATCAGAAAACCATTTTTGCTGTTACCCGCGCTGTCAAAATTGTGGGTGAAGCTTCCAAACAAATTCCTAAAGAAATAAGAGAGACTTAAAATGATAGACATTTCAGCCGAGAAGCGTTGTGGTCAAGTCTTCTTCCCGCATTAGCCACTAAAAGCGCGATCGCGCATCCGAAAACGCGATCGCGCCACTACGATTAACCTAACAGTTCAACTGAACGCTTCACTAAGTTTTCCGCCGTAATGCCATTAATTGCCATCACCGCACTGGCACTAGCTGCAGTTTCGCCTCGCTTCCAGGCAAACGTATCACGGGGCGCGGTACTCCGTAGCATAATCGGTTCTAACATGGCACTGGAGCCACCCGTGATACCAATTAACGCTTCGCCGCCGAATAACTGATTAAAGTCAGCATCGTTGAGGAAACCGCCATCAGGTTGAGCGCAACTCTCCCAAGCGGTATCCGTGGGTCGATAGAGACGACGGGGACTGATCACAGAAATTACTTTGGAACCAATTCCTTGGGCTTGCAGTTGTTCGGCTGCTTCCAAGGTGGGAATTAAGGTCATATCGCCAATGACAGCAAAGACCACTGTCTGATCGCCCGGAATTTCTTGCAGAATAAATCCGCCTTTTTCTAAGCCTTCTTGGGTTTGTTGGAACACAGTGCGAATTGGTAACGGGGATTTAGACGCGGTAATGGTCACGCCTTTGTTTTTCGTGCCTAATGCCCAGTCGTAGCAAACCTGAATGCTATTGGCATCACAGGGGAACAGTGGGAATACATTGCCATTGCGCATCATGGCAGCAAAATAGTTTTCAATTTCTGGACGTTGGTGCGTCCAACCATTGCGTCCTTGTTCCAATGCCCCCGCAGTAAATAACGTCACAGTGGAAGGCGTAGGACGGCGTAACTCTGCCATCGCTTGCGTCACCGTTTGCCAAATCGGTAAACCATTAATCGCAAAGGATTCATAGGAACACCAGAGAGTCCGCGCGCCAAACAACGCTGATCCGGCAGCTAAGCCTGCACAAGCATCTTCACTTAACGGTTCATAGACTTGACCTTTGGGTCCTTGATAATACAGATCATCAGGGGTGGGGTGAATAATTTTTAGGGCTTGGTTGACATTATTAATCCCAGACGCCGCATTCCCGTCAGCGTTAGTGAGAACAAAGTTCGGGTCATGTTTACCCACGTGCGCAATTAGTTCCCCCATGGCAGTGGTGGCCACTTTCTTTTCGCCACCAATAGCGTGTTCTTCTAAAGGCAATTGACCCAAGTCCGGTAGGGGCAATTCAAATTCTGTTTTCACTGACCGGACAGCAGGACCTCCCGCTGCGCGTTCAAAGTTCGTGCGAATGGTTTGCCAGGCTTCAGGCGGAAGGGCACGTTCTTGTAGGGCTTTGACAATATCCTCATTATCGAGGGTATGGTGTCCATACAAATTATGAGCTTTCGCACCGCGATCGTGAACACCCGCTCCTTTCAGCTGTTTAATGATCAAAACAGTAAGCTTACCACTCATCGCGGACTGCGCCGCTTTATCCATTGCTTCAAGAATCGCTTGGGTAAATTCAAGACGTTTGCCAAAGGAGAATGCGGTGCTATCCACATAGTCACCACTTTGGTTCGCATCGTCATAATCTTTGGCATTCACTAAAATCACTTCTTGGAACCCATTCCCCTCCCAATATTCGATCATTTCTTGGTTGGGCTTGGTTGATACCATGCTGTGGTGTTCTTGGGAGTAGCCGTTCCAAACTAGAATCGGCAGGAAGTTGGTGACATCGGGATAGGCTGTGTGGAAGTGTGCCATACTGCTCATGACATAGGGTTCGCCAATGCCACCATCGCCAATGGTGACTGGGAAGAGGACATCACGATGCAGCCGTGCCCCTGCCATCGCAAAGTGTTGACCTTGCCCCAGCGGTCCTGCGGGGTTGAGGAGACCCGGAATTTGACCGGAAAGGTGTCCCAGTAATCCTTTGTGTTCCCGGAACCGATCGCGCAATTGTTGAACATTCTGAATGTCCATGTCTTCTAAAGAGCGATCCAGGAACATATTGCTGTAAAATCCCGGGGCATGGTGTCCTACTTCTGTAATAATATGTTTGTGACCGAGCATCATCAGCGCAGCAATGCCCTCAGCAACACTGGCAAATCCCCCCGGATGCCCAGAGGCTTTTGAGGCTGTGATTTGTAAGGTTAAATAACGCAGCGCATCCGCAGCGAGTAGGGTTTGATAAACTGCCTTGGCATCGCTAGGCGATGCAATTTGAGTTGCTCCCTCACTAATGGCAGGATCTTTTCCATAAGTTTCAAAATCAGGAAGTTGTTCGGCAAAATATTGAATTCCTTGACAAAATGCTGGAATTGCGCTAGCAACTGTCATTATAATTTAATCCTTTCTTGTTGTTTTAGCATCATTATTAAATTGATCTTACAGTTTTGTGGGCAAGGGCTGAGTGCAAATTGAGAAACGGAATCTTATATTGATGAGATAGAGTGATTTCTATTGATCAATTTTAAAGAGATTTCAGAGAACAATTGCAGCGGAAATATTGAGGATGTTCTTAACTTTTCAGCAATTATGCGTAAAAAACGGGAGCAATTGAGAAAACATCAATGCTTTTCTTTTCAACTTTAATCGAGAGCAACTCAATTAAATTTGATTTCCGAATTGATGTTAAATTACTGAATCGCTAAATTAGAACTTTTGATAAATGAATGAGCAATTAACTGCATTGAGAAATCGGTTACGCGCCGGACAACAGCCTTTAGCTGACTGGGAAAACGGAAAACTGGCTGTGTCTGCGGTTCCCGGTTCCGGAAAATCAACTGGAATGGCCATTGGTGCCGCGATCGCGATTGTCCGACACAATTTGAATCCGAGACGACAGTTAATTGTGGTTACGTTTACGCGTTCTGCTGCTGCTAGTATCAAAACCAAAATTAGTGCGAATCTCAAAGCACTGGGCTATCCTCCCATGGGGTTCACGGTACAAACCTTACACGGACTTGCCCTCAATATTGCTTCTCGTTATCCCAATTTATCAGGATTAAACCCCGAAACCACGACCTTAGTCAGTCCCACCCAAAATCATCGCTTGATAAAAGATACAGTAGAAACGTGGCTGATGCGTTATCCCAACGAATACAAGACCTTGTTGGAGGGGGTGGCGTTTGATGGGGAAGAAACAGAAAGGTTGCGCCGTCAGTCGGTATTACGAACGGAAGTGTTGCCGAAATTAACCCAAACTGCCGTCCAAGAAGCAAAAAGTTCAGGATTATCAGCAGGGGCTTTATGGGAACTGAGTTGGCAAAATCAGGATGAATACAATATTTTAGGGGTGACCGCAGGGTTATATGAAATTTATACCGAGTTGGCGAGGACTCGCAGTTTAATCGACTACAATGATATGATTCTCGGTGCGTTACGGGTGCTGGAATCACCGGTGGTTGCAGAACAACTACAAGGGCAAATCTATGGAGTATTTGAAGACGAAGCCCAAGACTCTAGCCCGTTACAAGCCAAACTCTTAGAAACTCTTGCCACTAAAATTAAGCATCCCGAAAACCCACCTAATCTGGTGCGAGTGGGGGATCCCAATCAAGCCATTAATTCTACCTTCACTCCGGCTGACCCCATTTATTTCCGTCAGTTTTGCGAAACCTGTGCCACCGAAAACCGCCTGGCAGAAATGGATGAAGCGGGACGCAGTAGCCAAATTATTATTGACGTTGCCAACTATTTTCTACGTTGGGGGAACCAGAATCATCCGCAAGAAATCCCGTTTCGCGTGCAAGATATCCAACCCGTTGCTGCTGATGACCCCCAACCGGATGCCAATCCCTCTCCAACTGATCAGGGCTTAGAACTTCATACGCCCAAGGATATTTATGAAACGGTTGCCCGAGTGCGCGATCGCGTAAAAACTTTACTCACCCATAATCCTGAACACAATGCAGCTATTTTAGTCCGCAACAACCGACAAGGAACCTTTCTTGCTGAAAGTTTAATGGATCTCCAACGTGACCATGA
>CAZBPR010000026.1:8661-27479 GCA_964493825.1 uncultured Dactylococcopsis sp.
ACCGATCGGTCTTCGCAAATTCCCAATGAAATTTTAAGTCTCCTCCAATTTCTCAATCGTCCTCATTCGGGTGAGTACACAAAAGCAACCTTGGAAGTCTTAACGAAACGGAGTTTAATTCCCAAACAAGACCTCAACGCCCTTGCCACTTACCCCGAACAATTCCTCTATCCCAGTCCTCTCGATCCACCTCAAACGGAAGCCGCAAAAAAAGCCGCCCATTATTGTCGCAGTCTCCTCAAAGCCCGCATTGAACTCCCCAGTTACCAACTGATTTCCTTTCTCGGGTTAACCCTCAACTATCAAGCTTCTGAACTGGCAACGGTGCAAAAATTAGCGGAACGGGTGCGTCAAGAAACCCAAGGACGCAGTTCTGTGGTGGAAATTATTGCTGCCCTTAGCGCCATCATCAACACGGAACAATTTATGGGCATCGAAGAAGACAGTGATGACCAATACGTGAAACCGAAACAGGTCACGATTATCACCATGCACAAAGCCAAAGGACTGGATTGGGACTATGTGTTTATCCCCTTTCTCCACAAAGATAATCTGCCGGGTCAACTGCGCGTGCCGACCCCACACAAATTTCTCGGGGACTTTACCTTATCGGAAGTAGCGCGATCGCGCATTCGCGAAATTGTCCACAGTGAATATCGAGGAGAAGCGATTACCCTCGATAAACCCACAACTGCCTGGCAAAAAGCCGGAGAATTGCAAACCGCAGAAGAATATCGTCTTTTTTATGTTGCGATCACGCGGGCAAAACGCTTACTCTGGTTATCTGCCGCCCAAAAAGCCCCCTTTCGCTGGAATCAATTTAACCTGAAAGGGGCAAATCCTCTCCAAGATAGAGATCCTTCTCCCTTCTTTCCCGCACTGCAAAAAGCATTTCCTGATGCCAGGTATGATGTCTGACTTAATTCCTGAGTCTGTTTTGTTTCAGCCAAGCCCGAATTTCTCCAACCAGCCAAGCACAAGTTTCTTCAGGATTCCGACAAGTTCTTTGATAGACTTCCATTCGATATGTTTTCCTGGCAACAATCACAATTCTCCAAATCGTGATGACTCCTGATCGTTGAATTCTCATCCGATCCTTCTCAGGATAGACGTCTCTGACTTCTGCAATACTACCTCCTTCTTGCTCCTGATCAAACAACATTCCACAACGACGAACGATGAAGTGATCTAATTCAAAACGTATCCCATCAATTGCGTTCCATCCTGCAAGTACTTTGTCTTGAAAAAACACACTGGCTATGAAAACAGCGCCTAACAAAAGGATGCCGGGACCAGCAAATAGGCTGATGAACACTAAGATCACAACGACAAACCAAAGAAATGAACGCTGTGGATTACCACTAGTACGCCCAATTTCTAATGTTCTCGGAGACTTTTGTAAACTAAATCCATCTCTCTCGTATTGCGACATCTTTCTGATATCCTCTAAATCATTGAATGCAAACTGCAAACAAGTTGTTATTCCAATCAAGAAAAATTAGATCTTTTAAAATTTCTTCAAAGATAATTTATAGGTATTCTTTTCGCCTTTTATGATTTTACTGTCTCTTGATAAGAAATACCATACAGTTTTAGTAAAAGCTAAGGATGATAGGCAGTATCCGCTTCATAAACCAGTTTTATAATTAAGAAGAATTGCTGTTAGTCGTTGATAACTTGCTTCACTTAATCCTTCTTCTTTGCCGACACAAGAAGCACTTAAATTGGCTGCATACATCAGACTTTTTTGACTATTTTGAAGCAGTTTCAAGGCTTCTCCGCCACCATTGAAGATATCTTGTAATACGAGAGGACTCAACATCGCAATCTCTTCAATCAAAGGTAACTGCAGGGTATTATGAAGGAGACTGAGGAATTTTGGTCCTACCAATTGCGGAACCATTTGTGTCCCTTGAAAGTTATTAATAATGCGCTGACAAGCGTGGATATAAAAGTCTAAAAAGCTATTTCCCTGACAAAAAACAGAAACTGCATTGTGAACTTTTGGATAAGCTTTCAGTTGGTTATTTTTATATTGCACCCAGACTTCTTTGCCAAAGGCATACTCTTGAGTAATCGGAATGGTTAATAATTCTGGAGCAAAAATTAAGACATCGGCATCCAACCAAATCGTGCGTTCATAACCATTTTGGAGAAATTGTTTGGCGAGTAAAAGTCTGCCTAAATCCGTTGCAATGACTTTCTGATGGCAGGTTTTTTCCCAATACCAGCGAGGAATAAGGGAAAAAATTTCATCGCCAATTAATGTATAGTCATAGTTTTGCTGATTACACCAAGCCCGAACACTTTCTAAACAAGTTTGTATCCAATCCGGGATTTGATCCGGACAGACACTTTGGTAGACAATCGTCTTCATCGGAGGTGCTACCGCCCTAAAAACGCGTCAAAATTAGGGACATCCACCCAACGCTTTTGTTCATGAGATTGATGAGTTAAATCCATCAGTAACTGGGAATAGACTCCTTCTCGCAAGGAGGGAACCATGGGCTGTCGGGTTTGAATCGCTTTTACCCAATGATCGACTAAGCGGAGAACCGGTGCAATGCGCCCTTCCTGATAAACTTTGGGGAAACTGAGATGTTGGGGAATAAATACTTCGGAAAGCTCTTCTCCTGCGGGTGCAGCTAACATCCGGAAACCATGGATATAATCTTTTAGGTTACCACTCCCGAGGACGACGGTGGCGCGATCGCCGTAAATTTCCAGCCAATGTCCGCGCCCTTGATACGCGACCGAACTAATGGTTAACTGACAGGGGGTGCCATCCGCTAACTCTAGCATTAATAAGCAGGTATCATCGGAATCGACGGGCTTGAGTTTTCCATCTTCCTTCGGATCGCGACGTTCAGGAATCGCTGTGGATAATACCGCACATAGCCGATTGACGCCGCCGAATAACCAGTTAATATAATCAAAGGCATGAGAGCCAACTGCCCCTAAAGCACCGCCTCCTTTCTCTTTTTGAGCATACCAACTCCAGCCGCCTTCGGGATTCGCCCGTCTGCCTAACACCCAGTCAATTTTTACTAGTCGCTTTTTCCCCACATAACCATTTTGTAAATACTCTGCTAGAAGTTGCCATTCAGGAACACAGCGAAATTCAAAGTCGCTGGCAGCGACAACCCCTTTTTTATCTGCTAAGTGATAGAGTTCACGGGTTTCTGCGGCGTTTAGGTTCAAGGGTTTTTCGAGAAGAAGATGCTTCCCAGCGTTGAGAACCGCTTTTGCCATATCGTAGTGTAAAAAGGGCGGTGTGGAAATACTCACAGCATCCACATCAGGGAGAGAGAGAATGGTATCGAGTTGATTACTGGCGTGGGGAATTTCGTTTTCTTGCGCGATCGCGCGGGCTTTATCTAAGCTAGGATTATAGACTGCAACCGGTTTGGTTTCTTCATGAATCTGAAACACGGGAATATGGACTTTTTGTCCAAAGCCTGTTCCTACAACTGCCACGCCGAGTGGTCGATTACTCATCCTTTCTCCTCGTAATGCTTCTTGAGGTGATTTTATCCGAAATCCGGAAGCCCATGCTACCTTTTTCCGCGATTCGAGGCACTGAAGATGTTATCTTGGATTGGGCTTATTATTTTCATCTCTGTCAAATATGACTCAGCCACAACCCCCCGTAACCCTCGGGGTGAATATTGACCATATTGCCACCATTCGACAAGCGCGACGTACGATCGAACCGGATCCGGTTGCTGCTGCTGTATTAGCTGAACTCGGCGGTGCGGATGGCATTACCGTGCATTTACGAGAAGATCGCCGCCACATTCAAGATCGCGATGTTCGTCTGTTGCGAGAAACAGTACAATCTCATTTAAACTTAGAAATGGCACCAACTGAAGAAATGGTTGCCATTGCCTTAGAGATTAAGCCAGATTATGTAACGATTGTCCCCGAAAAACGAGAAGAAGTCACCACCGAAGGGGGCTTAGATGTTGTGGGGGATTTATCCCGAATGACACAGCTAGTCGAACAATTACAAGGTGCAGGAATTCCGGTGAGTTGGTTTATTGATCCTGATGCGACGCAAATTCAAGCCGCCGCCAATACGGGGGCAAAATTGATTGAACTCCATACGGGAAGATACGCCGAAGCGAAAACAGAACAGACGCGGGAAGCAGAATTAGCCCATTTAAAACAAAGCAGCGATCGCGCCCTCTCTCTGGGCTTACGAGTTAACGCCGGACATGGATTAACGTATTATAATGTTGCCCCGGTTGCGGCAATTCCTGGTATGGAAGAACTTAACATCGGTCATAGTATCATTAGTCGGGCGGTCTTGGTAGGATTAGAACGAGCCGTTCGTGAAATGAAGTCACTCATCAAACAGTAAGGAAACGATGCAAACTTATTACTACGTTTTAGCCAGTCAAAAATTCCTTTTAGAAGAAGAACCGTTCCAAGAAGTCTTAGAAGAACGGTATCGTTACTACAAAGAACATAACAAAGAGATTGACTTTTGGTTAGTCAAACAACCGGCATTTTTGGAAGCGCCGAGTTTCAAGTCAGTTAAAGAAAAATGTCCCCAGCCTTCTGTTGCCGTTATTTCCACGGATGTTAACTTCATTAATTGGTTAAAGTTACGCTTAGAATTTGTCTTAACCGGAAGTTTTCAAGCGCCTTCCGAAGAAATTTCAGATCCTTTAGCCTCCCTCGAAACTGAAACCACTGCTTAAACTGATCTCAGGTTGGGTCGCACTGTGTAGAACCCAACTTTTGATTTATGACTAATGACTAATGGCTAATGACCCATCATGTTTAATCCCAAAAAGATTGAAGCCTATTTCGAGCTATGTCTCTGGAAGTTTCGTTTATTTGCTCTGATTCCTGTTCTTTTTGGCTTATTAAGTACGCTGAATTTTTTTGTAATTGGGAGTTTAGAAGTAGTTGAAGGCATTCTATATAGCTTCCAAGCAGACTATCAAACTGATGGTGCCTTTATTGAAGTCATTACCAAAGTCGTGGGTGGTATTGATCATTATTTAATTGGCATTGTTTTATTAATTTTTAGTTTTGGGATTTATGAATTATTTATCTCAGAAATTGATGTGCGCTTCCAGTTTCAAGAAGTGAAGATTTTACAAATAGAAAACTTAGATCAATTGAAGCATAAAATCTTACAAGTGATCATTATGGTGATGGTGATTAGCTTTTTTAAAAAAGCACTTTCAATGGAGATTACAACCACTCTCGATCTCCTTTTTTTTGCTATTGCTGTGCTCTTAATTGCAGTCAGCAGTTATTTACTCCATTTACAATCGAATACCAACTCCACTTTAATTCGGTCTATTCCCTCAGGGGAAAAAGAGCAAGATCAATCAGAGTAAGCGTCAGAACAGTTGCCTTTGATTCTGAAGTAACAATTCAAGGTGATAGCGCTGACAAACAAAAACAGCCACGGCTATCCAACTTTTGCGAAATTAGCGGGATCTTGATCGCGCCGATGTCTAACTGGAATGGGGGTTCCTTGTTCGTCTCCGGCTAAGCTGGCGGTGTTTTCTAGGGCTTCTCGCAGTCGTTTTGCTGCATAAATAGACATATCTCTAGGAACACTCACACGATCGCGCAAATATCTTAATGCAGATGCTGATCCAGCAGGAGGAGAACACACTTCACCAGTAATCAAATTGGTTAAGGCACAGCGTAAGGCTTTCTCAAATAAGTCTTCTGAAGCCGGGTTCACTTTCAACAAATTTTCGCGATGCTTTAGAACCCGATGTAGCGCTTCTTCTCGCGAGGTTTCGGGTTCAGGATACATTGCGTCTGGTAAACCGAACCAAGGACCTTGATCCACCCGCGCTTGATTGAGTTTCGTTTGTGCTTCGTCATTACCATAACAACCACCCATTTGTGGGGGTAAATCATGGACATGGGTATGAAAATCACTTTGGGTTCCCCGATAGGTGAATCGCTGTTCCATCCCATCAAACCATAAGCCCAATTGAGGGTTTTCTTCCCGTAGCGAGTACCCTTTGTAATAGAACAAGCTGGCGTTCATCCGTTCCAGAAAGGACGTAAAAATAATGTCAATCATGCTAAAGGTTTCTCGAAAATAAGGACCTGAGGTTTGTTGTAGCGCATCCTCAACTTGGGCGACCACATCCGTAAACTGTTGGCGGTTGCGATGGTCTTCACGGCGCGATCGCGCAGGAACACATAACCAACTACACCACGCCCGAAACAGCAGTCGTTCTAACTTCCGTAGGGCAATACTGCTGGGATCATTCATACTATAACCCAGCGTCCCAAACGTCTGCTCAAGTCGGCTTAAAATATCATCACTTTCCGTCAGCAAACGATCATCAAGTTTCAACGCTGGTAACATCCCTGAAGGAACAATCCGCTTATACCAAGGTTCTTTTTCCCCATAACAAAACATCGTGACCTTTTCCACACGATAGGGAATTTGCTTTTCTTCTAACCATAACCAAATCTTTTGACAGTAAGGACACCAGGCATGATGATCGCGATATAACGTAACTCGCACCTCCGATTCATTTTGCCCAAATAAACGTAACCGTGATTGAGCATTAGTCGGTCCATTAATGCGATCAATTTCAAAATTTGTCCGGGCTGCTAATTCTTCCCAACTCAGTGCTTGCATTTTTTGCTCTTAATTAAAACAACTAATGACTAATGACCAATGACTAATGACTAACGACTAATTATTATATGCCATTTGCCAAAAATCCTTCTCTAAACTAGCAATTTTGACAAACGCAGATTCCAAATATTTACTGGTTTCTTGATCCACTTCAGCAAGGGCTTGATTCGCTTGTTTTTCCAATTGCTTAACATATTCCGTAAAGCCAGTATTGCCCCAACGTTCCGCAAATTCATTGTAGGGGGGAACCATTGCCCCTGGCTGTTGCCAAGCCTGATTATAGGCTAGCTCAATCGCCCAAATAACGGTTGCTTGCACAGGATACGACATTTCCCCTACTTTCTGCATATACTCACAGTAAGCCTGACAAGTTTGCTGTTTCTCGACAGTTAAATTAAGGTTTCGTTCTTTGGCTTTAACTTGAAACCAATTCAACTCGTCTTTAATGGCACTTAATCCCCCTAACAACACATCAAAATGTTCTGCCGGGGCATTCCCTAAAGTTTTGGCGAGTAAACGGGTAAATTCAATCACAAAAAGATAATCTTGAATCAACCAAGTATTAAACTGTTTGGGTTGAATTTCTCCTGACTGACAAGCTTGTAAAAAGGGATGAATAGTTGCTTGTTTCCAGCTATCAGCGTGACGTTCAATTAATTGGTGACAAGTGATACTCATTGTTTTCTTTCATTATTTTTTATTTTGAATTCACACTCTCTTAAAAAGAGAAAGAGCCTCAAAAAAAACTTAACTTTCTTTTACTGATCTATCAATAAAGACCGCTCAGTTTTAGCCTAGCAAAAGTGTTTTTTAGTTTTAGATTGTGAGGCGGATTTTGATGAAATCCTCTTCAGTGATCCATGATGCCACAAAGGCGAAATCATCCCACGACCAAAAGAGTGTTCAATACCAGCATCTAGCTCGCTTCTATACTCTATAATAGTAAAGGCTCTATCTGAGAAAAGTTTTCAGTTGGAAACTTTCAGTTGTTGGCAGCGATCGCGCGGTCTATCAACTGGGATTGAGTCACTGAATGAGGAAACACTTAACATTTTTTAACCAATAGTTCATCAATGAACCCGTCAGCTTCTTAATAATCGCCATTTGACTTATTTTTCGGGACAAAAAATCCCCTCCCGGCGAGGGGAAGATTCGAATTAATCTACTGCTTCGAGTTGGTCAAGACGGAGCCAAACGCCGGGAGTAGCGACATAAAATTTAACAAAAGCATAATCCCCTTCTGTCTCTAAAATTTCTCCCTTACTTTCAAATAAATAGGAAGGAAAGCGGTTATCACTTGCCATTGCTTCCAAACTATTCTCAAGCTTTTCGCGAACCACCCGTACTAAAGCTCCTTTTTTAACTTTTCCAGCCATAATTTAATTAATCTCAATGAATAATCGGTCAATAATGAAACAATTCTTTAACTCAATTGTGCCATAATTTGTTACTTATCAGTTACTACAGTTAAGATCGATCTGTTCTGGGATTTCCAAGTTTTGACCAATCTTCGCGAACTCATTCTCAATTGTGTGTTAACTCAAATGTTCCTTAATTAGCACTAATCAGAGAAAATATTGCACAAGGAAGATGAGAAAACAACTTTAACAAGGTATTATTTCTAAGCTGATCCTTAACCCTAAGGGAAAAACAGAACTGATTGTCTCTCAACTCCCTTAACTTTTTTTCGTAATCTCAAGGAGGTTTTATGCGTGCAGTACTGATGGCTGGAGGGTCTGGCACTAGACTGCGACCCTTAACCTGTGACCTGCCCAAACCGATGGTACCGGTTCTTAACCGCCCCATGGCAGAACATATCATCAATTTACTCAAACGCCACAATATTCATGAAGTGATCGCGACCTTACACTATCTTCCTGATGTAATGCGCGACTATTTTGGGGATGGTAGTGAATTTGGAATACACATGGAATATTCGGTGGAAGAAGACCAACCTTTGGGCACTGCCGGTTGTGTCAAACATGTGGAAGAATTCCTCGATGACGACACCTTCTTGGTCATCAGTGGCGATACCATGACTGACTTTGACCTTTCCGAAGCGATCGACTTCCATAAACAGCATCAATCGAAAGCAACATTAATTTTATCGCGTGTTCCCAACCCAGTTGAATTTGGGGTCGTTATTACTGATAAAGAAAATCGGATTCAACGCTTTTTAGAAAAACCGTCGAGTAGTGAAATTTTTTCTGACACTGTTAATACAGGAACTTATATTCTAGAACCAGAAGTTTTAAAGTATTTGCCTAAAAATGAGGAATGTGATTTCTCAAAAGACCTCTTTCCCCTGCTGCTAGAAAAAGGGGAACCGATGTATGGCTATGTTGCTGATGATTATTGGTGTGATGTTGGGCACTTAGAAGCCTATCGAGAGTCTCAGTACGATGCACTCCATCAAAAAGTGAAGATTGATTTTGCTTATGAGGAACAATCGCCAGGGCTTTGGGTTGGAGAAAATACGGTGATTGACCCCAGTGCCAACATTCAACCGCCCGTTCTCATCGGTCATAATTGTCGAATTGGACCGCGAGTCAATATCGAAGCAGGGACCGTCATTGGGGATAATGTAACCATTGGTGCCGAAGCAGATCTCAAAAGCCCTATTCTTTGGAATGGTGTAATTATTGGTGAACAAGCACACATTTGGGCTTGCTCCATTTCCAGAGGAGTCAGAGTGGATCGACGAGCCTATATCCAAGAAGGCGTCACCCTAGGAGCGTTATGTACTGTCGGCGAAGAAGCCCAAATCAGCCAAGGGGTAAGAGTCTGGCCCAGTAAACAAATTGAGTCAGGTGCAACCCTAAATATTAACCTAATTTGGGGTAATATGGCGCAACGGAATTTATTTGGACAGCAAGGGGTCACGGGCATTGCTAATATTGACATTACTCCTGAATTTGCTGTCAAGTTAGGGGCAGCTTATGGCTCAACCTTAAAACGGGGAGCAACGGTTAGTGTCTCTCGCGATCAACGTAGTGTTTCCCGGATGGTAACGCGATCTCTTGTTTCCGGCTTGATGTCAACCGGGGTTGATGTTCAAAACTTAGAAGCGACAGCCCTCCCCATTACCCGGACGACGATTCCCACCCTTTCCGTTGTCGGCGGCATTCATGTGCGTTTACACCCGAGTCGCCATGATCATCTTCTGATTGAGTTTGTGGATGAGCAAGGGATTAATATCTCTAAAGCTAAAGAAAAGAAAATTGAAGGGGCTTACTTTAAGGAAGATTTACGACGGGCTCAAATTCCCGAAATTGGCGAAGTTTTCTATCCGACGCAAGCCTTAGATGTCTATAGTCAGAGCTTTGAAAAACACCTCAATGTCCAAGCAGTGAATAATAGTCGGGCAAAAGTGGTCATCGATTATGCCTATGCGGTTTCGGGGGCTGTTTTACCCTTGCTTTTAGGTAAATTTGGCTGCGATGCGGTGGTTTTAAATGCGAGTCTTAGCCAAACGGCTTTATCCAATGAGGAACGAGAAACCTTACTCAATGAACTGGGTCAAGTGGTAGAAGCCTTAAAAGCAAATATGGGGGTCCAAGTGGCTGCCAATGGGGAACAACTGATTTTAGTGGATGAAGCGGGTTTACCCATTCGCGGTGAAATTCTCACAGCGTTGATGGTGAATATGATGATGACCGCTCATCCTCGCAGTATGGTTGTTGTGCCCGTTCATGCCTCGAGTGCGGTCGAACAGATTGTCCGCCGTCATGATGGAAAAGTAATTCGCACCAAAGCCAGTCCGACTGCTCTCATGGAAGCCTGTCAAGAAAACTCAAATGTCGTCTTGGGGGGAAGTGGGGAAACTGGGTTTATTTTCCCAGAATTGCATCCCGGCTTTGATGCCATGTTCTGTATTGCCAAACTGATTGAAATGTTGACAGTACAGGAGCGTTCTCTAGCTGAAATTCGCACTGAGTTGCCCCGAGTTTGTCATAAATCCTACACCATGCGGTGTCCTTGGACCGTGAAAGGAGCATTAATGCGCTATTTAGTAGAAACTCATCCCACGGATCAGTTGGAATTAATTGATGGGGTCAAAGTGATCAATCCCCAAAATGATGATTGGGTCTTGGTACTCCCTGATGCGGGCGAGCCCTTGGTTCATATTTTTGCCAATGGCGACGATCGCGAGTGGGTTGATAACACGCTGCGAGAATATCGACAACGCGTCCAAGACTTCATTGATCAAGAACAAGGCGTTGAAGCCGTCAACATCTAGTAGTTCAATTTTGCCCCCTCTTGTATTGGGTGGAGGGGGCACCGGGAACTCATAACCACATTAAAAAGTCGCTGTCTCTTTCAAGAAACAACGACTTTTTTATTCACTGAATACGGTTAAGTATTTTGATTATTCAGAAAATCTTGTGCTTGTCTAATGGCTGCTGCACCAATATTAAATAAAGCCCAACTCGCAGCTAAGATTACAGGAGCAAGCACAATCACGATTCGCCAATCCATAACTTATCTTCACCTCTCGCTTTAAAGATTTTTTTTATGATTCTTCTGTTAACCATAATAACTGACAAGGGGAAGATTTTGGCAAAGCGTGGCGAAGAATCACCGTTTCTCCACAGGAGAGTTGGGATCACAACCGACTAGCTAACAATGCCAGAGTGTCCTTCAATTTCTCCGACGGCTTCGGCACGACCGTCTAGATATTCGGCTAAAAAGTTTTCCGCGATCGCGTAGAAGTGCATTCGGTTCTCAGGACGAGCAAAGCCATGTCCTTCATCAGTATAAAGCGCATATTGCACAGGTTTGCCTTTTTCTCGCATTTCCGCAACAATTTGCTCGCTTTCGGCTTGTTTCACCCGCGGATCATTAGCCCCTTGACCAATCAGTAAAGGCTTTTTAATTTGATCGGCGTAGAACAAGGGCGAACAAGACCGCAAAAAGTCTTCTTCTGTTGCAATATCCCCGACCCGATGGGCAAACATGGACATCATTGGTTTCCAGTAGGGAGGAACACTGTTGATGAGGGTAATTAAGTTAGACGGTCCGACAATATCAACGCCACAAGCAAAAACATCTGGGGTAAACGTCAATCCTGCTAAGGTGGCGTATCCGCCATAAGAACCGCCCATAATGGCAATGCGATTCGGGTCAGCAATGCCTTTGTGTTTTAACCATTCCACTGCATCAATAAGGTCATTGTGCATCGTACCGCCCCACTGGCGATTACCAGCGTTGAGGAAGTCTTTACCATAGCCGGTTGATCCGCGGAAGTTGACCTGTAAAACCGCATAACCGCGATTCGCCAACCATTGCACCGCTGGATTATAACCCCAGGTATCCCGTGCCCAGGGACCGCCATGAACATATAAAACAGTGGGTAAGTGTTGAGCTTCTACCCCAATCGGTGTCGTCAAATAGCCATGAATGGTTAAGCCATCTCTCGCTTGATAAGCAATAGGTTCCATTTTGGCTAAGGGCAGGTCTTCTAATTCCGGTTGATTGGTAAAAAGAAATTCGGCTTTTTGGGTGTCGCGATGATAGTGATAGTAATAAACGGGTCCATCATCGGTAATATAAGCGACGAGCCAATTTTGATCGGCTAAATCTCGACTGGCAATGCCAAATTCTCCCTCGCGGAGTTGGCGCAGCACTTGAAAATCTGGCGCGATCGCGTCATCTAAAACTTGCCATTCTTCTTTATCTTTATAAAACGAGACCGCTTCAATATGCCGTTGGGTAGGATGAATTAAAACATCTCCCACATCATACTGTTCATCCGCAGCAATAACGCTTTCTTCTCGATTTTCTAAATTGAGAGACAGTAACCGTTGCGCATTTGCCTCATGGGAACCAACCAGATAAAGGGTTTTACCATCCTTAGAAAAGCTGAGGGCACCGCCTTCATCGTCTGCACTCCAATGGCGTAACAGTTCCCAGTCTTGATCGGGCGTCTCCCGATACAGTAAATCAGATCCCCCATCAGGAGTAGCGGCAACGGCAGCCCGCACTTGAAATTGGGCATCTGCAGTCCAACTGACAATATTGCCGGGGTTATCAGTATCAAATTCCACCGCCCCATTATTCAAGTTGATGCGATAAACATCAAATTTTTGCGCATTATTCAAGTTTAACCCCACTAACACTTCGTCAGGAGTTTCTGGATCGAGATCAATCGGTTGCGCTTTCACGCCTTGGAAGGGGGTTAAATCGCGAACAATGTTCTTAGCGAGGTCAACCGCGTAGAGGTGGAAGTTTTCATCACCGTCAGCATCTTGTAGATAAATTAGTTGATCCGGTTTATAGGTCCAAAAATAAGCCCGAATCCCGCGTTTTTTATCTTGAGTCACTTGCCGGTCATCAATTTGACCAATGGTTCGTACCCAGACTTGTAAAACATCTTTCTCATCAGGGGCAATATAGGCCATGTATTTGGCATCCGGAGAAAGACGAGGACGAGCTCGTTTGGGATTACCAAATAGCAGTGAACGGGGAATGAGCGGGGGAAGTTGGGTTTGAGTGGAAGGAGTGGTTGTTGTTGTCATAAAAGTTTACAATACTGCCCTTCCATCTTATCTAAAAGCGCGATCGCGTTGCTGATTCGGGTAGGGATCATCCTGTCACATAATGGCGGGATGTTTAAAAGAAGACAAGAAGGCTGTAAAGCTAACCTAAAAACTGTTTATACTCTTGCTGTGAAACAGCATTTTCAATCTGGTTACGGAAAGTCTCAAGCATTGCAATAACTTCTGCTTGCAACTCCCTATATTCTTCTCGATCCAATATTAAATAGCGAGCTTTCAGGTTGGGATGGGGCATGGGTGAGCAGCATCACCAACCCTTCTCAAGCAGCAGGATTCTTCACAGCGCCGGGTGTGACTAGCTTAGCAATTAGAGGATTATTGGGATAGTCAGAACAGGCGTTCCTTTTTTCCTGTATACAACTTGGAGATTACTGCCAAATTTACCAGCAATGGCAACTGGTTTAAGCATTGGATTCGCTGTTTTAGTCGGAGAACTCTTGGCAATGATCCGATAATTAATCAATCTAGTGGGCGATCAATTTTGTTTTGAGGGATGAGTGTGCTGATCTTTTCTCCCTTGTCCCCCTTGTCTCCCCTCTCCCAAATCAACCCATCATTTCAAAACTGACAGAGTACTAGGTGAGAGCGTCAAAAAGCGATCAAAACATTAGATCAATTTGATCTTCCTTTCCAACACTCTCCCTTCAACGTTTACATGCCAGGGAGTTGTAAGCCACTGGTTAAGGCTTCCATTTTTTCGCGCATGGTTTCAGTGGATTTGTTATAAGCATCTTTGACCGCTTCTGTCACCAGTTCTGAGAGCGCATCTGCCCCCTTCTCCGCCGCTTCTGGAGAAATTTCGACACTACGGGGTTCTTGGTTGCCACTCATTACAACTTTCACTGTACCATCGCTGCTTTGCCCTTCAATATTCATTTGCTCCAATTCTTCTTGGAGTTCTTGCGCCCCTTGTTGCACTTGCTGCGCTTTAGCAAAGGCATCCCGTAATTCCTTCATTTTACCTAAGCCGAAGCCAAAACCTTTTCCTTCTGTCATGATTAATCAACCTATGTCTCAATGATTTAACTTTAAAACTCACCCAATAGTTTAACTTCTGGTTGCAATAAAATTGACCATTGCTGCTCGACTTTTTCCTGTACGTGTTGAATCACGTTGTAGATATCTTGAGCGGTAGCTTGCCCACAATTGAGGATAAAATTGGCGTGGCGATGAGCCACTTGTGCTCCTCCCACTTGATAGCCCTTTAATCCTGTTTGTTCAATGAGCCAGCCCGCTGCTTGGTCTTTCGGATTACGAAAAACGCTGCCGCAACTGGGTTTATTATAGGGCTGACTATTACGCCGTTGATTCAAGTTGGCACGAGTTTGAGCAGTAATTGCCTCTTTAGCATACCCAGGATGGAGTTGAAAGGTTGCTTCCATAACCCAACGGGGACGATTTTGTAAGTTAGAGGTACGATAACGAAACTCTAAGTCAGTAGGGGTAAGCTGTTCAAGCTTTCCTTCAGCAGTTGCGACAACAATCTCGACTAACGCATCTCCCATACAAGCCCCATGTGCACCAGCATTCATGACCACCGATCCCCCCACGGTTCCCGGAATGCCCACTGCCCACTCTAAACCACTCCAACCCCGTTTGGCTGCTTTCCAAGCCACAGTTGCTAAAGGCATTCCGGCGGCAGCAGTAATGGTTGCGCTTTCTTCGTCAATGGTTAAGTTGCGAAAATAACGAGCGCTAATCACTAAACCAGATAAGCCACGATCACTGATCAGTAAATTAGAACCGCCGCCCAAAAAAGTAACAGGTAACTGTTCTTGTTTGGCCCATTGCAGACTTGCTTGCAGGTGTTCCGTATTTTGGGGCGCGACATACCATTCAGCAGTACCGCCAACGCGTAAGGAGGTAGAAGACGCTAAGGAAACGTCCGATTGCAGGATACAGTTGGTGTCAGGAAGATAGAGAGTCATGCTGCTTTTTTTGCGATTACACAAGCCATGGTTTCAGGAATAATTTGATTGAGATTACCGGCACCGAGGAACAGTGCAATATCCCCCGGACGCAAGAGGGTTCGGAGGCGTTCGGAGAGAGAAGAAAGATCGCCATGATAGATGACATCTGGATGATGTTGAACCATTAGTTGCGCTAATTGTTCCCCATTAATATCAGTGGGCGATTCTCCGGCACTATAAATGTCTGTTAAAACGACTAAATCTGCAGCCTTGAAAGCAGTGGCAAATTCTTGTAAAAAAGCAGCGGTTCGACTGTAGCGATGGGGTTGAAAAATGGCAACGAGACGTTGTGCTTGTTGATTCTCCACTCGTAATTTAGCGCCGGCGAGGGTTGCCACCAGTTCACTGGGATGATGCGCGTAGTCATCCACAAAGAGAATCCCATTTTCTTCACCATAAATTTCAAACCGCCGTTTGGCCCCCATAAATTGCGCGATCGCGCTCGCAATCACCTCAAACTCAAGCCCAATTTTTCGCGCAGTGGCAATAACGGCCAAGGCATTACTTAAATTATGGCTGCCCAATAACTTTAACTGAACTTGTCCTAATGCTTTACCGTGTTCCCAAACAGTTGCCGTTGCGCCCTGTCCATGATAGTTAACATCCGTTACAGTATAGTCCGCCCCTTGCTGCGGATTAAGACTATAGGTGATTTCTGGTTGGAGTGTTTCTCGTACCGTTTCACAGTCTATACATCCCACTAAAGTCTGGCTTTGTTGAGCAAACGTTTGAAAAATATCCACGACTGCCGATAAACTCTGGTAATGATCTGGATGATCCAATTCAATATTGGTCACAATGCCAATGGCAGGGGTTAACTTCACGAGAGAACCATCGGACTCGTCTGCTTCTGCCACTAAATAACGCCCTTGACCAACGCGAGCATTTCCTTCCCACGCTGAAACTTCCCCTCCGACAACCACTGTGGGATCAACGCCTGCTTGTAACAGAACATAACCCAGTAAACTACTCGTCGTTGTTTTTCCGTGTGTTCCCGCAACAGCAATACTCTCATATTCTGCTACTAATCCCGCCAACACATCGGAACGGTGAAAAATCGGACATCCCCTTGCCATAGCCGCTTGATACTCACTATTATCAGGATGAATTGCTGTCGAACAAATGACCTGTGGCAATGAACTTTGGTTCGGAATTTTAGAATCAGCAGACAAAAAATAATCTAAATTTTTTCCATCTTGAGATGAAAAAATATGAGCCCCTACTGCCCTGAGACGGTCGGTAATATGAGTAGAACGTAAATCTGACCCAGTAATCGGAACCTGGCGTTTGGCTAGAATATAGGCTAGTGCTGACATCCCAATGCCACCAATACCGATGAAATGAAAGGGCTTTCCCTTAAAATTGACTGAATTTGAGCAACTCATTAAACTTCCTCAGACACCACACCCAAAGGGATATTGTTTTGATAAAAGACAATCTATTTCATTAGAAAACTTAAACGGTCAGTGATGAGCAACTGACCAATTGTGAAAAGAGAAACGAAGCAGATGTTGATCACTGCGCTGAAGATAAAAGCACTTCAGTGATTGATTAATCATCATACACGATTTGTGAACAAAGAAACTTTCCATCAAAGAGTTAAGTCAATCTCATCTGTTCTTCATTCGTTTCCCTTCGAGAATTCCGACTCAGATATAAACAAAAAGGAAGGACATTGTCAAGTTTAAATCTATTATTTTCGACCATAATAATGGTTGGCCTCTGAAAAAGAGTAATTTCGTTGTTAAAAACCAATGACCGTTAATCTTTTGTATGGTACAGACTTTACGGTATGATCAGTGTCGTTAAGAATAAATTAATGTTATTGAGCTTCAGTAAGGGGGCGAATAGATAGTGATTAGAGTAGCCATTAACGGATTCGGGCGCATTGGACGCAACTTTTTACGGTGCTGGTTAGAACGTGAAAATACAGGTTTAGAAGTTGTTGGTCTTAACGATACCTCTGACCCCAAAACCAATGCCCATTTGCTAAAGTACGACTCTATGTTAGGGAATCTCAAAGCCGAGATCACCTATGACGAAGATACGATTACAGTAGACGGAAAAACCATCAAGTGTTGCTCTGATCGCAATCCCATGAACTTACCTTGGGATTCATGGAATATCGACTTAGTTATTGAGTCTACTGGTGTGTTTACTTCTGAAGAAAAAGCTGCTCAACACATTGCTGCTGGCGCGAAGAAGGTATTAATTACTGCCCCCGGTAAGGGAGGAAATATTGGCACCTATGTTGTTGGGGTCAACCACGAAGAATACAATCACGATAAGCATAATGTTGTTAGTAATGCCAGTTGTACAACCAACTGTCTAGCACCTGTGGTGAAAGTCCTTCATGAAAACTTTGGCGTTGTCAAAGGTATGATGACCACAACCCATAGTTATACTGGAGACCAACGGATTCTTGATGCCAGCCACCGTGATCTTCGTCGCGCTCGAGCAGCAGCCGTTAATATCGTTCCCACCAGCACTGGTGCTGCTAAAGCAGTTGCACTGGTTATTCCTGAACTAGAAGGAAAATTAAGCGGCATTGCGATGCGGGTTCCGACTCCTAACGTGTCTGTGGTTGATTTTGTGGCTCAGGTGGAAAAACCGACGATCGCGGAACAGGTCAATGAAGTCTTGCATGAAGCAGCTAACAGCTCAATGAAAGGGATCATTGAATACACAGAATTACCGCTTGTTTCCTCTGACTATCGTGGAAACGATGCCTCCTCAATTGTAGATGGTAGCTTGACGATGGTAATGAATGGCGACTTTGTGAAAATAATTGCTTGGTACGACAATGAATGGGGCTACTCTCAGCGCGTTGTTGATCTGGCCGAAGTTGTTGCTCAAAAATGGCAATCCTAATCCATGCCATGAGCAATTTTTAGAAAATCAATTAACCGTGGGGCACTCCTCACGGTTTTATCTTAATTTTTGGCATAAGATAGGGGTACAATCCTAGTATTAACGTTCATTTTATAGCCATGCTCCAAGATTCTCAAGCCGTTCGTCACTACCAACATTTGACTGATGCGATGGTTGATTATTGGCATCGCGGTTATCGTTTTAATGAACTGCGTCTCTATGTTGATGGTTACCTCGCTGGTTTGCGCTCAGCCAATGTTCTCGAACCCTATCAGTTAAACCGTTTAGAAGAAGAAGCAATCAGATTCCTGCGCGACCAATCGAATTTTGAACAAGTCTTACCAGAACCTGATTTTTACTAGCTGTTTCTTCTCCCATCGTCAATTGCGAGAAAGTAACTAGTGGCATCAACCAGAATACGATCACTAGTTACTCTTCTCAAGGTTGGTGTTTTATTTCGTCAAAATTAAGAGGCCAGTGCGACTTCTAGCATTTGCTGCAATTCGTTATTTTGATACAGCTCAATCATAATGTCACAACCGCCAACAAATTCTCCATTCAGATAAACTTGCGGAATGGTAGGCCAGTTGGAATATTCTTTAATCCCTTGACGCACTTCCGGATCATCTAAAACATCGTAGGTTTCGTAGGGCACGCCCATCACATTTAAAATTTGTACGACATTATTAGAAAAGCCACATTGGGGCATCAATTTTGTCCCCTTCATAAAGACAAAAACTTTGTTGCTATTAATTAAATCTTCAATGCGTTGTTTAACTTCCGGTG
>CAZBPR010000027.1:0-27394 GCA_964493825.1 uncultured Dactylococcopsis sp.
ATAAGGCTAAAATAAGTTTGTAAAGAGACCAACAAAGGTCTGGGTAGGAGGGGTATGCTGTTTCCGTTAAATCAGGCAACGGAGAAGAAGGGAATTATTGTGAGCGCGATCGCGTTTTTTGTGATTACTCTAATTTTGATTCTGCATCGCCACTTTACGTTTTACTCGTCTTATGACCAAGGGATTTTTAACCAAGTCTTCTGGAATGGCATTCACGGCAATTTCTTCCAAAGTTCTCTCTCGTCTCAACTCTCCACAAATGTGGTCCACAACGACGAAGTGCCCTATGTTGCCTATCATCGTCTCGGACAACACTTTACCCCCGCCCTATTACTCTGGCTACCCATTTACGCGCTTTTTCCCAATCCAGCAACCCTGTCAGTTCTACAGGTTATCTTTGTCACAAGTGCAGGCATTGTCCTCTATTTTCTCGCCCGAGAGTATGTTGATAACACCGTGGCGACGTTAATCAGCGTCAGCTTTTACGCCGCGAATGCAATTCTTGCGCCCACCCTTGCCAACTTCCACGACATTAGCCAAATTCCCCTTTTTGTCTTTAGCCTCCTCTTCGCAATGGAGAAACGCTGGTGGTGGCTGTTTGCCCTGTTGAGCGTTTTTATTTTAGCGGTTCGCGAAGATAGTGGCATTACCCTGTTTGGGATTGGGGTTTATATGGTACTCAGCCGACGCTTTCCGCGCCTTGGGATCATCGTGTGTACGGTTAGCTTTGGCTATTTGCTGGTTCTGACGAATTTAATCATGCCCCTCTTTTCCGAAGATATTTCCAAACGGTTTATGTTGGAGCGATTTGGACAATATGTGGAAGGCAACGAAGCCAGTACCCTAGATGTGATTTGGGCAATGGTCACCCAACCCTGGTTGTTAGTGATTGAACTGGTGACCCCCGTCGGTCGCACGATTCGGTATTTACTGGGACAGCTTCTCCCCTTTGCTTTTATTCCGGCGGTTGCGCCTGGGGCTTGGATGATTGCTGGGTTTCCCTTGTTAAAACTCCTCTTAGGAAAAGGCTTTTCGGTGCTGGCGATTACGATCCGGTATGCCATGGGAGTGGTCCCTGGTCTGTGTTATGGGGCAATTTTATGGTGGGGCGGACAAGGCGTTTTACGGTTTAACCAGCCTCTAGAAACTCTGACCCCACGTCCCCTCTCGCGGAATTTTCGTCGCTTTTGGATGGTTTGCATTGGCCTGACCCTCTTTTTTACCCTGACCTCGAATCCCAATCGCACCTTTTATTTTCTGATTCCTGACTCGGTTGATCCTTGGGTTTATGTGTCGTTACCGGAACAATGGCAACACTCTGGGAATATTTACCGTTTGATGAACAAAATTCCCCCAGAAGCGAGTGTGGCTACAACCACCTATATTATTCCCCATTTATCTGGGCGACGAGAAATTATTCGCTTTCCGGCATTGCAATTACGCAATGATCAAGAAAATGTGGAATCAGTGGACTATGCCTTAGCCGATTTATGGCGATTGCGACAATATCAGGTTGCCTTTGATGATGATTTAGTCCGGTTACGGTCAATGACGTACCGGATTGAAGAGATGACCAATCAGGGAGACTATGGCATTACTGATTTTAGAGAGGGTGTTATCTTACTGGAAAAGGGAGCGGATAATAATTCTCAAGCCTTGAATCAGTGGTTAAGTTTCAAAACAGAAATCACCCCCATCATTGAAGGAAAAAGGACGATGAATTAATTTGGCATTAACTGTTCGACATCCAAGAGAAAAACAGTTATCGTTTCCTTCTCCTCTTGTAAAACAGCCACATGGGAACAAAAACCAAGGGTATCTGTTTTGCGATACGATGCCGGTAAAACCCGAACGCGATCGCGCGGGAGATTCATTAAGGTTGGGGCTTGTTTGACGAGTAAACCCAGGGCTTCCCCTTGGCTTTGCACCACAATGACATGGTTGCCAATGGGCGCGTGGACGACACCGCTTTGGCGAGGTTCCGTAAACAGTTTATATTCGAGATCAAAGACGGTTAATTCATAATCTTCGAGATGGGCAACGCCGACCCCTCGTTCCCCACTACCGGTAATGGGAATTTGCGATAGCACCCGATAGACCGCTTGAATGGGAACGGCTAAGGTTAAATCGCCCACGGGGAAGGTCACTACACGGAGAGTATTCGTTGTCGTTTCAGCAGTTTTCATGGTTACAATAAGCTTTCAATCGCAGAGATAAATTCTTTTTCAAGATAGGGTTTGGTGAAGTAGTTATCAGCACCGAGGTGTTCGCATAATTTGCGATGTTTATCGCTACTGCGGGAGGTTAACATCACCACCGGAATCTGTTTTAAAGTGTCATCTTGACGGCGATAACGGAGAAATTCAAAGCCATTGAGATTGGGCATTTCAATATCACAAATTACTGCTTTCGTCTGAGGTTGACGTTGTAAAACAGAAATCGCTTCCCGTCCGTCCCCTGCTTGTAACACTTGATACCCGGCGCGTTGGAAGGTCAGAGTGAGAGTTTGCCGTTGGGTCGCCGAGTCATCCACAATTAAAAGGGTTGGCGTTTGGCTCGCTACCCCTTGCATTTCACTGGTGCGAATAACCGAAGATTTCGGCGTTTGTTGCACGTCTTCTAAGAGGGCAAAACTATCTAACACCGGAACAATATTGCCATCCCCGAGAATCGTACAACCGGAGACATAATTGGGTGTTGCAATGGCACTGCCAAAGGGTTTAATCACTAATTCTTGTTCTGTGATCACCCGATCGAGCTCTAGGGGGAAAAATTGGTCACCGCGGCGTAAAATGAGTAGGGGACAGGCACGCTCTTGGGGTCGCGCGATCGCGCCCAAGGCTTTTAAATCGGGAGATGCTGCCGGCACAGGACAGTTATACTCTAATAAGTCACTGAGATGATAAATGGGTAAAGCTTGGTCATGCCACCAGAGAAAGCGTTGTTTTCCCGTTTGCTTCACCTGATGGTCGCTCGGGACTAAAATTTGTTCAATATTATCTGAAGGTAACGCCCAGATGGTCGTTTCCACCAACCCAATTAATAATTTGGCCATGGACTGGGTGGTGGGCAGATTGAGGGTAAAAGTAGTTCCTTTTCCGGGTTGAGAGCGTAAACTAATGGTTCCTTTCAACTCCCGAATTTGCTCGCGAACCACATCTAATCCCACCCCACGTCCGGATAAATCACTCACTTGCACCGCAGTGGAAAAACCGGATTCAAATAGCAGGTTATATAATCGTTCTGAAGAAGCTCTCGCCAGTTGTTCTTCAGTTAATAAGCCAGTATTCAGGGCTTTGGCTTTCACGCGTTCTAAGTTAATCCCACTGCCATCATCCGACACTTCGATTACGGTTTGATTCCCTTGATAATAGGCACGAATGGCAATTTCTCCTTCTTCTGGTTTACCTGCCTTCTGTCGAGTTTCTGTGGCTTCAATGCCATGATCAAACGCATTGCGAATTAAGTGCGTGAGGGGATCATAGAGTTTTTCTAAGACGCTTTTATCGACCCTAACCCCCGTTCCTTCCAACTGCAAACGGGTTGGTTTATGATATTGATGAGAAAAGTCTCGTAAGATGCGTGGAAAGCGGTCCAGAATATTACTTAACGGCAACATCCGCGCCCAAATTAATTCATCCCGCAATTGTTCCAACATTTTACGCTGTCCTAACAAGGTTTGCTCGGACTGTTGAGTAAAGAGCGAAACGTCTCCTACGGATTCTTCAATTTGCGCCGTTTCTTCCAAGAGTTCTTGTAAGACGGCATTTAAAGCGCCATATTGATCCAGTTCGAGACTGTCGAAGTCGAGATCGAGAACCGACTCCGGTTGTCCGGTTAAATTTAAGGCAGCAGTGCCATTTTCATTGCCAGTCGTTGGCTGCAATGAGGCTGGGCGCTGGTTGCTTTGACTGATGATTTCTTTGTCAGAAAACTCTTCGAGGCGTCCCACTAAATTTTTAAAGCGAGAAAAGCGGTTGAGTAATTCTCTTAACCCTCGTTGCAGTTGTTCGTTTTGTACGGCAAGGCTATTGCGTTGAATCACCAGTTCTCCTAACTGGTTATCCATGGTTTGTAAACGCTCCACCTCTACGCGGATGGAGGGTTTTGATCCAGCAGCAGGAGAAGCGGGCGCACTAACTGGAGTTGGCTGTTCTGCTGGTTGTTCGTTGGCGGGAGTGGGTAAATCATCAGCAAGCGGAAGTTCCTCAAAGTTTTGTTTGAGGGTAGTCATGGCTTCTGCTAAAGATTCTGGTGTGGCTTCGGTTTCGCTCTCCTCATCAGTGCTGGCTAGGGCTTCTGTCGTGTCTGTTTCGTCCTCGCCAAAGAGGTCATCTGCACTAGCAGCCATTGCGCTATCTTCGGTTTCCGCCAATAAGTCATCTGCGCTGAGAAGGGTTTCTGTTGTGTCTGTTTCGTCCTCGCCGAAAAGGTCATCTGCACTAGCAGGAATTGCGTTTTCTCCGGTTTCTGCAAATAAGTCATCTGCGCTGACAAGGGCTTCTGGGCTGTCTGTTTCGTCTTCGCCAAAGAGGTCATCAACACTAGCAGCAATCGCGCTGTCTTCCGTTTCTGCAAGCCCCTCATCGGCACTAGCACTTGCGTCGGGAGTAGTGTAAGCTAATAATTCAGGGGACGGTTCACCGCCACGCTTGCGATCGCCGTTGAGAAAGGCATTACGTCCGGCTTCTACATCTCTAATAAAAATCCGAGCAATCTCCAGACCTTGTTGAGGACAAGCATCTAAGGCTTCAATCGCGCGCTGAGCAATTTCTCCAAACCCGGATAAACCAGTAATTTCAGCTAAGCCAGTAAACACTTCCGCTTCAGCTCGAACTTCGCCGGCAACTTCATATTGTTCCGGATGTGCGATCACATTCTGCAACCGTTCCAATCCTTCTTGAACATCCACTTGAAAAATCGAGGACACCATATCCACCCCTAAATCTTCTGAACTCGGGATAAAATCGTCCCCTTGGGTCATGGCTTCCCCGAGGTCGCTTTCAATCTCGGTGAGAATGGCTTCCGCTTCGGCAACGGCTTGTTCGGCATCGTAATTGCCAGTGGCAATTTGTTCGCTGAGGGGTTGGTGTAAACAGTCGTAGGCTTGCAGCAGCTTGCGTTCAAACTCAGGAGTAATTTGATCTTCGGCGTGGTAAAGTGCTTTAAAGATGTCCTCTAAGCGATGGGCAATGGCTTTAATGCCTTCTAACCCGACGCCGGCTGCCCCTCCTTTAATCGAGTGTGCTGCCCGCATAATGCTATGCACTTTGGCCGTACTGTATTCTTCTCGGAGAGTTAAAATGCCGGATTCGATATTTTGCAGGAGTTCTGGGGCTTCAGCAACAAAGAAATGATAGGCTTGGTCGCGAATATGGGGATCAAGAGACATAATAATTGGGGATAGGGTATGAGTGATTCTAAAGTGTTCTCCCCCGTTTCTTTATCCCAGAATTGGGGGAGAGACAGTCTTATTCAACTTTGAACTGTCCAACGTTCTGTTCTAAGTTTTGAGCCGTTTTCAGCAGTTCCTTAAAGGAGTCGGATACTTGGGTTGCACTTTCAGAGGTTCGCTGCGCGATCGCGGCAACATCTTTAATCGTTTGGTTCACCTGTTCCGAGTCAAGCGATTGTGTTTTCGCGGCTTCAGCAATTTTTGCCACCAATTCGTTAATTTGGTTGGACACTTCGGTAATTTGGTTCAAGTTGCCACGGGCTTCTTCCACCAGTTGCGTCCCGCTGACCACCTGTTGGGTTCCTTGTTCCATCGCCGTGACCACCTCATTGGTTTCCGTTTGAATTTGGTCAACCAAGTTAGAAATTTCCGCCGTCGCATCTGCTGACTGTTGTGCCAACGCCCGGACTTCATCCGCAACCACGGCGAAGCCTCGTCCTTGTTCACCAGCACGGGCAGCCTCAATGGAGGCGTTTAACGCCAGCAAGTTCGTCTGGTCGGCAAAGTTACTAATCAGGTTCACCACCTGAGAAATTTTCTGCGAGGATTCCCCTAACCGTTTTACTTTTTTCGCCGTTTCAGCCACCGTTTCCCGAATCGACATAATCCCATCTACAGTCCGGTTCATCGCTTCATCTCCGGCTTTTACCGTTTGTGCCGATTTCTGAATCGCCCCTTCTGCTTCGGCGGCACTTTCGGATACCGCATTAATGGAGCGGGTCATCGCTTCAATGCGATCGAGCGCAGCTTCAATTTCTCGCGATTGCTCTAACGCCCCTTGAGAAAGTGCTTGCACTTCGGTTTCGTTTTTCGTGGTGGTATCCCCCACTGCTTGGGCGGCTTCTTTTACCTGTCCGACAATTTTCCGTAAGTTTTCAACCGTCGAGTTATAAGAGTCCGCAACCGTACCAATTTCATCGTCGGTTACACTGGCATTAATAGTTAAATCCCCTTTACTGATGGGATCGACCTGCATCAGTAATTCCAGGGCGCGGCGTTGCAGTTTTTCTTTCTCTTGCCGTTGTTCTTCTTCTGCTTTTTGCAGGTCTTCTAAGAAACTGAGTCGAGCTTGCGAACTCCCAATTTCTAATGCTAACCGCTGCATAAATTTGATTTCTCGCTCTTGCCACTCATAGGGGGTATGGCAGTTGTGAGCAATCAGTAACCCGTAGAGACTTTCCCGCACAATAATCGGCACCACTAAGTTAGCGCGAATTTGTAAATCTTTCATTAATTGCAAGTGATCCGGATGGAATCCGGCATTGAAGACATCGCGGGTGGGAACTACTCGCCCCTCTAAATAGGCTTGACGAATTTCTTCGGGAATACAGGGGTCTTTAATTTCCCGTTCTTTAGCCGGTTTTAACCCTTCAATAACAGATTCGTTGGCAATATAGCCGCTGCCATCTTCTTGGAAGCGATAGATCACCAAACGATCAACCTGCATTAACGCTCTCGCTTCGGCTAAGGATTGATCGGCAAGTTCTTGGAAGGCTTCTTCACTCGTCACTGGCGTACTGGCAACTCGGGCCAAGAAACCCGTTTCTGCAGCGTCCCGACGGAGTTCGGCTTGGGTGACTTCTAAGTTGGAGACCATGCGGTTTAAATTTTGAGAAAGTTGCCCAATCTCATCTTCGCGATCTTCAGTACCTTCCATCCGCAGCCCATAGTTCCCGCTTCCCACTTTTTGCGCAAAGTTTGACAATCGGAGAATGGGAGTTGAGAAACTGCGAGAAATTACTGTAATAACCCCACCACTAATGACTAAAATAATCAAACCAATCCCATAGTTGATGACACTTGCTTGAAATAAAGCAGCATTAACTTCTGTTTGTGGATCACCAACATAGGTCATACCAATGACTTCGCCATCGCTGTTATAAATGGGATTATAGGCACTCAAGAAAGCTGTATCAACAACATTAGCCTCCCCAATAAAGATTTCTCCTTGATTGAGAACAGTGCTTGCTACCTCTCTAGAAACTCGGGTTCCAATGGCTCGCGTTTCCCCATCCTCATAAGGAACATTGGTACTAATGCGCCAATCTTGAGCAAACAGAGTAACAGTCTCTGCTCCTGTTTCTTGTTTAATTAAATCAACAATTTCATAGTCACGGTTGAGCAAACGGGCTTGAATCACAGTTCCGACAGTTTGCCCATTTTGGATAATGGGCTGCACAGTCATTAAAGCCATCCCAATTTTCCCTTCATTTATATCATACGTTCCTTCAGGAAACGGTTGTTTGGCTTCTGGTAAGCCCTCAAGTTTTTGCTCACGAATGCCAATACTGGCTTGCTCGGCTAATCCGAGCTTTTCTAAAGTTCTGCTATTGATTAATTCAATCCCTGCTTTCCCCTGACCCGTTTCCAGCACTTGTTGCACCATTGGTAAGTCAGTGAGGTTAATACCAATATTTTTATTCACTGGGCGGATCAGTTCCGTATTTTCGGTATATTGATTAATGGTTTTATTACCGCTGGGGAGGGGAGGATATTGAGAAAAATCCTGATCAATAATGGAAATTTTCTGAGCGACGCTCTCTCCTTGTTGGTTCGTTAAGATATAAAAACTTTCATTGGGATTCGGCTCGATCGCGTTGTTTAAGACTTGCTCTGCTTGCTGAGGATCATTCAGATTCGTGCTAGTGGTAACAGCATTTTTTGCCATCAGTGCTGCTTCTTCCGCTAACTCTTCATAATCGTCTGTAAGCTGTTCTTCTAAACTTTGTAATTTTAGGATTAATTGTTGTTCTAAGTCATCGAGTAATTTAGCACGAGTCAAACTCACATGAGCTTGCGTTACTGTCACAACAGGAACAGCAACACTCCCGATGACAATAATGGTTAACTTATTACGAAAACTAATATTATTCCAATGGATTTTTAGTTTTTGCCACCAGGAACGGTTGCGTTGACTTTGGGCTTGAGTCGATTGTTCTTGAAGCGGGATCGCGGGCACTGATTTTTTAGAAGTCTCTGTTTGAGGACTTTTCCCGTTTTTACCATTCAGTTGTTCTTTTTCGGAAGAAGTTTGTGTCATGACGATATAGTGTGGTAAGAAAAATATAAAGAATTAGGAAGGTTGGGGCATTTGATTAAAAATGGCAGCCCCAGATAGCACCATCAACATTTCTCCGGCTGAGGTTAACCAATAGCCTCGTAAAACGCGAGCGAGTTCGGCAGTAAAGGTGGATTCCGGAGGAGACTGAATTTGATCGGGATTAATCCGAATCAAGCTTTCTACCCGATTCACGATTAACCCGAGAATTTGGC
Organism: uncultured Dactylococcopsis sp.; assembly: GCA_964493825.1. GTDB lineage: Bacteria > Cyanobacteriota > Cyanobacteriia > Cyanobacteriales > Rubidibacteraceae > Halothece. The sequence continues at coordinate 8,729 of CAZBPR010000027.1, forward strand.
GATTTCCGTCTTGATCGGTTCCTCTGAGGATGAGTAACGGTAAGGTGGGGCTGACCAATGACTGTTCAGCCAGAGGCGTTAGCCCCACTAAATTCCCTAAGTCAACCACCCAGAGCATTTCCCCGCGCCAGTTATAAACCCCCATCACAAAAGATGGCAGTTTCGGGATCGGAACAATCTGACGAGTATTGACCTTTAAAACTTCACTCAGTTGAGAAACCGGAAGTAAACCGGTCGTTTCTGGAACAAGGTGAAAACGCAAGCATTGCTCGGTTACCGTTGATTCTGTATGGGCAACCGGAAACAATACGCTAGGGTTGAACTGAGAAGAAGAGGAAGAAACCACGATTTTCTAAGGGATGAACTTACTTAACAACTTGTTGGAGGGTACGGGCGAGTTCTGCGGAATCAACGGGTTTGGTGAGATAAGCATCCGCCCCTTGTTTCATGCCCCAGAACTTATCCATATCGCTATTTTTGGTTGAGCAAATGATAATTGGGGTTTGACGAGTGGCGTCTTCTGCTTTGAGTTGACGACAGAGTTCAAAGCCGCTGCGATCCGGCAGAACTACATCTAAGACAATGACATTAAAGGGTTGCTGTTGAATTTGGGAAAGCGCTTCATCATGGTTAGTGGCTTTTACGACATCAAAGCCATTTTCACCAAGATAGGAGGACATAATTTGTAAGTCGGTTTGGGAATCTTCAACAATGAGTGCTTTTTTCATGATTCGGTTACCTTATAATGAGTTTGCAATTGAAATTTTCAAGACTGATTTGAAGTCAGGTTTATCCAGAGGAAAAACCGGAATTGGTATTTACTTGATGAGTGTTGGCATAAGATAAATATTTGTGCAGAACTTCTAAAATTGTTGTGCGTTGAACGGGCTTGCTGAGATAGTGAGTTGCCCCAACCATCTTGGCTCGCATCCGGTCAATTAATCCATCTTTTCCGGTCAAAATGATAATTGGAATTTCTTTCAAGCTGGAGACTCGTCGCAGTTGCGTGCAAAGTTCATAGCCATTGGTATTGGGCATGATCAAGTCGAGGAAAATTAAATCCGGTTTAGTTTTTAATAGGGTGGCATTTGCTCGCAATGGATCATTAATCCCAATGAAATCATACCCATGTTCACGGATAAATTTCTCTAAAGTTTGAGTAACTTGTGGACTATCATCAACGCAAGCGACTAAAAGTTTTACTGATGGTTGGTTCGGTTGATTGTGGGAGATTTCTTGATATCTAGAAACGGTAGAAGAGCTCTTAGTTTCTGATTCGTGAGAAATCATTTCTAGTAAATTTAAGTCAGGAATGTCTTGAAATTTTACCCAACCTTGTTTGTAATAGTCCCAAAAAACTTTGGTGACAGCCACAATATCGCGTTGGGTTTCAATGGCGATATCACGAACGGTTTGTTTTCCCGTTAGGAGTCGTTGGAGGGTTTGAAAGGTTTTGGTGGCAGTGGCTTGCTGAATGCTAGTTGCATCTTCGATGATGGGTGCTTGATTGGGTAAGCAATATCCAAGCCCTGCTTTTTGCCATTGCTCCCATTTTTGTTGAGCCGTTTGGATCAACTCTTCAGTCGATTTAGCGACTTCTCGGGGAATCGGAATATATTTAGTAGGACGAACGTTTTCAAACCATTGAAACTCCAATTGGCTGCTGTTACCAGATTCACTCTTCTCTTGAACGTCCAAATAAATAACCTGCAACAGATCAAAAAGGGCTTCGAGCTTCACTTGATTAGCAATTAATATAAAGTGATTGAGACTAATTTTATTTTCGACTTTAAATAAGTCAGATAGAAGATCGTAATCAGCCGACGCTGCATCCCAATCGATATGAATATCATGAGTGAAATGCAATAATTCCGCTAAATGATTGGAATAGCATTGATTTAACTGACGATAGATCCGTCGCTGTTCATGTTTACCCCCGCTTATCCAAATGAGGCGACCGAGACTAAAGTAAAGAGACCAAGGTTTCTCTTGGCTATTCATCTCACTAATCTGTAAAAGTCCCGTGTCAGAGTTTTGACTCCGGTGATAGATTTCCTGAAAGATATGATTCATGGTCATAAGGGTCTGTTCCAATGAATGTTGGTGTTGTGACTAGCCCCTGCTTGTCGACGTTAAGGTGGGATAATTCATTAATCCTTTCTATTTCAGTTTAGTGACTTAAATCTCAAAAAATACGTTTATAAGTCAATAATACAGTTACTTAAAAACATATTAAAACCGTGTTTACACGCATTTTCCGGCGAGATCGGCTCAGGCTTGATTAAGAAAAAATAAAAGCCTTCTCGATCTCAAGAAGGCTTGTGTTTCAGCGTATGTTTTCGGTTTAAGCTCAGTTAAAAAACACCCAGTTTGGGTTAAGTATTGTGAAAATCAAAGTCCCTTCGTGCTATGTGTCAAGGCAGTGACCCGCTGTGCGTCCACAAAAGCACGTTCTTCGGAAGCGGGGCCAAGGGAGGGTTTGACACTAACTGTCACGACATTTGCCATATTGACATAAATCGTTTCTTCAGGGGTGTGCAAGGCACACCAACTTTGGTTCATTTCTTCTTGAATGGCTTGTCTTAAGTCGGGGTAAGGATCATTAGTATCAGCAGATGCACTCACCAGAAATGACTCTTTTTCACCATTAGTGTAATAGAAAGTAACTTGGAGGGAATAGGCTTGTTTCGGCATGATTCGGGACACCACTACTGGATTTGACTCATTTTTGCTAAATCTAACACGTTGGCAAGCTCTTCTTCGCTCATGAGTTGTTTTTCCAACACGAGTTCCCGCAAGGATTTTCCCGTTTCTAAAGATTCTTTCGCGATCGCGGCAGCATTCAAATACCCAATATGGGGGTTCAAGGCAGTAACCAGGGCGAGACTGGCTTCCGCATAATCTTGGCAGCGATCGCGCCGAGCGGTAATTTCTTTGATACAGCGATCACACAAGACTTGCAGTGTATTCCCTAAAATCTCAATACTATGAATCAAATTATACGCAATGAGGGGCATCATCACATTTAATTCCAACTGCCCGCCTTGCGCCGCCAGCGCGATCGCGTTATCATAGCCCATCACTTGAAACGAAACCATAGAGGTCATCTCCGCCATCACCGGATTATATTTCCCCGGCATAATCGAAGATCCCGGTTGCACCGGTGGCAGTTGAATTTCTCGCAACCCGGTTTTGGGTCCCGAATCTAATAAACGGAGATCGTGGGAAATTTTGACGCAGTCTTGAGCAAGATTGCGTAAAGCCCCCGACACATTAACAAAAGGGGACATACTTTGCATGGCAGCCATGAGATGAGGGGCACTGGTTAACGGTAAACCCAAAAAATCACTAAGCAGACTCACTACTTCCTGACGATAGTGAGGATGAGTATTTAACCCCGTTCCGGTGGCACTGCCGCCAATTCCCAGTTGTTGTAAGTCTTGAGCAGCAGTTTTCAGGCGGGTTTGATGATCTCGGAAAATTTGTGCCCAAGCGCGAAACGTTTCCCCTAAGCGAATGGGAACAGCATCTTGCAGATGAGTCCGACCCGATTTAACAATATCTTGGAACTGATCCGCTTTGTCTTCTAAGGTCGCGATCGCCGTCTCGAGTGCCGGATAGAGAGAATGTTGTAAAGCCAGTAATCCGCCCAGACGAATGGCAGTGGGAATGACATCATTCGTAGATTGTCCATAGTTAACATGGTCATTGGGATTGACCCGTTGATAATTGCCTTTTTCGTCTCCTAAAATTTCTAAGGCGCGATTGGCGAGGACTTCATTGACATTCATGTGATGAGAAGTTCCCGCCCCAGCTTGATAAATATCCACAACAAATTGATCGCGCAAATTGCCTTGGAGCATTTCATCAGCAGCTTGGACGATGGCGGTACTCACTTCTTCGGGAATGCAATTCAGTTTTCCGTTCGCGATCGCTGCTGCTTTTTTAATTAAAAGACAAGCATCCACATAAGTAGGTAAAGGTTGAATACCGCTAATGGGAAAATTTTCGGTAGCACGTAACGTCTGAATGCCATAATAAACATGATTGGGGAGTTGGCGTTCTCCCATTGAATCTTTTTCAGTACGCAGACTAGAAGAGTTCGTTTGATTCATTTTTTAATTCATTGCAAGATAGTTAAAATAGTAGAGGATATCCAGCAATTAAGTTAGCAATTGTTTATTATTAATTATTAATTATTAATTGTATTATGCCAGATTCAATCATGTATCAAGAGGACGCTTATGTTGTTCTCGAAACCAATCAACCGGAAGAAATTATGAGTCCAGAGGAGTTACTGGAGAAACTGAAAGGAATTATCCAGAACTATTCCGATGAACTACCGAGAGATTTAAAAAAATTTGACACTGTCGAGGAGCAAGCCCAACACTTGATGGAAACTAGTTGCGAGTTTGATGTGGGGGAAGGCGAATATTTACAGTGGTATGTGATTCGACTGGAAAAGTGACCAATGAGTCATGAGTCATTAGTCATTCGTTATTTGGCAACTGGTCACTGATCGCTAGTTATACAATCAGCGTTAACAAGGGAGGAAATAAAATTACTCCAGCGACAAACAAAGCAGCGAAAGCCCCAATTAAAACGGCTCCTGCTGCACAATCTTTAGCGACTTTCGCGAGTTCGTGATAGCTTTGCTGTACTGTCAGATCCACAACGGATTCCAAAGCAGTATTCAAGAGTTCTAATGCCAGAACAAATGCAATTGTAATCCCAATTACTGCCATTTTGACGGCACTAATTTGCAGCAATCCGCCTAGGGTGAGCGCAATTGTGCCGATAACAACGTGAATGCGAAAGTTGCGTTGGGTCGTGAATGCATAATGGACTCCCGCCCCAGCATAGCGAAAACTGGTCAATATGTCGGGAGCAATTTTGAAAGCCAACTGACGAGTCATCCGTACTCCGCGGCGAGACGACGAGGCTTGGGAATGATCGTTGGTGAGTAAGGTGTTGTCCGGTTGGGAGGAGTCTTGAGACGATTTAGAAATGAGAGTCAAGTGATTACCCCTTTGCTGCTGAGAAGAACAATTGTTGGAATGAGATGTGATGGCGTTTAGTCTCATGTTCTCGGTTACAATAATATACCAATTGAAAAATCAACCCCAGTGATTTGAGGGAGAGTATCGTTACTTATGACCCGAGACTACCAATAAGGTTTCCTGATGAGCAAGCATTTTTTCGAGACTTTCTTGATCCGGATGATCCCAACCGAGGAGATGTAATAAGCCGTGGGTCGCCAGCCAGACGAGTTCTTGGGTTAAGGAGTGCTGTTGTTCAATAGCTTGTTTTTGAGCAGTTTCTACTGAAATCATGATATCTCCCAAGTAGAGCGGTTCCTCAGTCAACAGTGATGCTGCTGACGGTGATTGGGGAGTTTCTAAGTTCGCGAAAGCAAGAACGTCAGTGGGCTGATTTTTTTGCCGATATTGGGCATTGAAAGCAGCAATTTCCGCATCATCGCTGAAACAGAGAGTTAACTCATAGGCGGCAGCATCAGGCAATGCTTCTTGTAAGGCATCAATCCACTGTTGCAGCCATTGTTCCCACAATAAAGGGCTGGGTAGTCCCTCATCGGAACAATGGGTTTGGATATAAACGGCTAGAGGGACAGAACAAGACATTAGTGGGTCAAGTAGGATAAACCAATAAATAGGGCCAGTAACCCAATGGTACTGAGAAAGAAGTGTTGTAAGGATTTCCCCGACTTACGTACCATATTGCGCATGGCAAGTTTGGTGTAACTGGGCGCTTCGGTTTCAGGAATGGCGTTGGCTTGCGTTGCCGATTGCTGTGCTGATGGTTGGTCAGACGTCATTTGTGCTTCGTCGTGAGACGACGGAGACTGCGACTGAGTGTTCGTAAGATTGGTTGATTGTTCGCTCATTTTTGTTTGCATTCATGAAGTAAGATTGCGACCAGCTTAACGTATTTGGTGAAATCCCTTACTGATTCTAGATTACCCAAGATTAGTGATAGGAATTACGCTCAACAAAATGCCATCTCTAGTTACGTTTGGTTGCTGCGGAGATACGCCTCAATAAACGCATCAATTTCTCCGTCTAGGACATTATCAACCGCGCTGGTTTCCACGTTCGTCCGCAGGTCTTTGACCATTTGATAAGGATGAAAAACGTAGTTGCGAATTTGATTGCCCCAGGCTGCTTCCACGGCTTCACCGCGAATTTCGGCAATTTTTTGTGCCCGTTGTTCTTGGGCAATGACGATTAACTTCGATTTCAAGAGCGCGATCGCTTTTTCTCGGTTTTGCAATTGCGAACGTTCTTGAGTACAGCGGACCGCAATGCCTGTGGGGAGGTGAACAATCCGGACAGCAGTTTCCACTTTGTTCACGTTTTGTCCGCCTTTCCCACCAGCGCGGGAAGTAGTAATTTCGAGGTCTTTTTCGGGCAGTTCTATATCTTGGATCGTCGTTTGATCCAAAATGGGCATGACTTCCACTCCCGCAAAACTGGTTTGTCGCTTCCCATTGGCATTAAAAGGAGAAATCCGAACCAGGCGATGGGTTCCTTTTTCTCCTTTCAGATAGCCGTAGGCATAGCGTCCTTCAATTTCAAGGGTGGCAGACTTAATCCCCGCTTCATCCCCTTCCGAAAGCTCCGCTAAATGGGCTTTATAACCTTGCTTTTCCGCCCAACGGGAATACATACGCAGCAGCATTTGCGCCCAGTCTTGAGCATCAGTTCCCCCAGCACCGGTGTTAATGGTCAAGACAGCGCCCCGTTCATCATAGGGGTCACAAAGCAGTTGTTCGAGTTCCCAACGCTCTAGAGATTGCTGTAATTGTGCAAGATTTTGGGTGGCTTCTTCCCAGAGAGCCGGATCCGCTTCAGTTTCCAGCAACTCAATAATCGCTTGGGTATCTTCAGCGCGATCGCGCCACTGTTGATATTGCCCCCAAGCCGACTTCAAGTCATTGAGTTTTTGCATGGTTTGCTGAGCCGTTTCGGGATCATCCCAAAACTCCGGTTGGGCGGCTTCTTGTTCTAAATCTTCGATTTTCGCCTGAATCAAAGGCAGGTCAAAGATACTCCTGGGCTTTCCCCAGGCGTTGCATTACCGTTTCTACGTCTCGTTTTAAATCGCTAATTTCCATTGTCATTCGTTTTTTTGAAAAATTCTCCTCTCATTTCAGCCTAACGAACATTTTTCAGGCTTTCCACTTCTTTGGTAAAGCGTTCTAAGAACAGACTAATCACCCGTCGGTCTTCCCGCAGTTTGATATTGGTACTCACCGACATCCCAGATTGCAACGGAATTTCGCGGTCTTCAACTTTCAACACTTGATTATCCAAGCGGATTTTCGCCGGAAAGCGGAAAAAGTCATAGGTTTCATTGGGGGGTAAAGCATCCGAACCTACAGCAATCAATTCTCCTTGAATGTCCCCGTATTCACTGAAGGGAAAGGAATCAATGCGCACATCCACCGTCATCCCTTCTTGAATAAAGCCAATATCCTGATTGGTGATAAACACTTCTGCAATTAAGTTTTCCTGAGGAACAATCTTCATCAATTCTTGACTAGTATTGGCAACAAAGCCAGGACTAACTTGCAGATCAAAGAGTTTCCCACTAATGGGTGCTTTCAAGTTTTGATAGTTCAGTTGTTGCTGGGCTTGACTAATCTGACTGTTCAGTTCAGAAATGCGATTTTCATTATCAACAATTGCTTTGGTTAACTGGCTATCAATTTGGGCAATTTGTTGTTTATTGCGGGCAATCCGATCGAGCACATCCTTTTGGGTGGTGGCTGTGGTATTTTCTAACTCTTGTCCCGCTTGAGTTTTATCCAGTAAAAGTCGTTGTTTCTCTTGCTGGAGTTCTGCTAACCGTGCCTCTTGTTGTTGTACCTGTTGTTTCTGTTCAATTTTCCGAAATTCAGAAATTCCCCCTTCTTCAAAGAGAGTGGTTAATTTCTCTAATTTTTCGCGTTCCGTTTGCAATTGGACTCGGGTATTTTCCAATTGCACTTCCACTCGTCGCAATTGCTTTTCAATTTGTTGCCCTTCCAGACGCGCTGCTTCTGTACGCGTGGTTGCTTCTCTCGTCGAGGCTTGGAGACGTTCAATTTCATCCATTCCCAAGTTTTCATCTTGTTCCCCAATGCCAATTTGAGCACGATAGAGACGATTTTCTTCTACCAGTGCGGTTCGGTTCCGCGCCAGCATCGCAACTTCAGGCGGAATATCCAAGCGATTAATTTCTGTTTCCACCGCTGTCTGTGCCGTGGTGGCATTATTCATAATTTGCCGATAGAAACTATTTTCTTGTTGCAGTGATGCCCGAATTCTCTCTAACGATTCAATTTGCGCTTTTGCCGTGGTGGAGTCGTAATGCAAGAGGACTTGACCCTCTTGGACAATATCGCCTTCTTCGTAAGGCTCGCCTTGACGGGTAGCATCTTCTCCCGGCTCAATGGTAGTGTTGTTTGCCATGCGCTTAATCACGCCATTAATAGGAGATTGCACGGCTTTCACATCTCCTTGGGGTTTCAGTTGTCCTTGGGCACCCACCGCTTGTTCAATTTTGGCAAAGTAAGACCAAGCGAGACCAAAAGTAATCACGCCGAGAATGGTTCCGAGAACGACGCGCGGCCAAAGGGGAGACTGGCTGAGAACAACTGCTTGATCAAAGTTTTCTTCGTAGGGATTGTAGGGAACCGGACTGCCTGCTTCTGATTTTGTCAGTTGTGAATTTTTGACATTCAGTTTCCCATTTTGACGGGGAACCATTGAGTTGGGACCATTACCATTCGCTGAGGTCATTGTTTATCTCCTGTTGAGGTGTTAATGCGGACTAGACACGAGATTCTTGTTGTTGATAGAGGTAATAATAGCGACCTTCAAGAGCCATTAAATCTTCATGAGTGCCTTGTTCAACAATTCTTCCGGCATCCATCATTAGAATGAGATCTGCTCTTTTGATCGTAGCTAAACGATGAGTAATGAACAACACAGTTTGATTTTGGAAGACTTCCGCTAAGTTGTGGGACACTTGTTCTTCGGTATTGTAGTCAAGAGCACTGGTTGCTTCGTCTAAGACCAGGAGTTGCGGGCGTTGGAGAATGGTCCGCGCGATCGCGATCCGTTGCCGTTGTCCGCCAGAAAGGGCTGCTCCCCGCTCTCCGACTCTTGTATTGTAACCAGCAGGAAGATTCATAATGAATTCATGAGCTGCTGCTGCCTGGGCGGCTTCAATAATTTCCTCTGTACTGGCATCGGGATTCGTTAAAGAAATATTTTCTTGCACCGTGCCTTCAAAGAGTAACGGATCTTGAGGCACAACTCCAATTTGGCGGCGTAAGGAATAAAGTTCGACTTTGGCAATATCGTAGTTATCGATGAGAATGCGCCCTAATTCCGGTTCGTAGAGACGAGCGACTAATTTGGTCAGGGTACTTTTTCCCGCTCCACTTTGTCCGACAATGCCCACAAATTGCCCCGGTTTAATGGTCAGGTTAACATTGTTGAGCTGCATGGGACCGGTATTTTTAAAGCGGAAGGAAACATTCTCATAGCGTACCTCTCCCTCAATTAAGGGCATGGGAATATTGTCGCGGTCTTCTTCTCCTTCTTGAGGATTGTCAACAATATCGCTGAGACGTTCTAAAGAGAGGGCGGTTTCCTGGAAGTTTTGCCACAATTGAGAGAGTCGCAGGAGAGGACTGGTAACGTAGCCGGCAATAATCCGGAAGGCAATTAATTGTCCTAAGGTGAGTTGTCCTTGTAAAACCAAGTAAGCGCCAAACCACAGGACGACCAGTCCGGATAATTTGTTAAAGAAGGTACTGCTGGAATTGGAAATGGTCGAGGTCACAACGTTGCGGAAACCAGCAGAAACATAGCGGGAGTAGAGTTCTTGCCAGCGCCAGCGCGAGCGCAGCTCGATGTTTTGTGCTTTTACAGTTTGAATCCCCGATAAAACTTCCACTAAGTAAGACTGAGTTTGGGAATTGCGTTCTGCCTTCGTCCGTAGTTGTTGGCGAATCGTCGGCGAGAAGAAGAAGGTAATCGCCATCAACACAGGCACCACAGAAAGAGCAGCAAGGGTCAGTTTCCAACTAAAGAGTAACATCACCCCAATGTAAACCACAGAGAAGATGGAATCGAGAACCACCGTCAAAGCAGTTCCTGTTAAAAACTGGCGGATCCGTTCTAGTTCGTTCACCCGACTGGAGAGTTCCCCAACAGGACGTTTTTCAAAGTAACGTAAGGGTAGCCTGAGCAAATGGTCAATAATTTTTGACCCCAAACTCATATCGATGCGATTGGTGGCATCCACAAAGATATGGGTGCGCAAGGTACTGAGGATGGCTTCAAAGATGGCAATGACTAGAACAAAGATCCCTAAAAGGTTCAGCACGTCAGGACTATTCTGTGCAATCACCTTGTCAATGATGACCAGCATCATTAAAGGATGGGCTAAGCCAAAGAGTTGCACGAATAAAGACGCAATAAAAACCAGAATGAGGGTGCCGCGATATTTTTTGAGATAGGGCAAAAACCATTGAATCCCAAACCGTTGTTGCGGGGTTTCTTTGGTTGACTCTAATAACAGCAGTTGCCCGCCTTCCCCCCAGCTCGCAGCAAAGTCTTGCAGGGACTTGGTAACAACTCCTTCTCCAGGAATGCCCAAGACTACTTCCCGATCATTACTGTCGTAAAGAATCGCCAGGTCTTCGCCCCAACGGATTAAGGCAGGAGGGGTGATCCGAGAAATCGATTTTGTCGGAATTTGTGTAAGCTGTGCCTTGAGTCCTAACAGTTCCGCGATCGCGCCGGCAACGGGTAAAGACAAGGTTTCACTCCGTCGCAATTGATCCGTTAATACCCGTCGAATCACTTCTTTACGAAAGGGGAGTTGGAAATATTGACTGAGCATATGGAAACAAGCAAATGCTCGCTCCAGTGCATTATTCCCCCGGGGTCGCACATGAGGGTATTTTTTTAACCCTACGGTTTCTCCTTCCACTTCGTAGTCATCTGTTCCCGGAATGACGGTTGGTGCTTCTGGAATTTCTGCACTATCAGCGAGAGTCGGGGTTACTGTTTCCGTTGCTTCGGTTACGGCTGCTGCTTCTGAACTTTCATCAGAGGCAGAAAACAATTGCGGATTGAACCAGGGTAATTGTGCTTTCTCGAAACCAATGAGGCGAGCTGGCTGTTGCCCCTCTACACTCAGCACTGTCTCTTCTGTCAGATCCAACCGGCTGCCGATTGCCCAGTGATTCACTTTGCCACCGCCGCTGACAAACCAAACCCGTTCTTGATCCTTGAGAGGGTGGTCGCTGGACAAATTGGCCAGGGTATATTTGCCCGGCTCTAGGAGCTGCACCAGGGCTGTTTCTAAACTGGCATCGGTCAAAGCTTTGAGATCAATTCCACCGTGAGGCTGACGCTCTTGTTCCTGACACAGTAGGGTGAAGGCTTCAATCGGGCTACATTGCTTTTGTACTGCTTCTCGAAACTGATCGTACTGTTCATAAAATTCCCAAAAGTCTTCCGCTTTCAGGCTTAAACAAATGGACTCTTCTGAAGCAATGGCCGTTTCACAGGGGGTGCCCCGCACGAGCCCTACCCAACCAATCGTTTGTCCCGAACCGGCAAGTTCCAAAGTGATGGGCATCTGATTTTTGGACTGATATCCCAATAACCGCACTTGCCCCTCATAGATAATTTGAATTTCTGTGGGCATCCGTTCTCGCAAAGCCAGGGCTTGCCCCATTTTGTAGCGTAGGGGTTGTAACTTCTTTGAGAGAGCCTCTCGGGCTTCTCGGGGGAGTTGGTTAAAGGGAAATTGGTCACTTAGAAAAGTAACAAAGTCAGTTAGTGTAAAACTCATGAGGCTACCTCGGAGGTTTCCGAATTTAAAGGTTCAATCGTGATCATTTTCTTAACTTCCTCTTCCAGCCATTTGCTAAAGAGTTCGTTCAAGAGTTTTTGACGCGTCGCATCATTTAACTGTGCGGAAATGAGCTTTTCTAAACGCACAATAATATGCCATTCGCCAATGCGGACAGGGGGCCAAAGTTGACCCGCCTCGCTTTGGACTAACATTTTGGCAATTTTTTCATTGGGGGTGGTGACTGGAACGGGGCCCACAATCCCACGAGTTTGGGCTTCTGGCCCTTGAGAATAGGTTTGAGCCAGTTCTTCAAAGCTAGCTTCTTGATTTTGGAGGCGAAAATAGAGCTCGGTGGCAGTATTGTTATCTTGCGTTCGGAGGAGGGAATACACCACTTGGTCGAGATCACGTTTACGTTGGAGGAAGTAAGATTCGAGTTTGGGACCCCAGGTTTCTTGCTTAAACTTTCTAATTTTATAGTGACGCACCGCAATGCTTTCCAAATCCGCTGGCTGTAAGCGAGTATGATTGAGCCACGCTTGCAGTCGGTTCGGGTCATTGAGCCGATTTTGGTTTAAGTATTCATTCTTTGCTGTTTCTACCTCTTCTGCCGAGCATTCAATCGACGCGATCGCGTGATCAATCACCAATTCTCGTAAGAGTTGCGGCAGCATCTGATATTTTTTCAGATGGGAGAGAAGTTGTTCAGGGAGAATCGGGGTTTGGTTAACCTTAATAACCTCAGTCATACAATATATCCTTAACGTTCCTCCAATCAAGTGTGATTTAAAACTTTTGCCAAGGGCTCCTCCTATAAAGGAACAGCACACCAATGAGGTGGGTGGCTGTTCAAAAAGGGTGTTTTTGCTTTAGCGCTAGTTTGGCATAACTTGAGCCGGAAAGATACCCCCCTCAGTTTTTCCTAAGAATTTTTGATGCACGATCTCCCGGAATGTTTCCAAATTCTGTGACCAGCGATCAATTTGAGCTTGTAATTGAGAGGTAGCATTGGCGCCTTCTTGCTGGGAGCGATAATTAAAGCTTCCTGAGAATAAGAGTGCCGGCACAGATTGATTGGGTTCGTTTTGGGCTCGTAACCGGACTTCGTTAACACTTAAATTTAACTGGCACTCTTGTAATTGATAAACAAAGTTCACTGAAGCTTGAGGCAGACCATTTCCCACTTCTTGCCAAGGTCCCTGAGCAATGATTTTTTGGACAATAAATTGACGCGGATCGGTTCCCTCTTCGTTTCCAAAACTAATAATAGTTTTTGGGGCAATACTGACAGTTTGATAACCGGCTTGGGCAAACTTCTCCATGAACACTTTGGCAACGTTAGCGGACTGTAAAGTTTGCTTATTTTGAGAATTTAAGGATTCAGCAAATGTAATACTTCGTTGCTGCGCGACAATATTGACGCCATTTTTGAAGTTTAATCGGGCTTGTAGTTGGTTGAGTACCGGTTGTTTAGCCAATTCCCAATCTGCAGGAACTACGCCCAGCGATCGCAGATTATCTAGCGTTAGCATCGTGGGATTTAAATTCTGAGCCGACAGCGTAATTGCCAGTTCTTGAATGTCCATCGGCTGATTTAAGGGATTGGAGGCTGCATCTGCCATAACTTGTTCTTAACCTTAATTCGACTGAGATTGATTTCCATATAAGAGGATATCGGAAAATTGACCACTTGCGTGGATTATCTTGAGTAGATGTGAATTTCCAATTTCCTTCTCGATGGTATCGATCTATGACTCACATTCTTCGTATTTTGTTGCTGCTTTTGCTGTTTCAAGGCTTAGTCGTGTGTTAAAGTATGGGTCTACCTCTCTCAGAATGCTACCTAATTATTTGATTTAGGGGTGAGACTCCTAGCTCAATAAATAGTTATATCCCAGAGTCAGTAAGAAGATTAACTGAGCTGAGAGGGCAAACAAGTAAAAAATGATGCGAGGCTTAAATACGGATAATAATAAACCAATACTCTTGAGATCAATCATCGGTCCGAAAACCAGAAACGCCAGCAACGAACTCGTCGTGAAGGTTGCGGAAAAAGAAAGGGCAAAAAAAGCGTCAACGGTCGAACAAATCGAAATTAAGGCTCCTAACAACATCATCACAAAAATTGAACTAACGGGACTTTGTCCTAAGCCTAAAATCAATTCCCGAGGAGTAAAGACTTGAATGCTTGCAGCGATCGCGCTGCCTAAAATTAAGATTCCCCCTAATTCCCGTAATTCTTGGGTTAAGTTATTGAGAAAGGCTTGCCAACGCAAACCTTTTAAGCCTTGCCCCTGAGAACTTGAACTGGGAATTGCTTCTAGGGCAAGGGGTTGACCGCTGGCATTCAGTAAAAAAGTTCCAGACTGTAGTAAGCTCGGTTGTTGTTTTTGTCGCTGACGGGAACGCTTAAAATCTTGGCGAGAATAACTCAGTTGCTTGGCTAAAGTGGGCTGTAAAATCACTTTCACATCCTTTTGCACACTAAAAATACAACTAATACTCACGGCAACAATTAAAGAAAATAAAACCCGTAAGCCTACCATTTCCGGTTGATCCCGAAAAGCAATCCAAGTTGACCAAATTACAATCGGATTAATCGTTGGCGCTGCTAATAAAAAGCCGATGGCAACCGAGATGGGAACGCGCTGTAGGAGTAAGCGTCTTGCTACAGGCACATTGCCACATTCGCAAACTGGAAAGAGAAACCCAACTAAACTGCCCATGAGTGCCCCTAAAACTGGATTTTTGGGCAAAAAGTAAATCAGTTTTGCTTCATCAATAAAAAGCAGCAAAAGACTTGATAAAATGACGCCCATTAATAAAAAAGGAAAGGCCTCAACAATCAAACTGAGAAATAAAGTAAAACTATTGGCTAACTGGTTCATTGTTTATGTTCTTCGGTCTTACATTCCTGATTAAACCGTTTTTTAATCGGTTGGGCTGGATTCCCGGCATAAATTGTCATTGGGGCTAACGATTTTCCAGTGACACTTCCCATTCCCAGCACTGCGCCACGACCAACCGTAACATTCGGTCCAATCATTGCCCCGGCCGCAATCCAGCTTCCTTCCTCAAGGGTAATCGCAGCGGTGATTAAAGAAAAGCTAGGGTCATTCCAGTCGTGATTGCCAGTGCATAAGTAGACTCCTTGGGAGACACAAACATGATTTTCGATGATAATCGGAGCGAGGTTATCTAACCATACTTTTTCCCCAAGCCAAACATAATCACCAAGGGTAAGTCGCCAAGGAAATTTGACTTGAACTCCGGGTTTAATCCGGATATGAGAACCGATTTTTGCGCCAAAGAGGGATAACAGTCGGGTTTTAAAGCCAGAAAAAGGAATCCAGTAGGTTTCAAAAAGAGGACGACCCAGGAAATACCACAGCAGTTGTTTCCAGTAAGGTGCGCCAGGGGTATAGGAACCAGTTGTGTATTGATCCAGTTGCATCATTGCTGCATTTTCAGAACGCTCTTGTTTGAGGTTAACCTGTCACTGAGGCATTTTTCCCTTGCGCCAGTTGCCAAACTGTTTGCGCGATCGCGCTGTCTTCATTGGTATGTAAAACGAAAACCCGCACGGCTGAGTTAGCGGTGGCAATGTCTTCATTTTGGGGACGATTTTGATTTTTCTCTGGATCAATTTCCACCCCGAGATACCCGAGGCGTTGACAGGTTTCTTGACGGACAATGGCTGAGTTTTCTCCAACACCCGCGGTAAACACCAGCACATCTAAGCCTTGTAAACTGGCAACCATTGCCCCAATTTGCCGACAGAGGTGATGAATATAGGTTTCAAAAGCGAGTTGGGCGCGATTGTTTTCTGCCATTGCTTCGGTGACAGTGCGCATATCCCCAGAAATGCCCGAGAGTCCTTTTAAGCCCGATTCTTTGTTCAGCGTAGTATCCAGTTCATCGGCACTAAATCCTTTTTCTCGCAAGAGATGGATAATAATACCCGGATCAATGGAACCGCAGCGAGTTCCCATCATTAAGCCTTCGAGGGGAGTAAAACCCATAGTAGTATCAATGCTGTGTCCATTTTGCACTGCCGCCAGAGATGCGCCATTACCGAGGTGACAGGTGACTAATTTTAAGTTGTCTAAGGGTTGATCTAAAAGTTGAGCCGTTTTTTGGGCACAATATTCATGACTGATCCCGTGGAAGCCATAGCGCTGGATGCCTTCTTCATACCACTGATAAGGGAGAGGATAGATTGCGGATGCGGTTGGGATTTGACTATGGAAAGCAGTGTCAAAAACCGCCACTTGTCTCGCTTGAGGAAGCAATTTTTCCATCATCTCAATCCCTTGTAAATTTGCTGGATTATGATTGGGGGCAAGGGAAATTAATTGCGCGATCGCGCTTTTCACTTCTTCGGTTACCCACGTTGGCTGTTGATATTGGCTACCCCCATGCACCACTCGATGACCGACAAAATCAATTTCTTCCCAAGAGGCTAAAACCGCTGTATCCCCTTCACAAAGCGTATTAAATAAGCCTTCCATTGCCACCAAGCGCTCCTCGGTTTCTTGATTGTCTTCAAACACAATGCCATTACTTTCAACTTTCAGTTGGGCGCTTCCCTGTTGCTGACTAAAATCAATACTGCCCGACCATAAGAGAGTAATTACATCCCGAGAACGGCTATCATCTGGAATGTAGTAAAGTGAACTTTTTTGACTGCTTGAACCCGCATTTAAAACTAAAATCTTCATGGTTTTATTTTTTCACCAATGACTAATAAAAAACACACAAACCGCTTCGGCATTTTGGCTGAAAGTGCGGTTTTCTCCTGTCAGTGAGATGCTAAGAAAGTGAATTCGTGTTGATAAATTTCGTTCGCAGTGTCAAAAAGGTCACACTCATCCAGTTGTTTTCCGAAGAGGGCAACTTTCCTTATTTCTCCTACAAACGACTCGCCTTCACGTTAATATAGGGATCGTTGGGTTCCGATAAAATTAAACCTCTCTTAAGGCGGCAAGGGGAAACGCTTTAGCAAGGGTGAAATAAATGATTTGTTAACGCTGAAAACATGAGCTTTTTTTAGACTGACTAGCTTGTCAAGTTTTTAATATTGCCGAGTCTTTTTAAGATCTTCTAATAAGCCTCCACAAGCATCTAGGAGGAGATCAATCACATAATTAAAGCCATCACTTTCGCCATAATAGGGATCGGGAACTTCCCGATCTTGATAATTGCGAACGTAATCGCACATCATTTGGATTTTGTCTCGATATTTTTTATGAGGATCAAGGGCAATTAATGACCAATAATTCTCTCGATCCATGGCTAAGATTAAATCATATTTGTCAAAGTCACTGGGATGAAATTGACGTGCCCTTCCGTCTAATTGAATTCCCCTCTTTTGGGCAGCACTTCTCATCCGAGAATCCGGGAGTTTGCCAATATGATAGTCTGCTGTTCCCGCCGAGTCGCAAATAATTTCATTGCTTAGCCCTTCGATTTCGATTAGATAGCGCATGATATTTTCTGCCGAAGGAGACCGACAAATATTCCCCAAACAGACAAAGAGGAGTTGGTAAGGCATAATCGAAACTTTCTTAAATGATCGCGCTATAGTCTACCATGATTCATTAATCTTCATTGACAATTTTCAGACGAACTACGCGATCGCTGCTGTCATCTAAAGGCACCTCAATGGTATCGTTACTAAGTGTTTCTAGGGCACTGAGTAATGATCGCAAATGCGGGTTACTGGCACCGGTTTCTACATACAAGCGATCCGCTAAGCTTCCCACCCGCTTCCAAGTGGTATAGAGTTTTCCCACCACTTGTTCTAAGTTCGTGGCTTGTTTGACTAAATCCGCAGCGGTATTTAAACAGTCCAGACGCAGCGCTTCTTCTAACGCCATTTCCATATCTAAATTAGCATTATGAATCGCTTGCACTTGGGCGGCTGCATCGAGATACTTCGAGAGATTTTTCGCCGAAGACGTTAAGTGTTTGACCGTATCCACATCCGGATTTTCTTCTACTTCCTGCTGGATCGACTTGAGATGAGATTCCGGAAGTTTCTCCATTTCCTTGACTAATGGCGCGAGATGACTGGGAGAAAGCGAGCCACTTTCGGCTTTTTCCTTGACAATGGGGGGAACCAACTCCGAACTCATTGCTGTCCATTGATCGGACAATTCTTTCACTTCCCGGCGGGTAATGCGATCCCCATTATCCGCTGCTTCGGAAACAAGTTTTTGCACTTCCGGGTCAGATTTGGCGGTTTCGACGAAGGCGCGCTTACTAAAATTATTGATCGAACTGGCTTGTAGTTGTCCGTCTTCGAGTAGGGTATCGGCACTATTGGCTAGCTGAATGAGGGAATAGGCTTGACTTTTACTAATTTCCCGTTGCTTTAACCAGTTGAGAAAGCCATTCCCCCGTCCTTCTCCCCCAATCTTTTCGCGATCGCGCACGGCTCTTAAAATTCTCCCGCGCCAAATATCCGTTTGCAAGTCGAAGCGTTCACACACCAACCACGCCTCATCCAAACGCTGTTCAAACTCCGTCTCCTCAATCTCTTCATCTTCGGGATCAGGAAGTTGGAATTCTAAATCGGTGGGGGTTTCCAAAGCAGCGACAATTTCAGCGGTCGTTTCGGGAGTTTCAGCCATAATTGAGAAGTTTTTTATCTCTTGATGAATGTCAGGAACATTATCAATGATAATTTGAATGAGAGCACTGGTTAAGGATTATTGGGAATGGTTAACTCCTCGCTGCTAGCAGATGCAAGTATTTGCTTAGAAACCCAAGAATTAACTA
>CAZBPR010000028.1:0-26455 GCA_964493825.1 uncultured Dactylococcopsis sp.
TAGCCTGTTAAGTACTCTTCTATCCTCGCGTTGGTAATGACTCCATGAACGTTTTAATCCAGTAAAATGCCCTAAACACTAATCTTATGTCTTTAACGCAATCTGATTATCAAGCCAAAGTAGAAAGCGCGATCGCGCAACTTTCTCAAGACCTTCCCACCCTATTTCAAAAAGATATTTCTTATCAAATTTATAGCTCAGATATTTTTTTCAAAGACCCAGTGAATATGTTTCAGGGTAAATTCAACTATCGCATTATTTTCTGGACATTACGCTTTCATGCCCGCTTATTTTTCAGCGAAATTTATTTTGATGTCCATGATATCCAACAAACCGCCAATGATGTCATTAAAGTCTGGTGGACCGTGCGGGGGAAATTGCGCGTACCTTGGCAAGCCAATATCTTTTTTAACGGCGATTCTACCTACAAATTAAATGCAGACGGATTAATTTATGATCATCGAGATAACTGGGATCGTTCCCCAAAGGAAATTCTGAAACAATTTTTACCCCAAAACAAGTAAATTTAACTGTTTTTATCAGTAACGAGTAAACTTTGCAAGCGTATTAATTGTCCGCTACTGAGGTAAAATAAATCACCTTTTCCTAATAAATGGGCAGCTTGAGTTTGATTACCCCCAAGAATGATTTTGGAATCAGCTTCTGTGCTCGTTTTCAGAGCGACTCTTCCGGGAAGGTTAGAACGAATGAGGGGAGTGACAATTTTTGCTTCGGGGCGTTGAGTTGCAATAATTAAATGAATCCCGGCTGCTCTCGCCATTGCACCTAAGCGTTTAATGCTATATTCAAGAGCTTCGCGAGCCTCTTTTTCCACCATAAAGTCAGCGTATTCGTCGAAAATGCAAACAATATGGGGAACAGGATTTTCTCCTTGTTGAATTCGTTTTTGATTATAACTTTTTAAGTCGGAACATTGGGCTTGTTCAAATTGTTGATATCGTTGTTCCATTTCTGAAACTAATTCTTCCATGAAGCTGATTGCGCGATCGCGCTCTTTAATCACAGGCGACATTAACCAAGCATTATTTTCAAACTCAGGAAAGGTCACTCGTTTTGGGTCAACTAACGCAATTTTGACGACTTCTTGCGGGTAACGACGAATTAAACTGAAGACTAAACTTTTAAGAAATTCACTTTTTCCACTTCCTGTTGTTCCTCCTACTAGAAAGTGACAACTATTGGGATCCGATAAGTCAGCATCAATTAAATTTCCTTCTAGATCAACGCCAATGGCGATTTTAATATCCGCTTGATTTTCGGTAGCTTGAACATAGGTTTCAAACTTAGCAACATCTCGGCGCGATCGCGGTAAATCGACACTAATATAACCGGCTTGCGGAGAAATTAAGGGAGGGCTAGAAATGCCCATTTGAACTTGGATATCGGTGGCGCGGTTAAGAATTGAAACGACCTTCACACCAAGCTGAGGTTTTAAACGAATCCGAATAAATGATGCGCCAATGGTGGCACCTTGATAATCGGCATTAACTCCATATGCTTGTAAAATTGCTTCTAGTTGCTGTCCTAACTTTTTGGCTTCTGATTCATTTATTTTTTCCGATTTAGGCGATTCAACTGGCTTTCTTTGTTCTTCTTGAATTGGTTGTGAATCTTGTTGTTGAAAATAGGTTTGACAGGTTTCCTGTTGTGGGCAAATGAGACAAAGTTGTTCTGTTTGATGGGTTGCTGGTGGTGGATCAGGTTGCGAAGGTTCCCAAGTTAACCAATTTCGCATCTGTTGCAGTTTAAAAGGAGTTAATTCATGAACAGTGTCTTTCAGTTCTTCCCAAGTATAGAAATAACTTTTAAATTCTGGTAAAACACAATAAACGGCACTATCAATTAACTGTTGTTTATGGATATGTAAAATATAACTATACAATGCAACTTGTGCTAACTGTGCTGCAGCATCAAGAGGCATATAAGTTTTGTACTCTACCATACACAAGCGATTTTTGTGTAGATCCCGAATTAAACTATCAAACTTTCCTTCAATTTTTTGTGTCTTGTTGTTTGGAAGCGGATAGTCACAAGAGACAGCAAGTTCTTGTGAAACAAACGTTTGACTAATTACATTATGATAATTAGTATAATACCGATTCCGAATTAGTAATTCACTCCAATGCTGAATTAAACCTCTCAAGCCTTGCCAAATTTGTTGTAAAACTGGAACATTTTCGGGTTTTGCCTGAGCTACTTTTTGTAAGCCAGGGAAAAAGATTTGCTCGTAAAATCTCTTTTGCATTTTTTGTGCAACTGTATCTGTATCTAAATCTTGTGGTTTAGGCTTAAAGATAGCTCTAAAATCAGGATCAGTCTTCGCAAACTCAATAAACTTAAACGCAAATTTATGAAAAGGTTGTCCAATTCCTTTGGGTTGATCAGAAGGAACAAATACCGTTTTCCCACCAAAATGTTTACTCAAGTAGAATAAGCGTGGACATTCAAATGCAACCCGAACATCAGTTACACTAAATTTAGAGAAGTTAGTTTGATCCATGATGTGATTTTCTTGAGAATCTTGCTGGAAGTTGAGTAGATAATTATGGACATGAGCTAAATAAATCACATCCATCGCAGCGTAGTGTAATTGTTTTTCGCTGAGGGGACGCTTTCTCCAGTTACTACTTTGCTGTTCAACATCAACTTCAGCTTGAGAAAAATGACAAAGTTCGACGGCTAACGTTTTTAATTTTAAGTTAGTAGTCCCCAAACATTGTTTAGAAATATTCTGAGCTAGTTTATAAGTACAAGTAATATTTTTAGCGTTTTTTTTACCTAGATATCTTAAGTCAAAGGAAGCATTATGAAAGACTTTTTCAACCTTTTCATTGCTTATTACTTGCTTAACAAATAGCGTGATTAATTCGGGTTGCTTTAATACATCTAAAAGATAAGCAGCTTTTGTTGAAGTTGCTTTCGGATTAGTTAATACTTGTATGAGAGAAAGTTTAGGATTCTTTGTTTTCCAATCTGCAATTTCTGTATCAATCCACAATCTTTGACATTGAGAAAGATGTTGGATGATTTGATGGATTAATTGAGGGTCGTTAACATACATTTATGTATTAGGAAGTAAGCAAATACTTTGTGCTTCAACTGGTTCACTAGGATTGATAATTTTGACTTTCTTTTCTTGAGTTAACTGTTCAATTGCATGATTAACTTCTGTAAGACTAGTTTGGTCAGAAAATTCAGCTATAGTCTTATCTATTAAAACTTGTCTTCCAATAAAAAATTGGATCTGAACCATATTGAATAAAAATTCTTTGATTTCATCTAAGGGAGGAGGGGGCGGTGAAAAATTCATGAGTTGTTGTAGTAAATCACATTTTTTAAAGACCTCAGCTTGTCGTGTTAACTCTTGTAGCCGAGAAACATTAGGAATTTCATCACCAATTGTTAGTTCTTGAATTATTGCTGCATTATAAAACTCGCGATAAGTGACTAAATAAAGGACAGATTCTAAACTGGGAATTAAATGTTCGTTAGAGTTATATTTACAAATTTCTTCTAGAATTTTGTAACCTTTATTACGACTGTCTCCTATATTTTGTTGCCGAATCAAGTATAGCTTTTTAAAGTCAGACTTCTGATTCAGTTTTTGAACCTTTTTCATGAGTGCTGCAAATGTATTCAGATTTGATTCTTCATTCCAGATAATTTTTATTTTTTCTGATTGAGGAAATAAGTAACTAATTGCATGGGAATTAAATTTCGTCTTACTAGGAAAAACATCATTTTGAATTTCTTCAATTTGCAAGCATTCTAATGCAATTTTCAAGAGATTAATGAGTTGTTCTGAGGAATATTGTCGAATCGTTTTTACTTGCTGATGTAAGCTTTTATATTGATCAAGCCATGCCATCTTAAACGCAGCCACTGTATCAACATTTCCTCCTCGAATAAGTCTCTCTCCAACTTTAATAACATTACGAGGCGTTGCTTTTCCAGTGGGAAAATTTCGCTGTAAATCCTCATCTGTTAAAGGAGAGATAGAAGAAGCAGGCTGATCACTAGCTTGTTGATGAAGAGGATAGAGACGACTTTCCCAAATTGCTCTTGCTTGCTCTAAGTTAATCTTATTTAAGACTATCTGATCATCGATTCTAGCTAAATCTGGTTCTTCTAGTCTTTGTTGTCGCCAAACATCAGTGACCACACTGATAATAATTAGGAAGTTACTTGACTTCTGATTATGGAGCATTGTATTCAGAGACAGTAACGGTTGTAAGTCAACTGTTCCATCTGTATTTCGAGAACCAGAAGCACCGACTTGATCAAAACAGATGATAATTGGCTTTGTCGATGCTGCAATAACTCCCAAATTTTTAATTAGATTCTGAGCATTTTCTTCGGTGTTAATCAGAGTTTCTGTTTGCAGTTGTTTGAGACTATCCGCATCTAATTCGTCTCCTCTTAACCATTCACAAGCCAGTGGATATAAGTCAGGCTGAGTGAGGCTATATAAAATTCCAAAAAATAGTCCAGAATTCCACCTCACATTCGGATGAGCCGCTTTCATGTTACGAATAAATGCTCTACGGCTAATTTGATTATCCGAGCGATACACTAAATCCTTTAACCACAGGATAAGTTGCGATTCTTTTTGCCCTTCAGGAATGCAAGTCAAACTATCAATAATACAACGAAGGGTATGCCGCCAAATGGAGTCTCGGCTAATCCAAGGATCAACATAGACAAAGAATGCTTTGCTTTGAAGTTTTTGTTTTAATCTTCCTCATAAATAACTTTTCCCTGATCCCGTATCACCTTGAAGTAAAACAGTTCGCCTTTTATGATCACGCTTGATTCCCTTTAGCAACTCACTAATTTTTTCAATTGCATCTTGGTGAATTGAGTTAATCACGGAAAATGTAGAGGGTTCCTCATACCAAAAATTTCCGGCTCTAGAAGTTGATGGATCGAAGGGATTAATTTCTTGCTGTAGAAGTTGATCAAGGGTGGGCATGACCGCGAGTTTGCTCCTTATTTAATGACGGTAATGAAAAAGAGAGGACCACCAACCGGTTGTTTAATTCCTGCATTAATTTGGTCTTCAGAATATTTCTTCGTTTCAACGAGGGAATAAGTTGTAATTTGATCTTTCTCTTCTAAACGATAAAGAACTTAGTCTAGTTCTTCTCTATTGAAAGGAGGTTGTAGTTGTTCACGAAGATAAAAAATTGGTAAATAATTATTGGTATTATATTCTTTATCTAGCTGAATAATTATCTCTAGTACCTCTTGATCTGTTAATTTATGCTGTGGCTTTTGAAAAGATTGATTGTTTTTTTGTTGACTATCATTGGCTTGATTCTGCCGTAAAAACTCAATATAGTTACCCAATAGGTTTAAGCTTACTAAGGCTGTACCACTCGGAGTACATTCTTCTAATAGAAAAGTTTTTCCAGTTTCAGTCAAAGCAATTTTTCTGGGCTCAGTTTCCACCACCTCCAGAAATCCTCGTTCCCTTAAACTCTGAATTAAGCTGTCACGTTCTTTGGCAGGCAAACCTTTAATTTTACTAAGAGTAATGCTTTCCTTACCGCAAGCCTTGATTATCTTTAATTCTGTCTTAGTAATGGGTAATTCTGATAAATCCACTTTAAGAAGTGCTTTCCCAGAAGAGGTAAGTTTAATCTTCTTAATTTCCTCAGCTAATGTGACCCATTTGCGATCTTGCAAACGATAACAAATTTTATTACGTTCCGCTGCAAGTGTTTCCTTATTTGGCTTAACTTGACTCATGCTTCCTTCGTAGTTCGCTAAACCTAACAATTTCAGTAGTATTTTGAGCTCTATCGTTTCCAAAGTTTTCGTTGCCATACTTGACCTCTAATTATGTGACTAAGATAACAAGTTTATATATACTCTACAAAGAATTAAGCGCACTCCATATAAAATAGCGGTTAAAGTCTCTCCTGTGTAGAGTCATGCACCATTTTTTCACAATGAGATAGACCCTGAAATGCTACAAATCGATAGAGATTGAAGCTGATTTGTTATTAAATCATATTTACTATGTGTTAATAGATTTTATTTTAGTTAACTGAAATCACTTAAAAATTGTCTGAGAACCTGAGCGCGATCGCGCCACTGAATTGCATTATTGGTTTATGGGTTCCAGCATTTGGCGTCACAACAATCATTTCGTTTACAATATTTAACTAGATAGTCAAAAAACAAATAAAACCAAAATGTTATTTCGTCAACTCTTTGATCACGAAAGTAGCACTTATACGTATCTGATCGCTGATACCAGTACGAAAGAGGCGGTGTTAGTCGATCCCGTTTTGGAACAAGTGGAGAGAGATATCCAACTGATTCAAGAATTGGGGTTAACTTTAAGCTACTGTTTAGAAACCCATATCCATGCCGATCACATTACCGGAACCGGAAAGCTACGGGAAGTAACGGGATGTCAGGGATTAGTTCCCAAGAATGCCCAA
This sequence comes from uncultured Dactylococcopsis sp., assembly GCA_964493825.1. Taxonomy (GTDB): domain Bacteria; phylum Cyanobacteriota; class Cyanobacteriia; order Cyanobacteriales; family Rubidibacteraceae; genus Halothece. Next base: position 6,474 of record CAZBPR010000028.1, read on the forward strand.
GCGAACTGTGCGGATCGATTTCTCGAAGATAAGGAAGTCCTCACACTCGGATCAATCAGAATCCAAACCATTGCCACGCCAGGTCACACCGATAGCCATTATGCTTATCTCGTCAATCAAGATCGGGTGTTAACGGGAGATGCCCTCTTTATTCGCGGTTGTGGTCGCACCGATTTTCAAAGTGGTGATGCGGGGACACTTTATGATGCCGTCACCGAACGCTTATTCGGCTTACCTGATGACATTCGGGTTTATCCCGGTCATGATTACAAAGGCTTTACTGTTTCTACTATTGGTGAAGAAAAGCAATATAATCCCCGTTTTGTCGGGCGCACACGCGATCAATTTATTGAGTTTATGAACAACTTAAACCTGCCTGATCCGAAAAAAATGATGGAAGCGGTACCGGCAAACCAGAAGTGTGGACAGGGCTGATGTTCATTTTTGGCTTTGCTTTAGCAGTTTTAATTGGCATTAGTTTGGGGTTAATCGGGAGTGGCGGATCAATCTTAGCGGTTCCCACCTTAATTTACGTGATGGGAATTGAACCCAAAAGCGCGATCGCGATGAGTTTAATTATTGTCGGTTGCGTCAGTCTAATTGGGATGATTCCCTATTGGCGACAGCAAAAAATAAGTTTCCCAACGGTGGCGTTATTTACCCCAACAGCGATGATTGGGGCATTTTTGGGCGCACAACTGGTTCGGCTTCCTTTTATCACCGCTACGGTTCAACTGGTGACGTTTGCCGTGATGATGCTAAGCGCCAGTTTTTTCATGATTCGCAAACGGCGATCCCCAACTCCGGTTGCTTCTTCGGCAACTAATCGCCTCTGGTTAATTCCCCTCGAAGGTTTTGGCGTAGGCGTGTTAACTGGCTTTATCGGCATTGGTGGCGGCTTTCTAATTATTCCCGCTTTAGTTTTAGTTAGTCATCTTGCAATGAAAGAAGCGGTGGGCAGTTCGTTATTAATGATTTCGCTAAATTCGGTTGCGGGATTTGCGGGCTATATAGGACAAGTGAAACTGGATTGGTTTCTCTTAGTAGGTTTTACTGCTTTCGCGATTGTTGGCGTAATGCTGGGCAGTTATAGCAGTCGCTATATTGAAGGAGAAAAACTACAAAAAGGCTTTGGCTATTTCTTAATTGCGGTTGCCGTATTTATCTTAATTAAACGGTAGAATCAGACTGAATTTATTGCTCCTTTTAGGTTAAGTTTAGGTTAAGTCTGATGAGTGCAACTTTCTCACAACGATTATTAGAAATTGCCCAAGTTTTTTTTAAATTGGGTGTGATTGGTTTTGGGGGACCGGCTGCCCACATTGCCATGATGGAAGAAGAAGTAGTGGCGCGCCGAGAATGGATTTCGCGATCGCGCTTTCTCGATTTAATTGGTGCCACGAATCTCATTCCGGGTCCCAATTCCACAGAAATGGCAATTCATTTAGGCTATATTTATGGTGGCGTTTTCGGCTTAATTTTAGCTGGGGTTTGCTTCCTGATTCCCGCCGTTGTCATTACCGGAATCTTTGCTTGGGTTTATGTCGCTTTTGGAGATTTACCACAAATTGCTCCGCTTTTTTATGGGATTAAACCGGCGGTTTTAGCGGTAATTTTAGGAGCGTTATGGAAGTTAGGTAATAAAGCGATTAAAAGTTATCAATTATTACTGATTGGCTTAGGAGTTGCGGTTTTATTATTATTCGGAATTAATGAAGTGATTGCTTTATTGATTGGCGGTTTTATCGGGATGTTATTGTTACGGAAAGTGTTACCGAAAGAAACCGCAGAAGGGCTAATTGCTATCTTAAGTTTTGGCACAATTTTGAAAGCCGTTGCTGCCACCACAGCAAAAACCGTTCCACCATTGTGGAAACTCGGCTTATTTTTCTTAAAAGTCGGTTCGATTTTATTTGGCAGCGGTTATGTTTTAATTGCGTTTATTGAAGGAGAATTAGTCAATCAAAATGCTTGGTTAACTCAACAACAATTACTCGACGCGATCGCGATCGGACAATTTACACCGGGTCCTGTTTTATCCACGTCTACGTTTATTGGTTATGTCATTGCCGGTATTCCAGGGGCAATTGTTGCTACTTTGGGTATCTTTTTTCCCTCGTTTATCTTTGTTTTGATCCTCAATCCCATCATTCCAAAACTACGCAGTTCAAAATGGACGAGTGCCTTCTTAGATGCAGTGAATGTGAGTGCGGTGGGATTAATGGCAGTGGTAACATTACAAATTGCTTATAGCCTATTTCTACAGCCTTTAGACTATATCGCAATATTGATTTTTATTATTGGCGCGATCGCGCTATTTCGCTTTCAATTGAGTCCGTTGTGGCTTGTTTTAGGGGGTGCCATTTTAGGACTTGTTTTCCAAAGTTTCTAAGCAGATTCCGGTACAAAGCGAAAAATAGAAATTTCAAACGGCTGTAATAATTTAGGTAACGCCGTAACTTCTCCCGCGGTTAATGTTGTGGAAAGTAAAACTTCCCAATTTTTTTTCGGAATACTATGATCAATATCAAAATTCTTTTCGTAGGAAAAGTTAATCGCCACTAATACAGTTTCCCCTTCTGTTTCTCGTAAATAAGCCAGATGTTCATAAGGGTAATCAATCAGAGTTCGCCAACTTCCTTTTCTTAACGCCGGACTATTTTTACGCACTTTAAGGAGTGCTCGGTAAAAGTTTAAAATTGAATCTTTTTCCGATAATTCTGTTTCTACATTCACCCATTTATAGTTCTCATGAACCGGCAACCAAGGGGTAATATCCTTGCCAAAACTAAATCCAGCTTGCGCTGAACTATCCCATTGCATTGGGGTGCGTGTGCCATCTCGCGAGGGTAAACACTCTTCATCTAAACAGGTAATGGCAGCTTGATCGCGAATTTGTTCAATGGGAATATTTTCATGATTAACCATGCCTAATTCTTCTCCATAATAAAGAATTGGCGTTCCCCGAAGGGTTAATAAAATTGTTGCTGAGGCTTTCGCGATCGCGATCGTATCGAAACATAAACTACACTCCGACCAGCGAGACAGATGTCTGGGCAAATCATGATTATTGAGGAAATAAACGGGCCAATTTTCTTTTGGGGTTAAGCGTTCTTTCTTTTCAATTTCGCGTTGTAAATAACCGGCATACCAGGGACTTAACGGAAATTCAAAAGTTAAGGGGAGATGGAGTTCATCATTGTTGACACCGTAGAAAATGACCGAATCATAGAGGCGGTTATCAATAAACGTTTCGCCAATCAGTAGTCGATCATCATATTCATCAATGACGCTTCTAATTTCACGAATAATCTCATGATTTTCCGGTAAATTCTTATCGTAAATATGATATTGCTCATCATACTTTTTTCCACTGGTTTGAAACTTAACCGGATTATCCCGAAAGTATTTATCTTGACTATAGGCACTCGAGGCATCGAGACGAAACCCATCCACTCCTAACTCTAACCAGTAACGAATCACATCATAAATCGCTGCTCTGACTTCCGGATTATGCCAATTCAAATCCGGTTGATTGGCATTAAATGCATGATAATAATATTGCTGTCTTTTTTCATCAAAGGTCCAACCCGTTCCACCAAAATAAGAAAGCCAATTATTCGGAACGTTTCCTTCTGGTGCGGGATCATGCCACAAATACCAATCACTTTTTGGATTGTAACGGCTCGATCGCGATTCTAAAAACCAAGGATGCTCGTTTGAAGTATGATTAATCACTAAATCTAAAATGACTTTAATCCCGCGTTGGTGGGCTTCTTTTAAGAGAAGTTGAAAGTCTTCTAGCGTGCCAAATGTAGGACAAATATCATAATAATCACTCACGTCATAACCATTATCAAACAAGGGAGATTCATTAATCGGAGATAACCAAATGGCATCAATTCCTAACCCATTTTCTTGATCAGCCTTGCCATTATTGAGATAGTCCAGTCGCTGAATAATGCCTTGTAAATCTCCGATGCCATCCCCGTTTTGATCAGCAAAGGTTAACGGGTAAATTTGATAAATTACACTATCTTGCCACCACTCAGCTTCTCTTTTAAACATTCAGTTTTACTTACTCTTCAATCAATACAATTTAGGAAAAACCAACAACGAGGCTCATCTCTGATATTGAAGTACAATAGGCTGCGTTGAGTCGCGCTGCAGTGCCAATAGTTTCATGACGTTGTTATCTTTCCCGTTACCCAGAGTATCGTATGTACCCATCACTTGCTATTTTCCCGAAGAGAGGGAAGTGAAGCCTACCGCTCTAGGATATTTAATAGAATTTAAGTAATGGCTTGTAAGTAAATCATAGTAAAAATTGTATGTATACGCGCCAAGTCAAACAGTAAAATTGCCACCAATCCCAATTTGATTTTTAAAGTCAGTTGGGGACTCCTTTCGAGAAAGCCATTGTCAAATCCGTTTCACTCAAAATTGAGTTACAACTTAGCACTCATTATTGGTAACTCTCGCTTACATTGGGGATGGTTTGAGCAGCATCAACTCCTGTACACTTGGCATACTCCACATTTAGAAGAACCGATAACGGAGTTACCGACTCATTTATTCCCTGCTGCCATTACTCAATTCTTAACCGGATCGGTATCAGTTTATATTGTTTCGGTTGTCCCTGAACAAACTCGATTGTGGGCAACCTATCCCCAGAAAATAATAATTACCCGAGAGGAAATTCCCTTGCGTAACACTTATGCCACCTTGGGCAACGATCGCGCCCTCTGTGCTTATGGTGCTGGAGAAACCTATGGATATCCAGTTCTAGTCATTGATGGGGGAACGGCGCTGACTTATACGGCTGTTGGGAAGCAGCGTCAGTTTCTCGGTGGAGCCATTTTACCCGGTTTAAGGCTACAGTTACAGGCACTAGGACAACAAACGGCAGCTCTTCCTGAGATTGCTTTGCCAGAGATCTTACCGCCATTATGGGCAACCTCGACACGCAGCGCGATCGCGAGTGGCACCCTTCATACTCTCCTCAGCGGCATTCATCATTACGTTACCGTTTGGCAGCAACAACAATCTGATTCTGTGATCGTCTTAACTGGCGGCGATGCTATCCCACTGTACGCTTATCTGCAAGAAAAATATCCCGCCCTTGCTCAAGAGATCATCGTTGATCAAACCTTAATGTTTCAAGGAATTGCCAACCTGATTTCTACTTGAACCCCACCGTTGATCAGAAATTATCAGAAACCCTATGAGTTAAAGCGTTAAGATAGAGTCTGAGTTCCAGTGAGCGAGGAAAAATTGTGCTACTCTGCAAAGGCTTTGAAGTTGAAATGTACACGGGAAGACCGGATGGAACGATTGTAGGTCTTTCGGATCGAATTGTCAGAGATTTACAGGGGTTTGTCCGCGAACCAGACAGCCGGAATGTAGAATATACAACCGCTCCCTTGTGCTGTTATGATCGCCTTTTATGTGCTTTGGTCCGTCCCCGTGTACAATTACGCCACTATCTAAAAACGCAGGGAGATTACACCCTGATTCCCGGTAGCACTTTAGCCTTAGGCGGCAGCGATCGCTTCTATCGTTCCGATCCACAAAATCCTTACCATGAGTATATTGAAAAAACTTACGGGACAAAAGTGGTTACGGCAAGCATTCACATTAACATCGGGTTTGAAGACACGGAAAAGTTGATGCAAGCGTGTCGTCTCATTCGCTTGGAAGCCCCTTTGTACCTTGCACTCAGTGCTTCTTCGCCCTTTCTAGATGGCAAACCCACCGGGTATCACTCCACGCGTTGGGCAGTATTTCCGCAAACCCCTTCCTATGTGCCTTTATTTGAAGATCATGCCCACCACATCCGCTGGGTGAATCAGCAGTTGGATCAGGGAACAATGCAAAATGTTCGTCACCTTTGGTTGTCGGTACGCCCAAACGGCGAACATCGTCCCTATCACTTGAATCGATTGGAGTTACGAATTTGTGACCTCATCGTCGATCCGATCGCGCTGCTTGCCGTGACTGCCCTTCTCGAAGCCCGTTTAACCCAAATGTTACTGACGCCAGATTTAGATCCCTTGCAACAAAGTCAACTCCCCCCTGCCACTCGGGCTGAAGATTTAGTCGCGATCGCGTATGAAAACGAACAAGCGGTTGCCCGTAAAAGCTTAGCTGCCGAAGTTCGCCACTGGCAAGATGGACGACCAATCATTGTGGAAGATTGGATCAAAGATATTTATAGCCAAGTGCATCCCATTACCAAAGCCAAAGGATTTAGTTGTTTCCTCTCGCCGGTTCAAAAAATCTTACGGGAGGGAAATACTGCGCAACAATGGTTACGAGAGTATGAAAAAGGCAACAGCGTAACCGATATTGTGACTCACAGTATCCGCACCATGGCACACGAAGAAGCCGAATTAGAAGATAAAATTTGTCAACCCCTTGCTGTGTGATGTTAAATCGACTGGATTTATCTCCCTCTCTCGATCGCGCTGAGTATCGCGAGAAAATGGATGCTCTGATGCACCAGCTACGATCACTGCATACCCAATGCTGGCAACAACGCCTAACCCTCATTATTGTCTTGGAAGGTTGGGCAGCAGCCGGGAAAGGCAAGATGGTGAAAAAACTCGCCACTTGTATGGATCCGCGGGGCTTTGCCCTCCACCCGATTGTTGCACCGACACCAGAAGAAGAAAACTATCCCTTTTTGTGGCGTTTTTGGCAGCGGTTACCAAAACGCGGAAACGTGGCACTGTTTTACCATAGCTGGTACACCCATGTTTTGGAAGATCGCTTACTGCAAAAAGTCCCGCTAGAGCAAGTTTATCCCCGCTTAGAAGCAATTAATGGTTTTGAAAGAGAACTGAGGCGCGATCGCGTTGGAATTGCTAAATTTTGGATTCATCTCAGCAAAAAAGAACTCAAAAAACGGCTGAAAAAATACGCCAACGATCCTCTTGACGCTTGGCGTGTCCGCCCAGAAGATTGGCAGCAACATAAATACTATAAAGAATACACCACCCTCGCCGAAGAGATGATTAGCCATACCAATACCCATTGGGTCCCTTGGACACTCATTGCTGGAGATTGTCAACGCTGGGCGCGCGTACAAATCCTCAGCCACATTGTCAATCAATTGGCTTTATTGTTAGAACATCAGTCTACTGCCCCTCCCATTTCTCACCCGGAGATTGTTCCTGTTGCCGACACGCCTAGTTATCTCTCCCAAGTTGATCTCGGTCGGAATCTATCGAAGGAAAACTATAAAAAGCAACTCAAGCACCAACAAATTGAACTGCGGAAATTGCAGCGCAGTATTTATGAAAATAACCTTCCCGTGTTACTCCTATTTGAAGGATGGGATGCCGCCGGTAAAGGCGGTGCAATTAAACGCTTAACGGAAGTCCTCGATCCGCGCAGCTATCAAGTGCATCCTTTTGCCGCCCCAACAGACGAAGAAAAAGCCCATCATTACCTCTGGCGATTTTGGCGGAAACTGCCTCCTGCAGGAACCATTGGCATTTTTGACCGCAGTTGGTATGGACGAGTTTTAGTGGAACGAGTGGAAGGCTTTGCCAGCAAAATCGAATGGCAACAGGCTTATGATGAAATCAACGAGTTTGAAACCCAGCTAGTCAATCGAGGCTATATCTTACTTAAGTTTTGGTTACAGATTGATCCTGATGAACAATTAAAACGCTTTCAGAAACGCCAAGCCGATCCCTTTAAGCAACACAAAATCACCGCTGAAGACTGGCGCAATCGAGAAAAATGGGATTTGTACGAAGTAGCAGTCAATCAAATGATTGCCCACACAGAAACCGCAGCCCCCTGGACAATTGTTCCGGCTAACGATAAATATTATGCACGAGTAAAAGTAATTGAAACGTTAACCAATGCCATTGCCGAGAAACTGGTACGCTAAAAAAACTGCCCTGAATGACATAATATTTTCCTCCTCTCGTTAGAATCGATGGATTTTTGCTGCAGGCGATTATAGAGTTTGATCGCAAGGAAGTGGGTTATGAAGATTACTGACTTAAGATATAACGAAAAGTGGTGGCGTAATCCAGTTATTAATCGACGGGCATGGACATGGGAAGATGCCCACAATATGCAGCAAAGCGGGAAGTGGTGGCAGCACGCCGTCATTTATCAGGTTTATCCCCTCAGCTTTAAAGACACCGATGGCAATGGTTTTGGTGACTTGAAAGGAATTATTGCCAAAATGGACCATATTGCTTCTCTGGGGGTTGATGCCATTTGGTTATCGCCAATTTGTGAATCCCCCATGGAAGATATGGGCTATGATGTGACCGACTTAATGGATATTGATCCCATTTTCGGTGACTTAAAAGACTTTGATCGCCTCTTAGCAATTGCCCATACCTTTGGCTTAAAGATCATTATGGATCAAGTGTGGAGTCATACCTCAGATCAACACCCTTGGTTTGTGGAAAGTCGATCCAGTCGCGATAATCCCAAAGCAGATTGGTATGTTTGGGCAGATGCAAAACCGGATGGATTGCCCCCCAATAATTGGTATTCGGCATTTACGGGTAGAAGTGGCTGGCATTGGGATGAAGTGCGCCAGCAGTATTATTTTGCTAATTTTTTACCTTGTCAACCCGACTTAAACTGGCATAACCCAGACGTTGTTGATGCCATCCTAAAACGGGCAAAATTTTGGTTAAAGCGAGGCGTAGATGGCTTTCGTTTAGATGCAGTGAACTTCTTTACTCATGATCCGCAACTGCGAGATAATCCCTCTCGTCCCAAAGATGCTCCTGATCCCGATGGCATTGCACCGGATAACCCAATGGTACAACAATTGTTTCAGTATCATTTTTGTCGTCCTGAAACCCTCGACGCCTTAAAGCCTTTGCGAGAATTGGTTGATGAATATTCTGGTGTCGTGACGCTGGGAGAAGTCACCCTCTGCGAAGACTCGATCGCGCTTTCAGGAAAATATGTGGCTGGCGGCAAACGTCTCCATCTGGCTTACAACAGCGCCTTATTGGAAGAAAAACCCCTTACTGCTGGGTTAATGCAACAAATTATTAGACGGGTGCAACAACACTTTCCGCAAGGGGGACAAAGTTGGATGTTAGGCAATCACGATTATGGTCGGCTGCGATCACGCTGGACAGGTGCTGATTTAGAAGGACAACCCTATCCGGACGACTTTTATCATCTGGTGGCTGCCCTCCTCCTTTCCCTCCCCGGCGCACTCTGTCTCTATCAAGGGGATGAACTGGGTTTACCGGAAGCAAAAATTCCCAAAGATATCCCTGAACATCGCATTCAAGATCCCTTTGGACGCGCCCTCTATCCCACCATTTTAGGACGAGACGGGTCACGCACTCCCATGCCTTGGTCACGCCGTGCAGCTAATGGCGGTTTTACGGAAGCCGATGAACCTTGGCTTCCCATTCCCAAAAAACATCTTTCCTTTGCCGTTGACGTGCAAAACGAAGATCCGAACTCTCTCCTGAATACGTGGCGGAAACTGCTGCATTGGCGGAAACAACAACCCGCCCTCATTGCCGGAAACTTTACTCTTTTAGAAGATACCAAAGAACCCTTATTTGGTTTTATGCGGGAATATGCTGAACAAAGACTGCTCTGTCTCTTCAATATCAGCGATCAGCCCATTGAATATGATCTCACCAGCAATGCCGACTGTGAATCAGTAATTGGACTGTCACAGCAAATTGTGCGTAGCGATAACCATATTAATCTTCCTCCCTACGGTTACTACTTTGCTCATCTACCCAGCCGAGAAAGTTAGTCATCCGCCACTTTTGAAAGGATGGGTCAATACAAAATTGATCGCCCATTGTCATTGATTGATCCCTGCACAACTATATTGTTCGTTCAATCAGGAGAACTATAAGTATGTCACACTTAGACCATCACAACTGGTGGCGTCGTGCAGTTATTTATCAAATTTATCCCCGTAGTTTTTATGACAGTAATGGCGATGGCATTGGCGATTTACCAGGGATTATTCAAAAACTTGATTATCTGGTGAGTCTCAATGTCGATGCCCTTTGGATCTCGCCCTTTTTTCCCTCACCGATGAAAGATTTTGGCTATGATATCTCTGATTACTGTGCCGTTGATCCAATTTTTGGCACCCTCGAAGACTTTCACACTTTACTCGATAAAGCCCACCATCACAGCTTAAAAGTTCTCATTGACCAAGTGTGGAATCACACCTCAGATCAACATCCTTGGTTTATCGAAAGTCGATCCAGTCGCGATAACCCAAAAGCAGACTGGTATGTTTGGGCTGATCCCAAAGCCGATGGCAGTCCTCCTAACAACTGGCAAGCGACTTTTGGCGAGAGTGCTTGGACGTGGGATAAACTCAGACAACAGTATTACCTCCACAACTTTTTAACCTCACAACCGGACTTAAACTGGTACAATCCCGAAGTCATTGCAGCCATTTTAGATGTGGCAAGGTTTTGGCTTGATTTAGGGGTAGATGGCTTTCGCTTAGACGTAGTAAACTTTTTGACTCATGACCGTCTCTTGCGAGATAATCCCGTTCGTCCCTCAGATCAAAAACGCCCTGCTGGTGCAGATCCTAATGATCCTTACTTTGACTACATCAATCGCTATAACGTCTGTCAACCCGAAACCCTCAAGATTCTAGAGAAAATTCGGGCTGTAATGGCTGAATATCCTGGGACAACTACCTTAGCAGAAGTCAGTTCCGCTGAAAATCCTATTCTTACCTCCAGCGAATACGTGAGAGGAAATCATCGTCTTCACATGGCTTACAATTCTTCTTTGATGAGTCATGAAGCCCTCACCTATCAGCGTTTGCGAGAGATTATCACTCAAGTGAAAGAACAAGTGGGAGAGGGAGTGATTTGTTGGACAGGAGGAACCCATGATTTTCCGCGGATGAAATCGCGCTGGCGTAATTTTCTCATGGATGATGTCTTTACCCAAGAAGCCTTTGATCATCTCTTTATCGCCCTTCTCATCTCCTTAAAAGGGAGTTGTTGTATCTATCAAGGAGAAGAATTAGGCTTAACCCAAGCGGATCTCCCTTACGAAAAATTGCAAGATCCCTTTGGGATTACAGGCTATCCTCAAATCAAAGGACGAGATGGTTCTCGCACACCAATCCCTTGGCAAAAAAATGCCTCCAATGCAGGGTTTACAAAAGCAAAAGAACCTTGGTTACCCATTCCCAAAGAACATCAAGATTGGTCTGTGGATCAACAAGAGAATAATCCTCATTCCTTGCTGAATAAATATCGCCGTTTATTACAGTGGCGGAAACAACAACCTGCCCTCCTCCAAGGAAAAATGGAATTATTAAATACACCAGAACCGATATTAGGACTCAAGCGGTATTGTCGAGAACAAGTTTTAGTTGCCTTGTTTAATTTAAGTCCCAAACCGATTCATTTTGATCTTGCTGAGTTTGGAAATTGTGTGAATGCCAATGCAATAGATTTTCCAGTTCGTCAGTACGAAACCACAATCGAGTTTTTAGAATATGGCGTATTTTTTGGAGATTGTTGATGAAGTCAAGGTTATAGTGAAAAAATTCTGATTGCTAAATTGCCTGGTTGGAATGTTTCGCTTCCAGGATTAACGAATCTGATTCGGTTTACTTTTGATTTTTAGCAGCACCATGAATCAAAATACGCATAAGTGAAACCACAACACCTCCCGTGAGAATGCCCCAAATATAAGTGAATAAGACTAAAAATGAAAGCGGTAGAGTGACACTCCCCGAGAAAAAGGAAACGGTTGTTAAACGAGGATTCTGAACAATAAACAGCAAGACAAGGGCGATGGCGATGGTAAGGAGTGAAATGTAGAGGTATCGCATCGTAGCTAACTCCTCGGAATAAAGTAAAATCCTGGACTCGTACTCAATTATTATACGAATTCTCTCAAGGCTAATTACAGATCACCCGTAAGATACACAAGGAGAGGGAACCCTATGGAAACTAACGCAAGCTAAAATGTAACGAAATGCAAAGTATAATGAGAACGGAAACTTAAGTCAGTCAAACAACCATGCGGGTCATAATTGCAGGAGCAGGGTTAGCAGGGCTTTCCTGCGCCAAATATCTAGTTGATGCGGGACACACTCCCATCGTCCTCGAACGTCGCGATGTCTTAGGCGGCAAAGTAGCCGCTTGGCAAGATGAAGATGGGGACTGGTATGAAACCGGTTTGCACATCTTTTTTGGGGCTTATCCCAATATGTTGCAACTATTCAAAGAACTTGACATTGAAGATCGTTTGCAATGGAAAGAACACACCATGATCTTCAATCGTCCTGAAAAACCAGGAACTTACTCCCGTTTCGATTTCCCCAATCTCCCTGCACCGATTAATGGCGTTGTTGCGATCTTGAGAAATAATGATATGCTCTCATGGCCAGAAAAAATCCGCTTTGGCATTGGCTTAATTCCTGCCATGTTGCGCGGACAAGGGTATGTAGAAGCCATGGATCGCTACACCTGGTCGGAGTGGATGGAACGGCAGAATATGCCCAAACGGGTAGAAAAAGAAGTCTTTATTGCCATGTCCAAGGCATTAAACTTTATTAACCCCAACGAAATCTCAGCCACCATTCTTCTGACTGCTCTCAATCGCTTCTTGCAAGAGAAAACAGGCTCGAAAATGGCGTTTTTAGACGGTTCACCCACGGAACGCTTGTGTCAGCCCATGGTGGATTATATTACCGAACGCGGTGGGGAAGTGCGTCTCAATGCGCCCTTAAAAGAAATTTTACTCAATGAAGATAACAGTGTCCGTGGTTATCTGATTCGTGGTTTAAACGGTGCAGAAGATGAAGTCATCACAGCCGATGCCTATGTCTCTGCAATGCCCGTTGATCCGTTCAAGTTGATGTTACCCCAACCTTGGCAAGAAATGGACTTCTTCAAGCAATTAGAGGGCTTAGAAGGGGTTCCTGTCATTAACCTCCACTTGTGGTTTGATCGCAAACTGACTGATATTGATCACCTCCTATTCTCTCGTTCAGACTTGTTGAGTGTTTACGCTGACATGAGTAACACTTGTCGCGGTTACGAAGATCCGGATCGCTCAATGCTAGAGTTAGTTCTTGCCCCCGCTAAAGACTGGATTGGCAAATCTGACGAGGAAATTGTCGCCGCCACCATGGAAGAGTTAAAACAGCTGTTCCCCAAATATTTCACCGGTGAAGATCGCGCTCAGTTGTTAAAATCTCATGTGGTGAAAACCCCACGGTCTGTTTATAAAGCGACGGCGGGTAGACAAGCCCATCGCCCTTCCCAAGAAACACCGATCTCCAACTTCTATCTCACCGGTGATTACACCATGCAAAAATATTTAGCCAGCATGGAAGGGGCAGTATTATCCGGAAAATTAACGGCTCAAGCGATTGCCAAAACAGAATCTCCTGTAAGTTCTGTGGAAAAATCGGAGAAAAAAGCCGTTTCTGTGGCAAAATGATTTTCTGTGTTCCAATGTACCGATTAATGGGACAATTTTCGTGTCTTAAAGTGAACCCTATTAGCCTGCGGTGAATGCTGCAACTGCCTAACCCAGAACAGACTTGTTCCCACCCCTCTGTCGAATCCGCTTATGAGTTCTGCCGTCAAGTGACAGCGGAATACTCGAAGACGTTCTATCTCGGCACGCTTCTCATGCCCAAGGAGAAGCGCAAAGCAATTTGGGCCATTTACGTCTGGTGTCGGCGTACTGACCAACTGGTCGATGGCCCCGAAGCTGAGTTTACCACGCTCGACACTCTCGATCAGTGGGAAGCAACCTTAGAATCGATTTTTGCCGGTTATCCTGTGGAAAACCCGGACGTGGCCCTCGTGGATACCCTAGAGCGCTTTCCCTTAGATATTCAGCCCTTCCGAGATATGATTGCCGGGCAACGGATGGATTTAAAGCGCGATCGATATGAAACCTTTGATGATCTCTATCTTTACTGTTATCGCGTAGCCGGAACCGTGGGGTTAATGTCGAATGCGGTGTTAGGAGTAGAACCCGAGTGGGGGACTCCCCCTTGGCGAAAGCAAAAACAAACTCATATTCCAACGGAAGAAGCAGTTGCGCTTGGTATTGCGAACCAACTCACTAATATTTTGCGAGATGTGGGAGAAGATGCGGAGCGTGGGCGCATTTATCTCCCCTTAGAAGATTTAAAACGCTTTAATTATCGCGAGGAAGACCTTTTTCAAGGTGTGATCAACGAAAACTGGCGGCAATTAATGCAATTTCAAATTGAACGGGCACGGGGATTCTATCAACAAGCCGAAAAGGGCATTTGTGATCTCAGCCGAGATTCGCGATGGCCGGTTTGGACAGCATTAATGCTTTATCAGGGTATTTTAGATGTCATAGAAAGGAACCAGTATGATGTATTTAATCAACGGGCTTATGTTCCGAAAGCTGAAAAGTTTCTCTATTTACCCATTGCGTGGTTAAGAGCACAGGTGCTTTAATTATTTGATCAGGAGAAAACCGATAACAAATGACTCTTTTCCTGAGCGGCAGTGGAGCTTGCGATGCTTGTCGAAGGACGACCGATGACCCATAACTTATACCAATGACTAAATTGGAACAATGATCAATTGGAAAACACTACCCACACAGCGGGGAATTTATCAGATCACCACTGGTAGTGTCAGTTATGTTGGCTTATCAGATAATATTCAACTGCGCGTTAAGCAACATTTAGAAAGTTCTTCCTGTCGCTCTCGTATTATTCTCGATACCGATAAAGCCAAAATTATTGTTTTAGAATTACTTCCCAATAGTGATGATAAAACGTTAGCCTTGCGAGAGTGGTATTGGTTTTCTAAGCTTAAACGTAAGGGTCATATCATGGTCAATGACCCGAAAACGTTGGGGAAAACAAAAACAGGTCAATTTTTTCCTTCGCAAAACTCAACCGCTAAAACCACGTCTTCTCTACCTCTGCCTTTCGGATGTGGTTTGAAGTTAGCAGGGGTAACTACCGTAGTTGTTGGATTTTTCTGCTTGGGCTTTTTTGCTGCTGGCAATATGATCCAACAACGTGTTTCTAGTACACCCAACACAGAAACGACAACTGAGGATTCAACAACAAACAATTCAGTGCCTGAGAGTTCTTCTCGGGCAGAAAATCAGGAAACATCCAATCCCAATCCTGCTGTGGATATGCAGCCCTTAAGCGCTTGTATTACTCCTTTGCAACGGGGAAGCAGTAAAGAAGCAGTACAACTCTTACAAGATCAATTAAAACAATTAGGTTACTACGAAGGAGAACAAGATGGAATGTATGGTCCGGGAACTGAAGGAGCAGTTGCCCAGTTCCAACGAGACAATAACTTAGGGGTAGATGGAATTGTCGGTTGTAAGACGCAAGTGGCTATTAATCAGGCATTACGTTGATTAATCATTGTTTTGACCCTCATCCTCTGAGAGGTGATGATTAGAAACCCAAATTTGTTGATGGGGAAGAGCCAGATCAATGCCTGCTTCATCGAGAGCAATTTTTAGCCGACGGCGGTACTCACGGGCAATGGGCCATTGTTTTAACGGTTTTGTTTTAATCCATACCCGAATAATGACTCCTTGGTAACTAAACTCATCCACACCCAGCAGAGTCGGTGTTTCTAAAATTTCTTTTTGCCAATCGTGATCGCGCATCATACTATCACTGATTTCTTCAATAATCCGGATCGCTTTTTCCACATCAGAGTGATAAGCAATGGGGATTTTTAAATCTACTTGTGACCAATTGCTCGTATAGTTCGTTACGGTCCGAATTTCACTATTAGGAACGGTAATTAACCGTCCTTCTGTATCTCGCAGTTGAGTAATTCTTAAATTAATTGCTTCCACAAAGCCGGTTGCATCACCCACGCCAACCACATCGCCTACAGCATATTGATCTTCAAGAATAATAAAAAAGCCGTTAATTGCATCTCGAATTAAGTTTTGAGATGCAAGAGAAATGGCAACCCCAATCAACCCTGCCCCTGCTAATAAAGGACCAATATTAACTCCGATAACGGAAAGACCAACAAGAATACCAACTACGGTCCAAATTACCGCGATCACGCTTTTAGCAACACTAGAAATCGTCGAAATTCGCAGTTGTAGTCGGAGGTTTGCTTCTGGCGTTAGTAGATAATTGTTAGCTAAAGCGACATTAAATTTATCAATTAAAATAAAAGAAAAACGGGCTAAAAAATAAGTGCCTAAGCCCACCACAAATAAGCGAAATGGGAAACGAAAGATATTAACAATAAAAACTTGGAGAAATCGAGTATAGGGAAATAAGCCAACCAGATAAAGACTCCCTCCAACCCAGAAGGCAACCCGCATGATTTGGGTGAGGCGATGCTTGATTTGGGCCAGTTGTTGGCGTTGATTTTGTGTCAGTTGTGTAGAAATTGCTTGTTCAGCAGGACTGTCGAGAGTGTGACGAAGGGACTCTTTCTCTTGACGAAATCGTTTTTCTAAAAAGAAGAAAACAATGGTGAGGGCCAAGAGGAACAGTAATGCCAGAATCCCCTTTAGAGTCTGATCTTTCAAAAATGAGGGCTCTCGCTCTTGTCGTGCCTGTTGGAGGGCATTTTCTATTTCACGGATCATCTGCTCAGCCCGTTGCTCAATACTCATTGCTTTGAGGGTGGCATCTTGACTAGTCACACTGAGCAAGCGAGTCTGCCGCTCATCTACCGTGACATAAATATCAATGAGTTGCCCGGCTGGTTGTTGGCGAACATTTATGTCTGCAGATGGATTTTGTAAGTAGTAGCGAGTAATCTCGTTCAGTCGTTGTTCAATTTCTGCAATGCGATTGGATAAATCGGATTGATTTGCGGCTAATTCCGTTACACAGCGCCCATCTAAGCGAATACACCCTGAGCTAATTCGCTCGCTCGCTGGAGATAAAAAAGTGGGCGTATCTCCAGAAAAATTTTGCAGGAGAGGAAGTTGGGCTTCTACCGAACGATTAAATGGTAGCAATATTGCCAAAACCGTTATCAAACCTGCTAACCAAAAGTATTTTCGCTTCATAAATCGTAAGACAATATTAAAGGAGGATCTTGAGTTAAACTATCCCAAAAATTTTGACATCTGATCAATATGGAGTAACCTAGTAGAGATCGCAATGTGAAATAACAACTCGTAAAGTTCAATGACTGCAACACAAGTAAAACACGAAGTAAAAGACCTTAGTTACGCAACACTAGGGAAACAACGGATTGAATGGGCAGGCCGTGAAATGCCTGTGCTCAGACAAATTCGCGACCAGTTTGCGAAAGATAAGCCTTTAGAAGGCATTCGCATGGTTGCTTGCTGCCACGTTACCACTGAGACGGCTAACCTCGCGATCGCGCTGAAAGCCGGTGGGGCAGATGCCGTTTTAATTGCTAGTAACCCGCTTTCGACTCAAGACGACACCGCAGCAAGTTTAGTTGCTGACTACGGCATTCCTGTTTTTGCTATCAAAGGTGAAGACAACGAAACTTATAATCGTCACATCAATATCGCCCTCGATCATCGCCCGAATATCATCATCGACGACGGTAGTGATGTCACTGCAGCGTTAATTCAAAATCGCAAAGACCAAATCAAAGAAATCATCGGGACAACCGAAGAAACCACGACAGGCATTAACCGCCTCCGCGCGATGTACAACGATGGGGTACTGACTTTCCCCGCGATGAACGTCAACGATGCGGATACCAAGCATTTCTTCGATAACCGCTATGGTACTGGACAATCCACCATTGATGGGATTATTCGTGCCACCAATGTTCTCCTCGCTGGTAAAACAGTCGTTGTTGGCGGTTATGGCTGGTGTTCCAAAGGAGTCGCAATGCGGGCTGCTGGTATGGGTGCCAATGTTGTTGTCACTGAAGTTGACCACATCCGTGCTTTGGAAGCAGCAATGGATGGCTTCCGGGTCATGCCCATGAATGAAGCGGTGAAAATTGGCGATGTTATTGTTACCTTAACCGGTAACAAGCACGTAGTTGCGGGTCATCACTTCGATACCATGAAAGATGGGGCAATTGTTTGCAACGCAGGTCACTTTGATATTGAGCTTGACCTGAAGTCTCTCCGTCAGAAAGCTAGTGAAGTTAAAGAAGTTCGTCCCTTTACTGAACAGTACATTCTGCCGAATGGTAAGTCTGTCATTGTTTTAGGAGAAGGTCGTCTCATTAACTTAGCGTCTGCAGAAGGTCACCCCAGCGCAGTAATGGACATGAGCTTTGCCAACCAAGCCAAAGGCTCGGAATACTTGGCGCTCAACAAAGGTAAACTTGAACCCGGTATCCACTCCATTCCTCGGGAAGTTGACCGCGAAATTGCTCGTCTCAAACTGAAAGCAATGGGCGTTCAAATCGATGACCTCAGCCAAGAGCAAATCAAATACATGAACTCCTGGACTGAAGGAACTGACTAATTAGCGACTTGCTAACTTAGTTTAAATTTGCCCCGATCCCAAGCGCGATCGGGGTTTTATCGTATGGGAGAAACTGCTCTATTCAGATTCAAACAATTCCCAATGATTCAGAAAAGAGTATGAGATACTGAAGATATACACAAAAATTAATATAAATTGAGGGAGGGACCATTATGGTCGCAACACCCGTACAACAAAAGCGTTTAACAATCCAAACCGCTGATCTAACTTCGGATACTACAGCAATTCGTTGCTTAGATTGGGACCGCGATCGCTTTGATATTGAATTTGGTTTGCAAAATGGAACCACTTATAATTCTTTTTTGATTCGAGGAGAGAAAACCGCTTTAGTCGATACCTCTCATGAAAAGTTCCGCGATCAATATTTATCTCAACTCAAAGCTTTAATTGATCCGGCAGAAATTGATTATCTTGTCATTAGTCATACCGAACCCGACCACAGTGGCTTAGTGAAAGATGTATTGGAAATCGCCCCCCAAGCCGTTGTTGTGGGGAGTAAAGTCGCCATTCAGTTTTTAGAAGGGTTTGTGCATCAGCCCTTTGAACGGCAAGTGGTGAAAACGGGTGAACAACTGGATCTCGGCAAGGGTCATCAGTTAGAGTTTGTGAATGCCCCCAACTTACATTGGCCCGATACCATGCTGACTTACGATTGGGGAACCGGCATTTTGTTTACTTGCGATGTGTTTGGTATGCACTATTGCAGTGATGATTTGCTGGATTCTGATTTAGAAGCAATTTCCCCGGATTATCGCTTTTATTATGACTGTTTGATGGGACCGAATGCGCGATCAGTGCTATCGGCGTTAAAACGAATGGGGAAACTCGGTGACGTGGCGATGGTTGCCAATGGTCATGGCCCAATTTTAAGTTACAACGTCGAAGAATTAATTCATCGCTATCGGACCTGGAGTGAGAACAAAGCGAAGGCAGAAAAGACGGTTGCCCTCTTCTATGTTTCTGATTACGGTTACAGCGATCGCGCTTCCCAAGCCATTGCTTATGGCATTACCAAAACCGGCATCAATGTGGAAATGATGGACTTGTTGGCAGCGGATCAACAAGAAGTGCGAGAACTGGTGGAACGATCCAGTGCAGTAGTAGTCGGAATGCCCCCCGCCAGTGGGGAAAAAGCCAAAGAAGCCAGTGCAACCTTAGGAACGATTCTCGCCTCTGTCTCTTCCAAACAAGCCATGGGGGTGTTTGAATCCTATGGCGAAGATGATGAACCGATTGACCCGATTAAAACGCGCTTCTCTGATTTAGGCTTAAAAGAAGTCTTCCCGGCGATTCGGATCACCGATACTCCTGGCGAAGGGACTTACAAACTCTGTGAAGAAGCGGGAACCGACCTCGGACAATGGCTACAGCGGGAGAAAACCGTGAAACAAATGAAGTCCCTCGATGGGGATTTAGATAAAGCCATGGGACGGTTAAGTGGGGGACTCTATATTATTACCGCCAAAAAAGGCGACCTCAAAAGTGCCATGTTAGCCTCTTGGGTTGCCCAAGAGGCAAACATGGCACTTTTGAG
>CAZBPR010000029.1:0-10937 GCA_964493825.1 uncultured Dactylococcopsis sp.
ATTGTTCTTCTTGATAAAGTTGCTGAATTTCTTGTACCACTTCATCTTCAATGGGCGTTCCATCACCATAAAAAACATTCCGCGGTAAATCTGTTGGTGAAAAGAGAGAGAGTAAAGACGCTTTCACTTCAGCATCTAAACAAGAAACATGGTGCAGTTGAATTTGATTAAAAAAGGATTTTTCTCCCGTTTTAGGATGCTCAATAATCGCCGGACTAATTTGAGAAGTACGTAGGGTATTTTCTCCTTTCCATTCCCATTGCATTCCGGCTTGCTGACAAAAGGCTTCCACTTCTGCTTTATCATTCGTATGGAAAAACTCTTGCCAAGGAACGTCTAAATCTTGAGTATAGTTACGAACGTACATCAGTTGTTTCTCAGCAAATTTTTCTCGTAATTTTGGGTCAAGTCGTTGATAAATTTTGCGACAATCGACAATTGGCGTTTCTCCGCCTGATTCCGCTGCTTCCAAACAGAAGAACCAAATCTTTTGCGGAAAGCGGTGCATATGAGAACTTTCACTATGGAACAAAATCGGGCGGTCTGCTGGATAAGGGGTTGCCCCATAAACTTTGTTAGTAACCCCTTCTCGGGGTAAGTCGTTATATTCATCAAATAACTGGGGACAAATTGCTTCGGCTACGGCTTGAAAATCAGAGGCAGTTGGGACATTAAAACCGCGAAATAAAATCCCTCCATGTTTTAATAATTCCGTTTCAATATAGTCACGATGTTGTTGCAGCCAACTGACTAAATCGACATCAGAAACAGCAGGTTTGATGACTAACGGTAAAAGATTATTCGTATCTAAATAATCCGTTTTGATGAGGGAAGTTTGGTTAACATTAACGGCTTTTGGCTTAATTTTTTTGAATGATTTAAAGCCACTCGCTTTGCGTTTTTGCTGTTGTTTCATTTTCTGTTCTTGTTCGGATGGTGTTTGAATATTAAGTTGTTTTAGTCGGGTATCCGGGTTAGCAATAATACTGTTTAATAGCGCCGTAAATCGCGCTGACATTTCTTCAATGGTTTGCTGATTAAAGAGTTCAGAACGATAACGCCACGTTCCTAACAAGCCGCTGTCTCTTTCACCAAGGAAAAACCCCAGATTGAATTTAGACGTTTGATCATTAATCGCGATTCCCCCGATTTCCAAGTCAGACGTTTGAAACTCAGGTAATGGGGTATTTTGCAAGACAAATAACACCTGAAATAAGGGCGTTTGTCCCGCTTTTCGTTCTGGTTTTAATTCCTCCACTAACTTGCCAAAGGGTAAATCTTGATGGGCGTATGCCCCTAACGAGACTTTCCGCACCCGTTGCAACAGTTCTCGAAAGGTCGGATTCTCTGAGAGATCGGTTCGTAAAACAAGGATATTGACAAAAAAGCCAATTAGCGCTTCTGTTTCCGCCCGATTACGATTAGCAACGTCTGTTCCCACGGCAATATCTTCCGCATCGGTATAGCGATATAACAGCGTCTTAAACGCAGCTAACAGCAACATGAATAGCGTTACCCCTTCTTCTTGGCAAAGCTGTTTTAGTTGTTGTAAGGGTTCTGCGGGAAACTGAAAGGATAACGTTCCCCCTTGGGTGGTTTTTGCCTCTGCTAAGGGATGATCTGTGGGTAAAGGTAGAACTGGAGGACTACTTCCCAGTTGCCGTTTCCAGTAGGAGAGAAGGCAGTCTAAAACCTCTCCTTGCAAGTAGTCGCGTTGCCAAACGCTATAGTCGCCATACTGAATTGGCAGTTCCGGTAAAGGAGACGGCTTTCCTCGGGAAAAGGCTTCGTAGAGGGTGGCAAGTTCTCGCACTAACACCCCCATCGACCAACCATCAGAGACAATATGGTGCATGGTTAGTAAGACAATATGTTCCCTTTCATGAATCCGCAGTAACTTCACCCGCAGCAAGGGGGCTTGACTGAGATTAAACGGCGTTTGTGCTTCTTCGCGGGCAAACTGATTAACGACCGTGGCTTCGGCTTCGGTTTGTAACTGGGTTTGCAGATCAATGAGAGGAATCGAGAGGGTGAGTTTTGGCGCAACCACCTGTTTCGGTTCTCCCTTAATGGTGTTAAAGGAGGTGCGGAGGGTTTCATGGCGGGCAATCACAGCATTGACGCTTTGTTCTAAAACTTTCACCTGGAGAGAACCCGTCAGACGCACTGCAACGGGAATGTTGTAGGCACAGTCTTCGGGTTCCATTTGGTAAAGAAACCAGAGTCGCTGTTGGGCAAAGGAGAGAGGAAACGTTTGCACTGACTTTCCTTTTTTCTCCAGCAGTTTTGCTAACAGGGCGCGTTTTTCGGCTTCGGATAAGTGGGCAATCTCTTGTGGCAGTTGTTGAGTCATAACGATTCGTCTTCTTGCATTACTTCTTGCAGGAGGGCATCCAGTTGTTGTTCAGAAAGCTGTTCTAACGCTTCGGTTTGATTGGGTGATGACGTTTCAGTTAACGCGGGAACAGTCGGTGGTTGATCGGGGGTTGCCGATAACTTAGTTTCCAGTTCTCCCACCAAAGCGTTAATCGTGGGATATTCCAAGGCGAGAGTAGAAGCGAGAGAAATGTTCAAATGTTCTTCAAGGTCATTCGCCAGTTCTCCTGCTGTCAAGGAGTCCATTCCTAACTCCAAAAACGGCTGATTGATATCAATGCTTTCAGGAGAAGGAATGCGAAGGATTTTCGCGATTTTGTTACGAATGTAGGTTTCGAGTAACTCGCCACGGTTCTCCTCTTCTGCACTTTGATACGCTTGAAGAAAGGCTTGGGCTTCTTCTTGTTCTATTTGCCACTGCTGCCGCTTTGTCCCTGCGGTTGCACTGGGTTGAAAGTTCTCATTCTGGGCAATAATAATCCCTTGTTGGGCAGTTGGCGTAATTGTGCTGACCTCCCGAAAACCATGATTTTCCAGTAGGGTTTGCCATTGCGATGCTGAGAGTAAGGGATAGTTATCGCGCCATTGGTCATTGAACCGCCACCAACCCGTGGTTAAGCCAAAAATTAAGTCTAACCAGCGCGTGGGGGCAGTTCCTTCTAATAAAATTAGGAGTCCCTTGGGGGCTAACAGTTGTTTAATTTGTTCAATGGTGACTGATAGGTTTTCTGTTGCATGAAGGACATTTGCTGCGACGATTATGTTGTAATGATGAGTGGGGAAATTTTGTGTAGTTATCTCCTGTTCAATATCCAAGCGTTGATAAGAAAGAAAGGAATACTCTTGAAATTTTTGCTTTGCATTCAGGAGAAATAAAGGGGAAACATCAGTAAAGGTATATTGGGTGGAACGTTGGGCTAAATCAGGTAATAAATATGCTGTGCTGCCTCCAGTTCCTGCGCCAATTTCTAGCACTTGAATGGTTTGCGTGTTCGGAATGGTTTCTAAGGTAGTTTGGGCAATATTTTGTAATAAATAATTCATCACTTTTGCGGGTGGTGAATCTTGATAAAGCTGTGTCGCAAGACTGACATCGCCATTCGGGAAAATCAGTTGTAAGGGATCGCATTTGCCTTGTAAAACTGCTGCTAAATTGGATGCACAAGTTTGTAAAAGCGTGAGTTCTGTTTTCGCTTCTGGATAGGTCTGGAAGAGGGAGTTAATTTCAGCTTCTGGATTAATTTGTTCAGGAACTTGTATAACTTGCCAACCGTTTGCTGTTGCTTGTAAAAATCCAGCTTCAGCTAGAATATTGAGTAAACGTTTCCACAGTCGCTGGTGTTGTTGAACAATGGCTAATTCTTCAGCCAGTTTTTGAGTGGAAAAAGTCTCGTTAAATTGGAAGGCTTTTCCTAAATTCTGGATCGCTTTTAAGATATAGCAAACACTTAATTCTTCAAGCTGTTGATGAATTTCTTGATAGTGTTCTAGTTGGTAAAATTGGCTGAGTTCGGAGAGGTAAGGAGTAGCGCGATCGCGCACAATCTCAGGAGAAATCAGCTGATACTGCTTTTCTTCAGTCTTAGAAACTAACGTAGCAGAGGCATGACATAAGGAATTTTCCTTTTCCTGACTCCATAATTCCCAGTTGGCTTTTTCGGTCTCTTCAGGTGTCACGATAACTTGAACCGTTTTCTCTTGGTCTAAAACTAACGGGGTTTGAATCACTAAATCCTGAATTTGATAGGACTGCTTTTGAAAGAATAAATCACCTGCTTGTTGTGCAATTTCTTGATAAATCGAAAACGGTAACTCTGATCCAGAATTAAATTTGTCTGGATTCATTTCTAGTTCAAACTGAAGAGTTTTGAAAGCAAATTTTCGGGAATTCGGCGTTGTTTCTAACCAATAACGAGTCTTCGCAAACGGATAAGTTGGTAAAATCAATTTCTGCCGAGAATAAGGCGCGTCAAAGCCTTCCCAATTAATCGAAACACCCTGTAAATAGAGTTGGGCTAACGTTTCTAATAATTGTTCCCAATCGTCTCGATCGCGATGCAAAGAAAATAAAGAAATTGCTTTCTCTTGTAATAGGGTTTTCTGCGCTAATGCCGATAAAGTCGGATGCGATCCTACTTCTAAAAAGATCTCAACACCCCAGGCTTGGAGAGATTCAATGCCAGCAGCAAAGTTAACAGTTTTTCGTAAATGCTGACACCAATAATCCGCATCTAAAATCGTTCCAGATTCTTGTACAGTTCCGGTTACATTTGAGACTAACGGTAACGTTAGTGGAGAAAATTGAATCTCGTTCGCAACCGCTCGAAACTCCTCTAAAATAGGATTCATTAACGGAGAATGAAAGGCTTGCGAAACATTAAGAGGTTTGGTCTTGATCTCTTGGTCATGAAGTCGCTTTAAAACAACAGTAATTGCATTGACTTCTCCGGAAATGACAACTTGTTGTGGGGTATTAATCACAGCAATCGCAACGTCTGAATTATTACTGATTGCTTCCCTAACCACTTCTTCCGCAGCAAAAATGGCGTGCATTTCGCCTGGCGTGGAGACACTTGCCATCAGTTTTCCCCGCGCTGTGACTAGCTTTAACCCGTCTTCTAAACTAAAAGCCCCCGCTAAGCAGGCTGCGACGTACTCACCAATGCTATGTCCAC
Organism: uncultured Dactylococcopsis sp.; assembly: GCA_964493825.1. Classification (GTDB taxonomy): domain Bacteria; phylum Cyanobacteriota; class Cyanobacteriia; order Cyanobacteriales; family Rubidibacteraceae; genus Halothece. Next base: position 5,052 of record CAZBPR010000029.1, read on the forward strand.
CCACGATATCAGGCTGAACCCCCCAAGATTGCCACAATCGCGCTAAGGCATATTCAAAGGCAAATAAGAGGGGTTGGGTGTATTCGGTTTGATGAACTAGAGAGGTATCTTCTGAATAGAGAACAGTCAGTAAGGATTGGGGTAAGAGAGTTCTTAACTGGTCATCACAGCGATCTAATATCTCTCGAAAAAGCGGTTGCGTTTCATATAGCTGATAACCGAGATGGGGCAACTGTGACCCTTGCCCAGTAAACAACATGGCGATTTCAGGCGGGGTTTGACGATCGCTGCTGTGAGGAGAAACCTGACCTAATTGCTGTTGCAGTTCCCCGATACTCTCGGCGGTTACCGCAATGCGATGCTTAAACGGAGAACGTCCCACATTGGCGGTATAACAAAGATCCGCAATCGAGACTTGGGGATGGGTTTGCAGATAGTCTTGATAACGTTGAATCAGTTGCTGTAAAGCCGTTTCTGTTTTGGCGGAGAGAGTCAAAAGATGGCGCGATCGATCTCTTTCGATTTCTTTCTCTTCTGGTGCTGGGGAAGGTGCAAGAATAACATGGGCATTGGTTCCCCCGAAACCAAAAGAACTCACGCCCATCAAGGGCTGATCCGGCGACCAGCGACAATTTTTCCTGGGAATTTCAACTAAATTCGCCTCCAGTTGTAAATGAGGGTTTAATTCCTCTAGATGCAGATGTGTGGGGATTTCTTCATGTTGTAACGCCTGTGCGACTTTGATTAAACCAGCAATCCCTGCTGCTGCTTCCAGATGACCGATATTCGTTTTCACCGAACCCAGTAAACAGGGCTGTTGTCGTTCTGCTGTAGATAAGACAGTTTGCAACGCAGCCACTTCAATCGGATCTCCCAAGGGCGTTCCGGTACCGTGGGCTTCAATATAGCCCAGTTGGTCAGCCGTTGCCCCCGCCTTGACTAGGGCTTGTTGAATCACCGCTTGCTGCGATCGCCCATTGGGGGCAGTTAAGCCGTTACTGCGTCCATCTTGGTTCATTGCTGACCCTTGAATCACACAAATATTGCGATCATTTTTTGCATCACGCAGCCGTTTCAAAATAACAACCCCACAGCCTTCGCCTCTCCCATACCCATCTGCACTCGCCGCAAAAGTTTTACAGCGTCCATCCTCTGCTAGCATATTGCCCGCAGTTAATCCCTGATTGATTGCCTCAGTCAGCATGAGATTAACGCCACCGACAATCGCTAAATCACACTCTTGTTGCTGCAGGCTTTGACACGCTAAATGCACTGCCACTAAAGAAGAGGAACAAGCCGTATCAACCGCAAAACTGGGACCTTGTAAATCGAGAAAGTAAGAAATCCGATTCGCGGCGATGCTATGGGCATTTCCTGTTGCAGTGTAGGCATTGGTGCCATTTGCAGATTGGAGTTGAAAATAATCATTACTGCTGATGCCAATAAAAACGCCTGTTTTGCTTCCGGCAAGAGAAGAAGGGGCAATTCCCGCTCGTTCTAAGGCTTCCCAAGTTACTTCTAAGAGGAGGCGATGTTGGGGATCAAGGGCTTGGGCTTCCCGGGTTGCCATGCGGAAAAATGGGGCATCAAAGGCAGCCACATCGTTGATAAAACTCCCTGGAGTGTTAATTTCAGGGCGATCTTTCGGTTGAGGGGTAACCGTCTCTTGTCCACTGCGTAATAGTTCCCAAAACGCTTCAGGGGTGTCAGCTTGCGGAAACCGACAGCTATCGCCGATGATGGCAATGGGTTCCTGCTTTACAGAAGGCGGTTTTTTTGTCCCGGTGGGAAGGGAATGACGCTGGGTTAGATATTTAGAAAGGGACGCGATGGTGGGATAGTTATAGGCGAGAGTGGGGTCTAACCGTTCTCCTAACCAATTTTCTAATTCCCCACTTAAACTTACTATGGCAACTGAATCTAAACCATAACTGGCAAATTCCCCATGAATATCAATTTCTTGTGGAGAACAATGCAGTTTTTCCGCTAATTTTGCCACTAACCAACTTTGAATATCTGTAATGGAGTGGGAAGCAGTGGTCGGTTGCGCTGTTTCCAGTTGCCATTGGGCGAGGATTTCTAACTCTCCCGCTAAGAACATTTGGCGACACGCCCGACGCCGAATTTTACCGCTAGATGTTTTTGGGATGGTCGTGGGTTTAATCAGAACAATCGCAAATACTTGCAGATTGTGTTCTTGAGAAATTGCTTCTCGAATTGTGCGAATGACCGGATCGAGCGGCTGACGGCGATAACTGCGTTCGACTTCTTGCACCACCACTAACTGTTCCCGATCAGAATTATTGATGCCAAACGCTGCCCCACAGTTTTTGCTTAAGCCAACATGGGCTTGTTGAACGGTTTGTTCAATATCTTGGGGATAATAATTTTGACCGCGAATAATAATGATATCTTTGCGTCTGCCGGTGACATAGAGTTCTCCCTCTTGATAGGTTCCTAAATCTCCTGTGCGGAGAAATAACGTTTCTGGAGACTCTGACAAACGGGCTTGGAACGTTTCGACTGTTTCCTGTTCTTCTCCCCAATACCCTTGGGCGACACTTGCCCCTGCAACCCAAATTTCTCCAACTTCATGAGGCTGCACCCGCGTTAAAGTTTCTGGGTTCACAATCGCAATTTCTTGTTCTTGGGGTGGTTTGCCACAACTAACAAAGGTTTGTGTATCCGTAGAATGATTTGTAGGAAGCGCACGATTTTCAGTTAAGGCTGTCATGCTGAAATTTTGCATCACAGGTGCTGCTTCTGCCTCACTTCCTGTCACCATTAAGGTGGCTTCCGCTAAGCCATAGCAAGGATAAAAACTTTCTGCTTGAAACCCGCACTCAGCAAAGGTTTGGGTAAATTGTTCTACCGTTTGCGCCCGAATGGGTTCCGCCCCCGTTAAAGCAATCCGCCAACTGCTGAGGTCAAGGGTTTGTCGTTGTTGAAGTGTAATCTTTTCCAGACACAGTTCATAAGCAAAATTAGGGGCAACGCTCATCGTTCCCTGATAATCGGAAATTGCTTTTAACCAGCGATAGGGTTGCTGTAAAAATGACACTGGGGGCATCCAAATACAGGGACAGCCCACATAAATGGGCTGGAGAATCGCGCCAATTAAACCCATATCGTGATACGGGGGAAGCCAAGTTACCGCTATATCTTCCGCAGAACTTTTAATTCCCTTGGCAATCACTCGGGAATTAGCCAATAAATTACCATGAGTGAGCATCACCCCTTTTGGCGTTCCCGTTGAGCCAGAGGTATATTGCAAAAGCGCGAGTGTATCAGAATCAATTAACGGATACTCCCACCTGTCAGCACTTGCTGGTGTACTCGCTTCCGGTATCAACCAATGCACCCGTTCAAGATCCAAAACGGGCTCTAACCACTGACGAGCTAAATTCGTTTGTTCTGTCAGTACGCCTGAGATTTGAGCATCTACGGCAATGCTTTGAATTCTCCCCGCATTACGTTGATTCCGTGGGGGATAAGCGGGAACAGCCACTACTCCTGCATACCAACAACCGAACAACGCAATCAGATAGTTGAAGCCAGGAGAATGAAGAATCAGTGCGCGTTCTCCGGCTAAATTTAAACCTTGTAATCGCACTGCTAAGTGACAAGCTGCCTGATGTAATTCAGAATAGGTTAGACTTCCTGCTTCTGTTTCGCCATCGCTGAGGAAAGTAAACGCAATTTGATCGGGTTGAGATTGGGAACGATGGGTTAATAAATCCACCAGAGTTGCCATCGCAGATGAGGAGGGGATCGCATTAAGACTTGTCATTGCAGTTAGACAAATTAAAGAAAATTAGTTGAGGAGAGCGAGACGATCGCGCTGTCTTGAACACGATCATCTTGCTCAAAACATCAATTCATGATGTCTAAGTTATGCCACGGGCGGATTACCAAAAACGACATTGTCGCTAACGGTTAACCCAGTCGCCCCACTGAAGATGGCAACGGCTTGATCGTCAACCAGTAAGGTTTCGTTATCAAAACTGACTTGATCGGCTGTGATACCACCGCCAATACCAATGACATCACCCGCACTGGGGTCTAAATCCGTAATGGTATTCGGCACATCAGGAAGTTCGGTGGAGGTGAGTACCCAAAACTGTTCCGCACCTGCACCGCCGGTAACGAGGTTGTCTCCACCTTGCATCAAGAAGATGTCATCTCCACTATCACCAAAAACGCGATCGCTGCTACCCAGGCTAAAGATATCATCTCCTTCACCAGCATAGGCACGATTTCCTTCTCCACTCAGAGAGAGTTCAATGAAATCATTGCCAGCACCAGCAAACAAACGATTGTCATCTCCGCCATCGAGAACTTCTAATTCATCGGCATCATCGCCACCATAAAGACGATTACCATCTCCAGATATGGAGAGTAAGTCTTCTCCATCACCGGTAAAGACAACTTCTGAGGTTTCTGCACCAATGCCTTCAACCTCATCATTATCAAGACTGCCGAAATTCAAGGTGGGTTCGCTAGCTTCACCGCCTTCACCTTCCTCGCCACCATCATCAATTGGAGGTTCCGGTTCTTCTCCTTCACCTTCTTCACCGCCATCGGTGGGATTAACAGTGAGGCTGGCTTGATTTGCCTCAGCATCAACACCATAGTTTTCACCATCAAGGAGGTTAAAAGTAAAGGTTTGAGCACCTTCTCCTCCTTCAGAGCCTTCGCCCCCTTCAGAGCCTTCGCCTCCTTCAGAGCCTTCACCGCCTTCACCACCAGAAGCAACGGTAATCGGTAAAGTGATGGAGCCTTCGCTTTCTAGTAAGTTAGCAAAGAAGCCACTGTCATCCTCATCTCCTTCAATTTCAAAGCCAATCCCTTGAATATCTGTAATCACAGGATTGTCGTTTTCATCAAACTGTAAGATATTGCTCAGGGTACGGATGGAGTCGCTATCAATCGCTACGGGTAAGCCACCGTCAGGAATTTCTCCGTCAACGCTGAAGTTAAGGGTGACTTCTTCACCAGATTCAATTTCTGATGTATTCGCGCTGAAACTAACAACGGGAGTATCAATGTTTTCTACGCCATCGCTGATGGTAAAGCTATCCTCGCTGGCTTCTGGGTCAACCGTGAAGTCAATGGTTCCTTCACCGCCTTCACCACCTTCGGAGTCTTCGCCACCTTCGGAGCCTTCACCGCCTTCAGAGCCTTCACCGCCAGCTTCGCTGATGCTGAAGGTGTAGGATTGTTCCCCTTCAAAGACAATGTCATCGTTGACGGGTAAAGTAATTGAAGAATTGGCTTCATTGAGGGTTACTTGGACATCTTCGGTTTCCCCCGCGATCGCGTAACGAATAAAATCAGCACGGAGTCCGGGGAAGGAGTCACTACCTTCGCCCCCTTCGGAGCCTTCTCCTCCTTCACCACCGGCTTCACCACCGGCTTCACCGCCAGCTTCACCTCCTTCGGAGCCTTCTCCTCCTTCACCGCCAGGGCTTAAGATTTCTAAACCATCGGCTTCGGCATCTCCCAGAGCAAACTGGTTATCGAGAACTGCATCTAAAACACCATTGAGATTCAGAGTAATTCCCTCCTCGGGAACGTCTCCATCCACGGTGAAGTTTAAGGATAGGTTTCCACCATCTTCTTCGTTGAGGCTATCGGGAACTAGGTCAAAGCTAACGGTTGGCGCTTCCACTTCACCGCCTTCTCCTTGCTCACCGCCATCATCAACGGGAGGTTCTGGTGCCTCTCCTTCACCGCCTTCTCCTTGTTCACCACCATCATCAACGGGAGGTTCCGGTGCTTCTCCTTCACCGCCTTCTCCTTGTTCACCACCATCATCAACGGGAGGTTCTGGTGCTTCTCCTTCACCGCCTTCTCCTTGTTCACCACCATCATCAACGGGAGGTT
>CAZBPR010000029.1:11037-15525 GCA_964493825.1 uncultured Dactylococcopsis sp.
CTGGTGCTTCTCCTTCACCACTGACTTCATCTTGAATGGTTAGGGTTGTTGAACCTGCATCTTGAACAATATCAAAGTCTTCACTCTCTCTGATTGCAAAAGTGACTTCATCTGTCCCTTCATCAAACTCATCGTTGCCAACAACTAAGTTGATGTTGGCAGTTTGCTCAGTGACTAACAGCGTAAAACTGTTCAAAGTATCGGTATTGGGAAGACCTTGTAAGGTCGCGCCCTCAAACGTGAAGTTATTGAGATTAAATTGAGCAAGGGGTTTTTCGGCACCACTGTCAATACTGACATCAAATGGGACAAGAAGACCGCCTTCTGGGGGCGGTTCACTGAGTTGAAGCGTCAGTGTCGTTGGGGTTTCTTCTGTTTCAATTAAAAGTTTTGGTGATGCGGTTAGGCTGATGTCTACCATTATTCTTTTTGCTCCTGCTTATGAAAATCTTAATTATTGCAATTTAATATCAAATACCTCTGAAGATAGTATCATTAAGACTTGTAATCGGCAAGTAGTAATTGAGAATAAGTATAGATATATTTTTTCAATGAATTGCTGAGATGCTCAATTAATCTCAGTTTTTGCGATCAATCAACTTATTTTTCCTGTTTCATTGAAGCCAATCTGAGTTTATTATTGATTATAAATTGCAGAAAATAGTTACAATTCCTGTAAAGCAGGCTGTTTTAAGTTAAGAGTAAATATCAATAGTTAATGCAATTTTCAACTCCACCCAGCAACTGGCGCACGTTTCTCATGATCTGGAGTGGTCAAATGGCTTCCACCATTGGTAGCTACATGACTCGGTTCGCTTTAACGATTTGGCTATGGGATCTAACCGGAGAAGCCACACCGATCGCGCTGTTGGCAGTTTTTACAGAAGTGCCTGCTTTGGTGATTTCGCCTCTGGTGGGCGCGATCGCAGATCGTTTTTCTCGTAAAAAGTTGATGCTGCTGGGGGATACGATAGCAGGCGTATCAACCGTTATCATTCTGTTACTCTACCTAACTGGACACTTAGCCCTGTGGCACTTGTACGCAACAGGTGCATTGAACGGCGCATTTTCCCGTTTACAGAAACTGGCTTATACGGCTTCGATTACCATGCTCGTGCCACAAGAGAGTTATACTCGTGCCAGTGGGATGGGGTCAGTCCTACATTATGGTTCAGTGATTATTGCCCCTGCTGTGGCTGGTGCGTTGTATCCCATCGTTGATTTGTTGGGCATTTTATCCATTGACCTGATTACTTTCGCGATCGCGGTGACAACCGTTCTGTTTGTTACTATTCCTAATCCCACCCCGACTGAAAAACCTAAAAAAAACAAACCTCGCCCTTCCCTTGGGCAAGATATTAAATTTAGTTTTGACTATATTCTCACCCGCCCCAGTTTACTCACTCTTGTTCTCATTGCCACCCTTTTCCAATTTTCCCACGATATCGGTAAAGCCCTCTACTCACCAATGATTTTGGCGCGCACTGGCAATGACACCCAAGTGTTAGGGATGGTCAGTGCTGCCGCAGGAATCGGCGGGATTTTGGGCTCGATCATGGTTAGTGTTTGGCGAATGAAAGGACGAAAAATCAATTGGTTTTTGTGGAGTATGATGGGTGCAGGTATGGCAAAAACCCTATTTGGTATCGGACAAAGTGGGTTGATTTGGTTTCCGTCTCAATTTCTCTCCTCAATCAATTTTCCAATCATGGGTAGTGCCAAACAAGGGTTAATTCTCACCAAAGTGGAAGCAGATTTGCAAGGGCGAGTAATTGCCATGAGTTCTGCTTGGGTTGGGGTTACTTCTCCACTTGCCAAGTTAATTGCAGGTCCCTTAGCGGATCAAATCTTTACCCCTGCCATGTCAGAAGGCGGCTTACTCACAGGTGTTTTGGGCGGAGTGTTTGGGATTGGTAAAGGGAGTGGGATTGCCTTTTTATATACGCTGTCTTCAATCGGGTTAATTGCGGTTGGAGTTATCGGTTATAGTCTTTCTTATTTACGAAATATTGAAATGTTACTTCCTGATGCCAAAACAACAGCAGGGACATCATCCCATTAATTTAAATAAGTGCGAATGACAAGTTTAACAAAATGGCTAGCGTTCAAATTAACCAAAACCACGTCCGCTTTTTGTTTGCGACCAAAGCCAAACTTCTCCCCCTTCGCTGCCAGCAACCAGATGATGACCTTGAGGATGCCAACTTAGATCAGAAAACCCCGCTAATGTTGGGTTAAACGATTGTAGCAACTTCTGACCGCGATGCCAAAAGTGAAGCCAGCCATCTTTCCCCACTGACGCAAGTCTTAGGCTTTGGGGATGAAATGCCATAGCAGCAACTTGTTCTTCATGACTGACCGCTTCACTACTCCAGCCAATTCGTTTATTTTGACTCCGTTCCCAGACCACAATATCATTGCCGCTACTGGCAGCTAACAACGGCGCACCGGCACGATTGGGAAAAGCAGACCAAGCCAGTTGACGAACTTTGCCTGTAAAGCCCTGCATCAGCCAAGGATTGGGATTTCCCCATTCCGTAACCAACAGGGTTTGATCAAGATTGCCACAAGCCAGATAACGAGCGTCAGGAGACCATTTTACGGCAATACTAGCAGAAGGAACTTCAATCAATTCGGGGTCATCATCCCAGTCTTGAGTATTCCAAACTTGTGTCGCCTGATATCCTCCCACTGCTAGCCATAACCCATCACTGCGCCAGTCTAAATCTAGCACCGATGAGGTTTCAAAATTGAGAGTCGTGACAATTTCTTGAGCCATTGCATCCCAAACTTGAACATACTTTCCCAAGCTGAAGGCAAGTTGATGATTCACTCGATTCCACACTAAACAATCAATCCACGTAGCAGGATAATCTAAGGTCGCGACGACTTGAGGAGAATCAGAAGAAACCTCCCAGATTTTCACTTGTCCTGATTGTCCAGCACTGGCTAAAAATTGACCATCACTAGAGAAAGCGAGACAATTAACTGCATAATCATTGGCGGGTTGCAGAAAAACCGGGACAAAGGGGTCTAAGCTGAAAAGGGCAACTTCTCCAGAAGCAGAACTCACCGCAAACAACTTTCCCGTTGGCGACCACGCGATCGCGCTAATATAATCTGATAAACGACTCTCTCCTGTGGGCTGAAATGCGATACGACTTCTCATTTTTTAATTAAACAGTTTCGGAATCCAGCTTTGAGTTCAGCTTCATCTAAATTACGTCCAATGAAAACCAGTTCATTTTTACGGGTTTCATGGGGAAGCCAAGGACGATCCGCCTTACCATCAAACAACATATGCACCCCTTGAAAAACAATACGATTGTCCTCTCCTTGAATGTTGAGAATACCTTTCATCCGAAAAATATCGGGTCCTTGATTACGAAGAAGTTCACCGACCCACTGGTCTAGTTTATCGCCATCGAGCATTCCTCTCTCATCAATCACCACTGATTTAACCGTCTCATCATGTTCGTGCGCGTCTTCCCCCAAGAAATCAGGATCAACTTCTAAAGCGCGATCGAGATTAAACGCCTGCACCCCCAAGATACGATCCATTTCCACTTGTGCATCCTGCGTGCGATAAATCTTTGCCATGACATTCATCCCTCGAATGCGCCCTTCTAAATCTTCCAATTCCGTTGGACTGACTAAATCCGTTTTATTCAGTAAAATCACATCCGCAAAGGCAATTTGTTCTTGGGCTTCTTCCGCATCCCAGTGTTGATGGATATGTTTCGCATCGATCAATGTAATCACTGCATCTAAATTGGTTTGCGCGCGGACATCTTCATCCATAAAAAACGTTTGAATCACTGGGGCTGGATCCGCAATGCCTGTGGTTTCAATAACCAGATGATCAAATTTATCCCGCCGTTTCATCAAATTGCCAATCATCCGAATCAGATCACCGCGCACGGTACAGCAAATACAGCCATTGTTCATCTCAAAGATTTCTTCATCGGTATTAACCACCAATTGGTTATCAATGCCAACTTCTCCAAATTCATTAACAACGACGGCAACTTTTTTGCCATGTTCATGGGTGAGAATCCGATTCAGTAGAGTCGTTTTACCCGCGCCGAGATAACCGGTTAAAACGGTGACAGGGACAGAATTTTGAGTGGTAACCATGAGCTAATTCCTGATTAATATGATAATCATTATCATATTATCACCCATAACCCCTAAGGAACTAATCCCAAGGGGTTTTCTTTCATGATGGCTTGACTTCTAGCGATGACAATCACACCCAGTATGACCGCATCCAGAACCATTGGGGTGACCATTGGCGCAAGCCTCACTACAATAGAAGTGACCATTTTTCTCAATCGCAGTATCTGTTTTCACGATACAAACGCAAGATTCACAAGCACATTTCATTTGATCAACCGTAACTGTCATAATTTCAACCCTCTCTGTTATTACATGAATATCTGTTCAGGTATAAACTATAATAACTGAATGACGGTTCAACTGTTATAA
>CAZBPR010000029.1:15535-25227 GCA_964493825.1 uncultured Dactylococcopsis sp.
TGAAACTTATGAATGCTCAAACCCAATCATCTGCAACGCCTTCGTGTGAAATTACTCATTCTCTACAAACTGAGGAACTTAGCGCTTATATCGAGGAAGTCCTCCCCGTGGAAAAATCACAACGGATGGCGGAATTCTTTAGTTTTTTGGGTGATCCCAATCGGCTACGGATTTTGTCTCTACTGGCGAAACAGGAACTGTGTGTCTGTGATTTAGCAGAAAGTTTAGGGATGAGTGAGTCGGCAGTTTCTCACCAACTACGAAATCTCCGTGCCATGCGTCTTGTGGGCTACCAAAAGCGAGGACGTAAAGTGTTTTATCACTTGGCAGATCACCACATCCTAGAGTTATATCAAGCGGTGGCTGAGCATTTGGATGAAAAATGATAACGTTTGATCACTCGCCTGGCTGCGCGATGGCAACTGCGCCCCGAGCTGCGCTCGATCGCGCTGGCGAAAAAACCTGTAGCAATGAGCCTGGATCACTTATTTTTTACAATTTTCTTGATGTGTACTTGCTATGATCTGGACATGAGTGTATGCCTACCACAGAACAGGCTCTTGCCTGTGTCAGAGTGTGTCAGATGCTCTCAAATGGGTATCAACCGATTTTTCTGTTTCGGTACAATCAGAACACCAGCGTTGTGTTTATCCTTGCTGGTGTAACTGAGAGTCTAGAGATTCTAGTTTTTCCTGATGGTCAGTGGAGATTTAATGATGACGAAGCGTGACTTTAGCGAGATGACTCGCCAAGAATTGAGAGCTTATGTCTTAGCGAATCGTGAGGATGATGACGCGATCGAGGCTTTGATTAGAAGGGGGAATGATAATAGTCCAACCTATCCCTTTCCTCAGACTGAAGAGGATTTAAAAGCAATGGATGAAATTTTGAAAAGAAAGCTAGGTAACAGCAGTAGTTCAATCTAAGATTTGGTTAAAAGTCTTGGCTGCGATAAGTCAAGAGCAATACTTAGAGAAAATTTTAGCTTCTATACGTACTTCAAATCTTTCTGAACCATTGAAAAGCCAATTATTATCACAAGTTGATTATATAGAGTATAAGGGGCTGTCAGTAATTAGAATAAGAGTTCCAAAGCAGAAGAGGATTTCCTTCTTAGGTGAAAAGGCTTTTATTCGTGAAAATTCATCGACAATTGAAGCTATAGGTAAAAAGCTCTTAGCAGTCAATAGTCTGTTTGAGGGAAAAGCGCGATCGCCTTTTCTATTCTCCCTCATTTTCTAGAAGCGCGATGGCAACTGCGCCCCGAGCTTCGCTCGATCGCGCCAAACTCAATTAGGCATTTACTCTAACTCCTAAATGAACCTAATGTTGAGTGGGAATTGCTATAATTCTTCTGATCTACCCGACTGATTAAATATAGGGATTCATGGCAACTCAATTTACAGCAATTATTAAAAAAGATGGCGATTGGTGGATTGGATGGATCGAAGAAGTAAAAGGGGTTAACGCTCAGGAAGCGACTAAAGAAGAACTGATGGAAAGTTTACGAGAAGCGCTACAAGATATTCTGCAATTAAATCGCGAGGAAGCCCGTAGAGAAGCAATGGACAACTACGAAGAAGTTTTCATTACTACATGAAGCGAAACGAGCTAATCCGTTACCTTCAAAAAGCGGGATGTGAATTATTAAGTACAGTATGTAAAGGTTAACCCCGAACGCCCACAGAATAAGGTTGTTGCTTCTGCTTTCAGAACGCGATCGCGCTGTTTATAAAATAAGATTTCAATTCTCAGGTCAACAGAAGGGATTAAGAAGCCCAATTATATAATCACTTTATTTTCTGATTAAAAGTTGCCATATTTTTATGCTTATTCTCACTTTATTTGTGATTTACATTAAGAAACAATAAAAAGTAATGGCTTGGTAATTTGTTTATGCCATCCTGAGTAAATCAGGTCTTTTTAATGAGGCGCATTGGATTGATAGTGCTTTAGGGATCAGTGCATGAATAGCAATAATGTCACAGAACGTCTGAATGCAGTCCGTGAATTGCTGCATCAGTTGGGGGAAGGAGTTGTCGAGTTAGCCAATACTCATCCTGATGTCTTTGATGATCCGCAGTTGAAAAAAGAAGTCGAGGAATTTCAGGAAGCGTATCAGGAAGCAAAAAGACGGTTAGACAATCCTAAGTTATCCATCGCCACATTGGGAACAACATCTTCTGGAAAATCGACCATTGTGAATGCTTTGATTGGTCGCCGTATCGCACCGATTGAACGTTCGGAAATGAGTGGTGGAATTTTGAAATTTGGAGATTCTGACACAGTTGAATTACTGATTGAAAACACCGAAAATGCTAAGTGGGAAACAGGGAAATGGACTGATTTAACGGATGATGAACTTTACCATCGCATCCAACAGGTGATGTGGTCTTATCATGAGACTCGCAAACAACGAACCGATTGTCTTGCGCCTCAGATTACCGTTCAAAGTCAACTTTTACCTGTGCGCGATCGCGCTTTACTCAATCTTCCAGAAGGAATTGATCTCGAAATAATTGATTTACCCGGCTTAAAGTCGGTTCAAGACCGCGCCAATTTGCAAGTCATTCAACCACAAGTTAGGAAATCTTGCAGTTTAGTCGCGTTGGACTATGGACAAGTCGATGAGGAACACCGACAACGCCTATTACAGGAATTAAAAGAGGTTGTGGAATACCTCAATGGTCGCACAGACTCGATGATTTTTGTCTTAAATCGAGTTGACATGAGAGGGGCTGATGATTTTCCGCTTGATCAGCAAATTGAACGCTTAAAAGCAGAAATTCAATCGGTTTTATCCTTAGACACTCCCCCAGATGTGATTCCCTTTAGTGCGCGATTACTCTATTATGCCCAATGTGCTTGGGGCGTTGAAGGAGGTCATCTAGCTTCTAAGATTGACCAACAAACACGCTTAAAGTTATTACAAGCGATGTTTGCTGATTGTGCAGGAATGATTCGACAATCCACAGCAGGAGATAAAAATTTGCGTCGCTGGTTTCGAGATATTGAAGATGAGGTTGAAGACGGTGAAACTATAGATGATGAAACGATGCATAAAATTCTCCGCTACGCACAAGAGTGGAGTGGCGGACAACAACTTTGGAATACCCTACGGTATCGCGTCCAAGAATCATTTCCAGAGTTAGTGATTGCGCCTGCATTGAATCCTGTTTTCTATGCTTTTAATTCATTAAGTACCAAAATTGAGACGATTGCAGAAATTCGTAAAATCCAAGACTTGAAAGAAATTGAGGAGTTGCGAAAAAAACTAGAGAAGACCCGTCAGCAAGCTAAGAAAAACATAAAAAAGTTAAGTGATAGCTTTAAAGGTGAAATTTTAGATATTAAAAATGAATTAATAGAAAATACAGTTGAATTAAAAGAAAATACAGTTGAATCTCGAACTCGTGTTCAACAAAAACTCCAAGAGCGAGGAATTACAGGATTTGACTCCTTTACAGATGCAGTGGATGCGGTTAAACAAGATATTATACTGAAGCTAATTCGCCCAGTGCGTAAAACGTTGCAAGAACAAGATAGTGCTTATGAATTAGAAGATCAATTACAAGAAGTTGTTTCACCTGTTATTGCTCGTAAAATCGCTAAAGCCTATGATTCAATGAGAACAAAATTAAATAATGAATTTAAAGATAGTGATGGCTATTTAATAAAGTCGGTACGGAAAGATGATGAAAAAGCAATTCAAAAACTAGATCATGCTGAAAAATCAGTTCGTACATTTTTCGCTGTTATGCGAGAAGGAATTTTGGCAAGGGCTGAGTTTACTTTACAGACGCAAGCACAGAATTTTGAAGAAGCATTACAACTATTTACCGAAAGTAAAGTAAATAGTCTATTGAATGCCATTAGAGATGATTTACCCAATCCTCAACTTTATCAAGCAATTTTTTCTGATTTTGTAAAAGATATATCCTTAAGAACCAAAAAGATTCCTGAGAGTATATTGAATTTTTCCGAACTAATTGAAGCTGCGGAAGAAGAGCGTAGAATAAAAACAGAAAAACGAACAATTAAAGAAAACTACACCGAAGGAAGTTGCTTTTTCAAAGAAGAAAAAACACGAGATAAAGTGATAGATGTTTATGGAGAAGTAAAATTTAAGGAATTGAAACTACCTAATCCTGAAACGATGGCAAAACAGTGGACACAAGGAATAGAAAAAGCAGAATCTCCTTTATGGAGTGAACTAACGCAATGGATTATTGACTATTTAGAATTAATTGGGAGTGAACTTAACGAGTCAGTCGAACAAGTTTTAGAGTTAGCTAATCGTAGCTTAGATGAACAAGAGAGTTTTATTGAGCAATTGACTGAAGAAACTAATCAACGTTGGAATAGTCTTCAAGAAAAAAAAGGAGCATTAGACTCTATAAGTCAACAGTTAAATGCTTTATCAATAGGAGACTAATCTAAGTATGTCCTTGAAAAGATTTAATGAGATATTGCATAAATTAGAAGAAGATCAACGAAATCAAAAATTAGAGTACGCTATTCGATCATGGTACAGGGAGCTAAATTTAGATAGAACAATTGGATTAGATTATGAGAAAATTAAAAGTTACATTGAGGAGTGGAAAAATGAATATAAAATATTAATTATATACCACAATATAGGTTCTGTAGTATGGGGAGAAATATCTTCTTGGCCCAGTAAGTTACTTGGAAATAATCAAAAATTAGAAATAAATAAAAACTATACAGGTTTGATAGAAAAAATGAACATAAAATATATTATTTTGATTGCTTTTATTTTTGCTGGAGTGGGTGTCGCTTTATATCTTTCAGATCAAAATCATAAAAAATCAAAGCGTGATCGCACTTCAACACCTCAACGAGATTATAGTTCAACATATCCATCATTATCTCCTAGACAATCACCACAAAAAAACATTCTTATCTTAGTAATTAATGCTAAAAATAATGAAGGACTAATCCAAAGCCTAAACAGCGAAAAGCCAGTTCCATCAACGATATTGGAAAATATTTATCGGTCAACTAAAGTCTTATGGATTGGTAACCAAGAAGATTTTGATGATAGTGGTTTAAATCATCCCTTTTCTCAAGCTGAAACTTCGCAACCTTTTGATTATGATGTCTATTTTGTAAAAATCGAATTAGACAAATATGTTCGCGGTTTTAAGGAAAATGCAGACGCTTTAGAACGTGCTGATGCCTTTGAACGCCTTACACAAACTAAACATGAAGTCAAAGAGACTTCCAAGCGCCTCTCTATTGAATCTGCTCATAATCCCCATCTTTACCGATAATAAAAGGAGTCATTCTCATGATCATTCCTACTAACTTAATCGCTGATCCAACTATCATACAAGGACTTATTGATGGTTCACTGGTTCGCTATGGAGGGGTTATTCGCCACGCTGCGGGAACTGCACAAGGAGGACAAATTGTTCGTCATCTCACCGAAGCCTCTGGTTTTACCAACCAATTGATGAACTTACCCTTTTCTCCTGTCATGGGTTCTGCTTCCCTTGCCACTAACGCAATTGGTCACGCTACCACATTTAATCAATTAGTGGGACTCCAACAAACCGCTTCCTCTATTCTAGGTTTTAGCCAAATTGCTGCGGGTGCAAGCGTTCTCAACCTAGGGGTGAGTATTGCTGGCTTTGCCTATATGGGCTATAAACTCCATCAAACCCAAAAAGCCATTAACAACTTGCAAAAATCAATGGATGCAGGCTTTAACCGTGTGGAAGAACGTCTGGATCAATTATCAGGTCAACTGGCTTATCTCCATCTCCTTGTGGAAGATAGCCGACAAAAACAGCAAGACCTCCATAATGCAATTACTGACCTGCACAAAGCCTTTTTAATCCAAAAAATCGCTGATTTACAAGCAGAACTGGAAACCCTGAAACGTTTTCCTAATGATTCCCCGAAAGCTGCGCTAAAAACTGCCACCAGTGTTCGTGTCTTCCTTGGGAGTCAAGCAATGCAAGTCCCTCTCGAAGATGATGCGAATACTTTAATGCTAGTTGATGTTTCCACACAAGGCTGGGCAGTTGCTACTGCTACCGAAGCGAATCTTTTGCTGCAACATGGTTATATTCAGGATGCCCAAGAGATGCTCAATGAAGAAGTGCCTAGTTTCCAAGAACACGCGAATCATTGGGCTACTACTCTCCTCAACACTGAACGTTCTGAACTTGCCACAGCGCAACGTTTTGCGACACCTTACTTTCAAGACGAAATTACCTCTGAACGAGTCCAACGGATCATCAATATTTCCCCCAGCGATAACAATCTCTCTTCGGAAAAAGCCTATCAAAAGCGACTGGATGCGGAAGTAGAACTACAAATGACCCGTACTCAACCCCAGATCACGGAACAATGGAAGTATCGGCAACTTGCCCTTGCTGAATACCTCGATACTCTTAGCGAACTTGCTTCTCGACTGGATAGCTTGCGAGAATTTGCCCAACTCTGTGCCGAACAGGAAGTTAACAGCAGCTATGACCTGCTTCCTGATGAAAATGCAAAACCAGGACTATATCTCCTCCCGAACCCTCATGCTTATTCTGACTGATGGGTTGTCTCTGCTAAAGTGGACTGCGTTAGAGAAAGGGCTTGACGAATCTCAGCCAGAGACATCTTTTCCCGAAGTGCAGCTTTCTTCTCTTCAATACGCTGACGTTGTTCCTCAGAAAAGTTTTGAGTTAATTCTGAAAATTTCCCTGCCATGATTTAATCCCCCAAGTTGTTCAAGATCGCTGATCTTAAAACAATAATCCGATCGCGCCTAATGAATATTTAAGGTAAAACCAGGCAAGATATCATCACCTGAGAGAGTAGTAGGGAGGTTGATAATCTCGACTTCCTGATTAGGTCGATAGATTTCAACGGTTTGATCTTGGGGATTAATCAGCCAACCTAGCCGTAACCCACTTATAAGGTATTCTTGCATTTTTTCTTGAAGCGGTGGCAAACGGTCGCTTTCCGAGCGTAGTTCAATGACAAAATCAGGACACAGGGGCGGAAACTTTTTCTGCTGTTCCTTTGTCAGCCGATCCCAACGTTCAAGTTTGACCCAAGCAGCATCAGGAGAGCGATCACCGCCATGAGGGAGTTTGAAGACAGTTGAGGAACTGAACACCTTACCCAGTTTTGTCTGACGATTCCATATCCCTAAATCAGTGATGTAGTCTGCTTCTCTTTCCCCACTTTCACCGCCAACGGGTGGCATGATAATCAATTCCCCACTCGCACTGCGTTCCATTGCAATATCTTTATTCGCCATGCACAATTCATAGAACTGCTCATGGGTTAAATTCTGAACGAGAGGGTCTAAGTTCAAGTGAATCGTATTCATTACAATTGACTTCGTTGATTACTTTTGCTTTCATCTTACGTCTCCATCATATTCAATGACAGCTTCATATCCTTAATGACGTTCAACAGCTTGTAATATCAGTTTGAGCAAAATCAACTCCCTTGAAAAGAAGCGGTTCTCCTGTTGCTTTTGCAAGGACATAACTAAAACAATCCCCAAAATTTAGTCCTGCTGGATGCTGACCTTTGCCATACTCTTGCCAAGCTCGAATGGCAAAGTTAACTTGAGCTTGATCAAAAGGGACGATAATGATTTTCGCTTCGTGAATAAACAGTTCTAGTTGATTGCGACCCAAAATCCCTTTACGAGCTTGAACCACAATCTCACATTCCAACAAAGTGGATGCGCTAATCAATCGTTTTTCAGCAATCTTAATCTGATGAATAAAGCGCGATCGTTCTGGCTCATCAAACAGAATTGCTATAATTGCGCTATGTATCAATGACCACTAGCTCGGTAATCCCGCTTCATCATAGCCAAGAATTTCCTCGACACTACACTGATCTTGGTTGGGTAATTGAGAACAATTTAAGGCAATTTCTGTCAACCGTTGTTCAAGTTGGTCAGCGTTGAGGTGAGCATTTTGATTTGTGGCTTCTCTGACCGCTTCTGTGAGGCTACACCCTCTTAACTCGGCGAGTTCACGCGCCATCCTATGCACTTGAGGGTTTTTGATATTCATTGACATCATAGAAGAACGGTAGATTTTTTCTCTATTCTACCGCTTAGATATAAACGATAATAACTGAACGACTGTTCAACTGTTATAAAATTTTCCTTAAGCAATCTTCCAAAGCGAACTCTTGAAATTTATGAATGCTCAAGCTCAATCATCCGCAACGCTTTCGTGTGAAATTACCCATTCTCTACAAACTGAGCAACTCAGTGCCTATATCGAGGAAGTTCTCCCCGTGGAAAAATCACAATGGATGGCAGAGTTTTTTAGTTTTTTGGGTGATTCCAATCGGCTACAGATATTGTCTCTACTGGCGAAACAGGAACTGTGTGTCTGTTAGCGGATCATCACATCCTAGAGTTATATCAAGCGGTCGCTGAGCATCTGGATGAAAAAGGATAACGCTGGCTCAGTTTTCTCGGAAAAAGGATTTGGCGATTTTTGCCACAGGAGATGCATATTCTTCGTGCATTCCCAGTGAACCTGGGAGATGAGCGCTTTCAATGTTGGGGAGTGCTGCGAGGGCTTCCATTTCGGCTTTTGATTGCGGGGGAGATTGTTCTCCAATAACGATCTTGGTGGGAAGGGTTAAGGCTTGCGCGACCTGCAGAAATTCTTCATGGGTTGTCATTGGATCTAAGCCAGCGGTGACAAATGTTGCTGGTGCAAACCGTCCCCCTGGCTGCTGAGTTAATTGATGCTTCTCAGCGATAAACTCTGGGGTGAGATAGTTGATATCGGTGTAAACATGACGTTTATACATAAATTTCAAGAAGGCTGGGGTTGTATTCAACCCATAAAGGGCTTGACCAATGAATGGTAATTTGACAAGATTTCTTACCCCTTGCGCCACAACAGTGGGTGCGCCCATCACTCGCAACGGTCCTTTCCAAGTGGGAGCAATGAGAAGCATTTTGGAAAATAGAGCCGGATGGGAATAAGCCACTTGCATGGCATAGCCAGCACCATGACCGGCTGCAACAATTGCAACTGGTTCTGAGAAGGTGTCTTGGATAAAGTCTTTGAGGAGTTGTTCGTATAATAATCGCCCATAATTGAGATTCGGACGATCTGAGTCCCCAAAGCCCAGCCAATCGAGGGTGACAGCTTGAAAGTCAGAAGCTAGACTCTCAGCTAAGGCAAGCATTTCTTTGCGAGTGGAAACGGTACTAAATGCTGGCAGTAGCAACACGGGCGAACCGTCTCCCCGAGTTTCATAGGCGATTTCAAAGTCACGACCTTGATGGTGCCACTGATAGTATTGTGTTGTTTTAAGAGAAGTGGGTGTCATAGTCAACGGTTTGAAAGGTTACTTGTTTGGTCAGGGGCTGATATAAAGTGTAGGTCGATTTTTGGGGCGTTTGTCCTACATTGCCCACACCAATCACTCGACAAGATGCCAGGGTTTCTTGTGACATTTGTTGTGTTTTTTCTAAGGTTCGGGTGGTGGAATCAAGACTTGCCCTTTCCACAGAGTATGTAAAGGTTAACCCGGAACGCCCACAAAATAAGGTTTTTGCTTCTGCTCTGAGAACGCGATCGCAAATTTGAATCGCTGGTGTTTCGGGAGTTAGTTCATCATCGTAACTTACGGTACTGCCATGAATCAGTAAACAGTCTTCTTCATGAAAGCCAAAG
>CAZBPR010000029.1:25237-25979 GCA_964493825.1 uncultured Dactylococcopsis sp.
AGTCTAAACTGCGTAACCATTGTACAGTTTCTCTGGAAACAGATTCCCATAACTTCAGAATCGCATCAGCGCCATAACGTTCTCGTAAGGCGACGGCTTCTCCAACACCACTGAAAGCATACAAATCAAAACATTGTTCTTCCCACCACCCCGTACACACTTGCGGTTTCACTTCATCGGCGTGAGGAAACTGAATTCGTTGCACCACTGCTTCATTATCACCCTGTAACCCAATGATATCTCCTAGAATGTAGATCGCTGTAACTGGAATCTCTTGACCCTTAATATTAGCGAGAACCGCCTCATAAGCCGATAGATTTCCTTCAATTCCGCTTAAAATTGCCCACTGGGTCATTGTTTCTGCTTCCTTCACTTCTGACAAACATGAGTCGGATCATCTGCTTTTTCTGCAAACTCTAGACCTCGCGCTAACCGCCAAGCAAAAATCGGGGGCAGTCCTTGTTCTAATATGGCTAAACAGGTTGCGGTGTAATTATAAGGAACTTCCCGCAACGTTACTTCCTCAGTTTCAGTATCATACAGAACATAGGTCGCATCGGGTTGTCCATGACGGGGTTCTCCCACTGACCCGGCATTGATAATTCGTTTCAGCGGCGTGGTCAGTGTATTGTTGCTCATTTTTTCGGGTTGTTGCACTTGCACCGATAACTTCATGTTGTCTAACTCGCGAACATAAGGAATGTGGGTATGCCCACAAAACAAGGTATCCGCTCCTGTGGAT
>CAZBPR010000030.1:0-16203 GCA_964493825.1 uncultured Dactylococcopsis sp.
TCCGTCCGTTTTGAAATAATAGGTTGAGGTGGGATAAGGAAGACAAGGAAGACAAGGGGATAAGGGAGAAAAGATCACTACACTCATCCCTCACGACAAAATTGATAGCCCACTAGGAAACACGCAACAGGCTTCAAGCCGAGGTCCGAACGGCATAAGTTTCACTTAAGATGGTTGTTATAGTGTGCTGCGATCTAAACTTTCAAAACCCGTTATGGTGACTCTCCAACTTCAGCAACTCGACATTCCCCTTGGTCAACGATTATTGCTTCGAGATATTAATTGGCATGAGTTTGAAGCGATTCTAACCGAACTGGGAGAACATCGTGCCACCCGCATTGCATACTATCAAGGAATTTTAGAAATCAGGATGTCTACCCCAGAACATGAGGTTGATCAAGAACTAATTAGCGATCTGATTAAAATCGTATTAGAAGAATTAGAAATAGACTGCGAATGCTTTGGTTCCACTACATTTAAGCAAAAAACAATGGGTAGTGGTATTGAACCAGACCAGTGTTTTTACATTCAGAATCATTTGCAAATGCGCGGGAAACGTCGCGTTGATCTCACAATTGATCCACCGCCAGATTTAGCTTTGGAAATTGATGTTACTTCAAAAACCCAACTTGATGCCTATGTAGCATTAGGGGTTAGGGAATTATGGATTGATGACGGTGGCGAACTAAAACTGTATGTTTTGCAATCTGACCAATATCAACCCGTTTCTACGAGTCCAACCTTTTCCCAGCTACTGCTTCCCAATCTCGTCAAAGAACTCTTGGAAAAAAGTCGAAAATTAGGTAGAAGTCCAGCCTTAAAAGCGTTGCGCCAAAAAATTCAACAAAGGAACGACTCAGCCGATCTCAATCTCTGATGAAGCCTTTTCTGGAATTTATGCAACCTCTCATGACTCCCAAATTCGCCCCCACTGCCCTGCAGGTGGCGTTGATGATTGGCACCCTTTTACTTGTGATTAATCAAGGAGAAACTAAGACTTTATAATTGAAATATCTTCCTACCGTAAAAACCAGAGTTTATAGTTAATTATTATCAACAGCAGTACAAACAAAAAACTATTAACAACCTGAAGAAAAGGGTGAAAGCTCTTGGCTTGCAAGGGGGTTGAGGCTGCTTCTACGTTAGTTTAAGTTTTTAGAGAGTGACGAATAACAAACTTTATGCTGTATTCTCTCGCTGAACTGCAATCTCAGGTGATGACGAACCCAGAACAGTGGCGACCGTTAGTATTGACAAATGGTTGTTTTGATTTATTGCATGTCGGTCATGTGCGATACTTACAAACAGCAAAATCCTTAGGCAAAAGGTTAGTGGTTGGCTTAAATAGCGATCACTCTGTTCGTAGTATCAAACCGCAAGACGCCCCGCCTCGTCCAATTATTCCTGAAGAACAACGGGCAGAAGTTCTCTCTGCACTGAGTGCAGTCGATGCAGTGGTCCTCTTTTCAGAAAAAACGGCTGAGGAATTAATTAAAACCTTAAAACCAGAAATTTATGCTAAAGGAGGAGACTATACGATAAAAACACTACCCGAAGCACAAGCTGTACAAAGCTATGGTGGAGAAATTAAATTAATTGCCGTTGAAGTTCCGACCTCGACTAGCAAAATTATCAATCAAATTATGATAAAAAAGGGATAGACGCTAGCAAAAATTAACTGACGTTTTCTATAGTATTCACTCACTTTTTTAAAGCTGAAATGGCTACACTAAACTCCAACGAAATTTGATAACGGTAGGCTTAAAGGGACTGCTTGCACTCTCAGAAAATCTTATCTTCTCTCTCTTACTATCATTTGCTTCCAGCTCACTCACCTCATTAAGCTACACTAAAGCAAGAAATTGTCAGTTCATTCATTGGAGAATCATCTTGCTAGACGAGAAAGCCAAAAAAACGATACTTCGCAAAATTCCTCACGGACTCTACATTTGTGGTGTTAAAGATGGTGAAGAAATCAACGGTTTTACCGCCAGTTGGATCATGCAAACCTCCTTTCAACCCCCTTTAATTATCAATTGTGTTCGCCAAGACTCCGGTTCTCATGCCATGATTAAAAATACTGGGGTATTTGCACTCAGCTTCCTCGATAGCACCCAAAAAGAGTTAGCAGCCCAATTCTTTAAACCGCAACGGCGCGTCGGTAATAAATTGGCTGATGTTGAATTTTATCCCGGTGCAGAAACCGGTTGTCCCATTATTCAAGATACCCTTGGCTATGTGGAATGTCGGGTCGTTGATGCCGTCGAAAAAGGCGACCATACCATTTTTGTGGGAGAAGTCATTGGCGCTGGCGTTCATCGCGAAGGAGAGGCACTTTTATTAGAAAGCACAGGCTGGCAATATGGAGGCTAGAATCATTAACGGAGAGGATTATTCATGCCTTTAATTAAAGTTCACACTTCTGTTGCGAAGCCGGATGGTAGCGACGTTGAAAGTTTACTCAAAACCTTATCTACTAAATTATCAAAGCACTTAGGAAAACCAGAATCATTTGTCATGACTGCGTTTCAACCAGAAATTGCGATGACATTTTCTGGAACAACTGATCCGGTTTGCTACATTGAAATTAAAAATGTTGGTAGTATTAGCCCTGATAAAACCAGTGCAATGAGTCAGGAATTTTGTCAAGAGGTCGAGAAAAATTTGGGCGTTCCTGCCAATCGCACCTACATTGAATTTGCTGAAGCAAAAGGTTCGATGTGGGGATGGAATGGCTCAACTCTCGGTTAAATAGGAGCAAATTCTTCTTCTTTTAGACTAAAAATACGGTAAAAGAATAAAGAGAGTAGGGAGAAACTGAATTTCTCTCTACTCATGAGTGATAACCCCTTAACTCACTTAAAATTCTGCCACTGAATGAACCCTAACATTGTATTTCCAAAACGCTTGCAGTTAATTCAGTTTTTGCTAACAATAGCAAGTTTATTTGTTCCTTTATTTGATAACTTAGAAGCGAAAGCAAATCCTAATTTAGCAGAGGAATTAGATTTAGATCCGGCACTGATTGAAAAGAGTCCGGTTTTACAACGTTGGGGAACTGAAGTCCCGGATCTTTTAGAAGAAATTCGTTCCGATCCCAGCTTTAAAACTCAATTTCAATTTGGTTATGTCCAGTACCCCTCTAGTCATAACATTGGGGGTTGGCAAGTTGGAATTGAAGATATCTTTTTCGGAAAAAGCGGTATCACCGCTAGTTTTGGTTACAGCAAAAGTTTTAATCATGATCGCGCTCATGTCAAAAGTGATATTTCCTACTTTTTATTGCCCCTTGGTCATTATTTCAATCTTGCGCCGGTCATGGGCTACCACTACTTAAAAACTGAAACTTATACTGAAGAGGGACTCAATTTAGGCTTACAACTGCGTTTGGTTCTATCTCGCACTGGTGCTGCCGATATTCGACTAACCCAAAGTTTTATTTCTCCTACTGCTGAAACCGAAGTTGGGTTAACGAATTTAACAGTTGGTTATAGTATTACGAAGCAGCTTCGTTTGGGAGTTGAAATTGAGAAACAAAATGCCCGCCAAGGTAAAGACAGTCGCGTCGGAATCTTAACCCAATGGCAACTCCCTTAAAGCGTTTTCCGAGCAAGAGTTATGTTATGATAGTTGGTATAACTTGGGATACAGAGGTTCTGAATCAAACTTGATACGAGGTCTTTGTAAACCAGCACCACTAAAAGTTATTCTCGCTCTCGGAGCCTGTTTGTTTCATGTCGATTTATGTTGGTAACTTGCCTTACGAAGTTACAGAACAAGAAGTTAATGAAGTCTTTTCTGAATACGGTACAGTCAAGCGTGTAACGATTCCTGTTGATCGGGAAACCGGAAAAGTGCGTGGATTCGGTTTTGTAGAAATGGAAACTGAGTCGGATGAATCCCCAGCAATTGAAGCCCTAGATGGTGCGGAATGGATGGGACGAGAGTTGCGAGTGAACAAAGCTCGCCCTCGTAAAGAAAATAATAATCGAAATCGAGGGGGAGGTAGAGGCAGTCGCGAGGATCGATTCTAAATTTAAATTGAAATCCTTCTCAGTTCAAGAAATATCCCCCAAAAAACTTCTATGCTAGGATCGAGGTAAAAGCTGGAGTTTTGCTTAGAGATCAGTGTAGAATTTTGTAGAATACTTTAGCTGTCTTCATCGACGAATAATTATAAGCACAAACGACTCTATTGGGCTTAGTTGATGAAGAATTTTATTATGACTCATACTGTTATAAATCAAGGAGGTTAGTATCTTATGACCCAGGTGACTGTTGGTCAAAATGAAAATATTGAATCGGCATTGCGTCGCTTTAAACGCCAAGTTTCCAAAGCCGGAATCTTTGCTGATATTAAACGCACTCGTTTCCACGAAACCCCAATCGAGAAAAAGAAACGTAAAGAGGTGGCACGACGCAAGAAACGTTTTCGCGCCTAATTTAATGATTGTGATGATTTCCCCCGCTTGGTGGCGGGGATATTTATTTATGGGATGAGTGAATTTTTGTTAGAGTCGTTTTCTCCTTTATGCGCGATCGCGCCAACCCCCAAGGCAATCCGAACCCTACAGCCTCTGTGCCAAAGAGAACGGATTACCTTATTTGTGCCGAGTGATTTAAAAACTGATGCTGCAGATGTTGTTCCCTACCACGAGAAACTCAGGGTTCATTTGACAAACATTTGGTCGCAGTATCGGGGGATTATTTTTGTCATGGCAACCGGGGCGGTTGTGCGCTTAATTGCCCCCCTTTTAAGGGATAAACAGCAGGATCCGGCAATTGTGGTGATGGATGAAGCCGGAGAAAATATGATCAGCCTCTGTGGGGGTCATCAAGGAGGCGGCGAGGCGTTAACTCGTTTGTTAGCGCAAGCTTTAGGCGGAAATCCAGTTTTAACTGGGGCATCTGCCAGTTTAGAGTTTCCTGGGATCGATGTGCTGGGGAATCCCTTTGGTTGGCGTCGCGGAAAGGGAGATTGGACAGATGTGAGTCGCGCGATCGCGCATCAGCAGCCGGTACAAATGATACAAAAAGTCGGTTCTACCCTCTGGCAAAGGCATCTCCCTACCGATCATTGTTTCCAATTTGATGAAAAGGCAACAGAGACGAAAGCAGCGGTTTTAATTACGGATCGCGAAGAAGCCTTCGATCCTCAGATTCCGCAAGTGCTTTGGCATCCGCGGGTGTTATGGGTGGGCATGGGCTGCGAACGAGGAACGCCGCAAACGGTAATTGAACAAGCGTTACACGCAACGTTGCACCAGTATAGTCTAGCCTCAGGCGCGATCGCGGGGTTAGCGACCATTGAGTTAAAAGCCGATGAAGCGGGAATTTTAGACCTAGCTGCTGAGCAAAACTACCCCCTGAAAATTTATTCAGCCGCAGAATTAAACCCAGTGAATGTTCCCACTCCCTCTGCAGTGGTAGCGCAAGCAGTGGGAACAGCCAGTGTTGCAGAAGCCTCCGCCCTGAAAGCCGCTGACAGCAGTGAACTGTTAGTGACCAAACAAATTTTCAAATCTGAGCAAGGGGCAGTAACAATCGCGATCGCGCGCTCAGAAACGGAATGGATTGGATCGACCGGAGAACTTTACCTAATTGGGACCGGTCCCGGTGACTTAAATCAAATTACGCCGTTTGCCCGCACTGCCATGACTAAAGCAGATGTGGTCATTGGCTACTCCCTTTATTTAGACCTGATTCAGCCCTTACAACGTCCCGGACAAATCATTGAACGCTATGCGATTACCCAAGAGAAAGAACGGGCAGAACGGGCGATTCACCTGGCAAAGTGGGGCTTAAAGGTTGCTGTCGTCTCTTCGGGAGATATTGGCATTTACGGCATGGGCGGATTAGTGTTTGAAGAACTGGCTGATCAAGATTGGGATGGTCAAACTCCTCAAGTCGTGGTTTGTCCCGGGATTACTGCCATGCAAGCCGCCGCCGCGAAAGTGGGCGCCCCCCTGATGCACGATTTTTGTGCGATTAGTCTCAGTGACTTATTGACCCCTTGGGAAGTCATTGAAAAACGCTTAACTGCCGCGGCACAAGGGGACTTTATTACTGCTTTATATAATCCGCGATCGCGATCGCGCACCGAACACATTAAAATTGCTCAAAGTATTTTAAGCGAACATCGGACACCCAATACCCCAGTTGCACTCGTCCGTTCCGTTTCCCGAGCAGATGAACAAATCACCTTGACCACACTCCAAGAAATGCTAGAGCATCCCATTGATATGCTCACTGTCGTCATTATTGGCAATCGTACTACCCGAAACAATCAAGGTTGGATGATCACCCCGCGAGGATATTATTAGATAGATCTGGGTTGTCCGTTGTAAAACTTAAACAAACCTCACATAATCCCTTTCTAATCGCGACAATATAGAGAGGTCGTTATATCAAACGGATAAAATCATTGCTAAAGATTGATCTGGGGTTAAAGAGGAAGGGAGAAAGGAAGTTAGATTGTCCTTTTTCCTTGACGCTTTACCCTACAAGCAAATAGGTAGTAGGAATTAATCAATTCCGTATTACCAGTAATAAATTCGGTACTAATTTACCGTATAACTAGATACAGGGAGTATTGTCGAGAGGTTCCGAGTGAGCTAACTCTAGCATTTAGCACTCAGGCTTCAACATAATGACTTTCACGGCACTGTCGTGGGAAGTCAGCGGTACACCGGACTCAACGTCCGGTGCGGGGCTTTCAGGGTGCGGAAATGAATTCCGCACACAGCCCCTTGCCTGCGCTGACCGCCCAGCCGCGGTCAAGCTTTCCCTGCTCAAATGCGATTTGGAAAAACACGGATTGAGGTTCAGTATTGTGTCTAAAAATATTTTTGTTGTTGGTCTCGACGAGTTTAATCTTGTAAAGCTCAAATCCCTACCCCGTGCAGCAGAATATAACTTTCATGCTTTGCTGCGCTATGAAGAGATTCGGGGTGTCAAGAGTTACTCATTTCGAGAGCTCTTAGACAAAGCAGAAGCAAAATTACAAGCGTTTAACGGAACAGTTGATGCAATTGTCGGCTATTTCGATTTTCCGATTAGTGACATGGTACCGATGCTCTGTCGTGAACGGGGCTTAACCTCTGCTTCTCTAGCAAGCGTAGTCAAGTGCGAGCATAAATATTGGAGTCGGCTCGAACAAAAGCAAGCAATCCCAGAACATATTCCAGGTTTCGATCTCTTCGATCCGTTTGATGACAACGCACGGCAAAATATCTCACTGGATTATCCCTTTTGGATTAAACCGATTAAATCCTTTCGGTCTTTTCTGGGGTTTAAGATCACTAATGAGCAACAATTTTATGAAAGTGTTGCGATTATCCGCGACCAAATTGAGAAGATTTCTGAGCCATTTAACGACTTACTCGAATTTCTCAATCTTCCCCAAGCCATTGCCAATATCCCCGGACGTTATTGTCTAGCCGAAGAAATTATCACTGGTCGGCAATGCACCCTTGAGGGCTATGTTTTCCGGGGGGATGTTCATGTTTACGGTGTGGTCGATTCCATTCGCTATCCCAACAGTTCAACTTTTTCTCGCTATCAATATCCCTCCAAGCTTCCCCAATATGCGCAAGAAGAAATGGCAGCAATTACAGAGCGCTTAGTCAAACAGATTGGCTATGATAATGCCCCCTTTAATGTTGAGTTCTTTTATGACGAAAAACATAGAAAAGCATGGTTTTTGGAAATTAATCCTCGTATTTCTCAATCTCACGGTGACTTATTTGAAAAAGTAGATGGTATTCCCCACCACGAAATCATGGTTGATTTAGCACTGGGGAATCAACCGGAATTTCCTCATCGAGAAGGAAAGTATAAGTATGCAGCTAAATTCCAAGAACGTCGGTTTCAAGATGGGCAAGTGCTTAAAGTACCGACTCAATCGGAGATTGAAGCCTTACAACAACAGATCCCTGATACCTTAGTTGATATTTTTGTCAAACCGGGAATGAGACTCTCAGAACTGGCGAATCAGGATAGTTATAGTTATGAAGTGGCAGATTTCCTTTTGGGAGCAAACTCTCAACACGAGTTATTAGAAAAACATCGTCAGTGCTTAGAAGCCCTCTCCTTTGAATTTTCCCCTCTGTGACATCTCCCGTCGCTAAGCTTTCGGCTATAGCGCGGGGCTTCTCGCCTTATCAGCTAAAACTAGCTCAAATTTGCTTGTTTGATGTTTCGTCCTTTAGCTCCGCTTCCTGATCCTTCCCATACAGAGGCTCAGTTCGGAGCTCTCAATGAATTGCTGCGTTTAAGTTGCAATCTAGTATCAAAATTGAATGATGTTGTTTTTTGTCTAGCGGGACTTAAGACAATTTATGCAAAAAAATCATGAATACAATGCAATTAATGTATCAATCACTTGAGCGATCTGCTAAGCTGTCATCAAATAATGATAGGATTAACTGATCTGACTATGCCTGAAACTACTGTTGTCAAAAAGACTCCGCAATTGATGCCCGAAATCATTACTCGCCTCCAGCAAGGAGAAGTATTGATTCTTCATACCGATACAACTTATGCATTAATTGCAAATGGAAAGGAGACAGCAGCGGTTGAGAAAATATTCGCTTTAAAACAAGGAACAAGCCCCCAGCCCCTGGCATTATTAACTCGTCAGGATAGAGCAAAAGAATTTTTTGTTGTCGATAGTTATTTTCAGCAATTTCTTCAACATTTTCCCTATCCTGTCACCTTAATTGTGCAACCCAACGATCATCTGCCACCGGCTGTTGCTAATGGCTTTAAAAATATTTTTGCTGTGTGTCCTGACCAGTTTGTTTATGATTTAATCGGGGAAGCGCCTTTTCCAATTGCAGCGACATCAGCAAGTTTCTTTGGAGGGATCAAAGCAACAACAGTAGAAATGGCCTTACGTTTTTTTGGAGGAAAAGTTTCCTACGCAATTGATGGGGGAACGAGTCAATATGGAAAGAGTGGGACGCTCATTGATTTAACCGTTGCCCGTCCTGCTATGTTGACTTATGGACCCGTTTCCTATCATGATATTATCGAATTTATTCCTAACTTAGAATTGCCTTCACACATGAGAAAATAATTGTTTTGGGAAGCTAAAAATTTCAGGGGAGTTTTCCACACTCAATGACCTCTCACATTGATGGGCTAGTTTTCTTAAAATTAAATTAGACGGGACAAATAAAAAAACTGCACAAGCAGGAACATAATTTGTGTCGAATTTTTAAGAGAAAAGTTGAATAACTCTTGAGTGGGTGGGCGCCATTCAATCAAATGCATTTTTATGATTCGATGATCAAAGTTATGATGCCTGCCCACTCCTGGGATTAAAAGATGGTCTTAATATACTGTAAACAATTTGTAGTGGGAGGTTGAGTGATGCCGATAGAAACTGAAACCCAACGATCGCGCCAAGAGCCAAAACCGCAGCAATTTGGCGATAGTTTCTTAATTTTTCTCACCCTATTATTTCTCATCAATTTCTTCTTTGCCACTGTCTTCAAGTCGCAACCGCCAGAGGTGGCGTATAGCAAGTTTATTCAGCAAGTTGAAGCCGGAAAAGTCGAGCGAGCAACCATTAGTCCAGACCGCATTGAGTATGTTCTGAAATCGGAGTCAGAGGAAGGAACGTCCGTCTTCACCACCACTCCAGTCGCAATGGATTTAGAGTTACCCAAAATTTTACGAGAAAACCAGGTTGAATTTGCTGCGCCTCCACCCAGTAACTGGGAATGGCTGGGAAATATTTTGTCTTGGGTGTTACCGCCGCTGCTTTTTTTCGGCATTTGGGTATGGCTTTTTAGCCGTGCGCAATCAGAAGGTCCGGCTGCACTTACCATTGGTAAAAGTAAAGTCCGCGTTTATTCAGAAGGACATACTGGGGTGACGTTTAATGATGTAGCTGGTGTTGATGAAGCCAAAGCGGAACTGGAAGAAATTGTTGATTTCTTGCAGCGTGCAGAACGCTACATTCGTCTAGGGGCAAAAATTCCAAAAGGGGTCTTACTCGTGGGACCACCGGGAACGGGGAAAACCCTCCTCGCCAGAGCAGTAGCAGGAGAAGCAGGAGTTCCCTTTTTTAGTATTTCTGGATCAGAATTTAATGAGTTATTTGTGGGGGTTGGTGCGTCGCGGGTGCGAGATCTCTTTGAACAAGCCAAACACCAAGCCCCTTGTATTGTGTTTATTGATGAGTTGGATGCCCTTGGCAAATCACGAGCTGCCGTTGGTCCGTATAGTGGCGTGAATGATGAACGGGAGCAAACCCTCAACCAATTGCTGTCAGAAATGGATGGCTTTGAGGCAAACACAGGGGTCATTATCTTAGCAGCAACAAACCGTCCGGAAGTGCTTGATCCGGCGCTGCAGCGCCCCGGTCGTTTTGATCGGCAAGTGGTGGTCGATCGTCCTGATAAACAGGGTCGAGAAGCAATTTTAAAAGTCCATATCCAAGGGGTCAAACTGGCTGATGATGTAGATTTAGAGAAAATTGCCGCCCGTGCCGTTGGGTTTGCTGGAGCGGATCTTGCCAATTTAGTAAATGAAGCGGCTTTACTGGCTGCTCGTCATCAACGAGAAGCCGTTACCTTTGCTGATTTTAACAGCGCGATCGAGCGGGTTGTGGCGGGGTTAGAGAGAAAATCGCGGGTATTGGGCGAAAAAGAAAAACAGATTGTTGCTTATCATGAAGTCGGCCATGCCATTGTCGGTGGGTTAATGCCAGGGGCAAGCCCAGTGGAAAAAATCTCAATCGTGCCCCGGGGGAGTGGGGCATTAGGGTACACACTCCAGCTTCCTGAAGAAGATCGCTTTTTGCTCAGTGAGAGCGAAATTCGCGGGCGACTGACCACGTTACTGGGGGGACGCTCTGCCGAAGAATTAGTCTTTGGGGAAGTCTCAACCGGAGCTGCTGACGATATTCAAAAAGCCACTGATTTAGCAGAGCGAGCGATTACCCTTTACGGCATGAGTGAGGAACTCGGACCGGTGGCCTATGAAAGAATGCAAGGACAATTCCTAGACGATTATATGAACCCTCGTCGCCAAGTCAGTGCTAAGGTGGCAGAAACCATTGATAACCAAGTCCAAGAAGTAATTAACGGTGCCCGTTGCGTTGCGAAAGGGATTCTGGAATTCAATCGAGCGTTGTTAGAAGAAACCGCTCAGGTTCTTTTGCAAAAAGAAACTCTAGAAGGAGAAGAATTATACGCCTACCTTGAGAGAACTCAATTACCGGAAGAATTCCAAAACTGGCTTAAAACCGGGCAATCTAGAGAGGATTGGGCTTTATCATGACGATGCACAAAATTATTATAAAGTCAAGATCAGGTTCTCTCTTCAGCAACTGATCTTTCGGCTGCAGACAAAATCAATCATCCTAGAGTTAGAACGTAAGTTTCCTTTCTGGTGATGAGGTGAAATTGAGAGAGTGCAAAAGATCAAGAAAGGTAACCTTAGCCAGTGCTGCATCGTTGGAGTGGAAATCAGAGTCAGAGATGAAAACCCTAATCGAGAGTCAACCCATTAGTTTTGAAACTGCCTTAAGTATTGTTGATGCGACAGTCTTTTCTCAGGTGTCTCGGCATTTGAAGAATATTGAAATTGAAGTTTTGCGGGGGGCTTGGTCCGGTAAAACTTATGATGACATTGCCCTAGAAAGTGGGTATGCACCGGAGTATATTAAGCATGATGTGGGTCCCAAGTTATGGAAAATTCTCTCAGCGAGTTTTGGGGAAAAGGTCAGTAAAACCAGCTTGATTGCCCTTTTAACTAGCAAAGCCCAAGCAAATCTTCCTCTCTCGCAACCGTCCTCTCCTCTCACTGCCACGGCAACACCTAGCCAGTCTTTAGATGGACCGATTCCTCTCCATTCGGCCTTTTATATCGAGCGTCCTGCGGTAGAAACGCGTTGCTACACCGAAATCACCAAATCAGGTGTCCTCATTCGCATCAAAGCTCCAGCCCAGATGGGAAAAACCTCCTTGATGGTCAGAATTCTTGCGGCGGCTAAAGAAGCCTCATCAGAAGTAGCGACCGTTGCCTTGAATTTACAGCAAGCCGATCGCGCTGTTTTTCAAGATTTAGATCAATTTCTGCGTTGGTTTTGTGCGGCAATTACGCGCAAACTGCAATTGCCTTATCAAGTTAGTGATTACTGGAGTGAGACCTTTGGTAGTAAAAGTAACTGCACCGCTTATTTTGAAGACTGCATTCTCCCTCATCTCAATAGCAAGTTTGTTCTGGCTTTAGACAAAGTCGATGAAGTCTTTGCTCATCCGGAAATTGCTGATGATTTCTTTAGTCTGTTACGGTCTTGGTATGAAGAAGCCTCTTATGGCGAAAGTGGCAATCCCCTGTGGCAAAATTTGTGTTTAATTATTGTCCATTCCACAGATGTTTACATTCCTCTCGATATTAACAAGTCGCCCTTTAACGTTGGATTGCCCATTGAACTCGAACCCTTCAACTGCAGCCAAGCCATTGCCTTAGGGCAACGCTATCAACTCAATTTAAACGAAGCCGAGTGTCAGTCATTGATGGCACTGATTGCAGGACATCCCTATTTATTGCAACAAGCCTTCTTTCATTTATCCCAAGGACTGGATTTACCTCAGTTTCTTGAAACAGCAAGCACAGATGCAGGGATTTATGGTCATCATTTGCATCGGCACCTGGAACTATTGCAAGCTCATCCGGCTCTTTTAGAAGCTTATCAAGACGTGGTTCATAATACAGTGCCAGTGGAATTAGAACAAGCGGTTGCCTTTAAATTACAAAGTTTAGGGCTGGTTAAATTTCAAGGGAATTGTGTTTTGCCCAGTTGCCAATTGTATCAAGCCTATTTTCGCGATCGCGTTTAAATTGTTATTTCCCATTTATGAATGTGACCATTTTTGACCTTTGATAGAAGTTGAGAACAACAGCAATCAAGGTGACACTTCTATACATTACATCTTGAGCACTACCGACGAAGTATGAGTTTCAGAACCTTGCTCACTCGATTGCCAAAAGTCTAAAATTTGTTGTGCGACAACTGAAGGATAAAAATAATGGAAAAAATGATGTCCATAGGGCATTAACCAAACGCGATCGCGCCCTGATTTCAGATAACAATGCCAACTTTTAATGGCAGTCGGTGAAACCACTAAATCATCCTCACTCCCACAAACAAATAGAGGAACATCAACCCCACCTTTTTCGCCACTCATTTGTTGATACAGAGAGTGGGGAGAAGGAGAAGATAATAAATCTCGCCGTAACACTTCTAATAAATAGTAAGTCATGGCATTATTTTGGTCTCCGAATAAGTTATAGACCATTTGCTCGAGAATAATTTTTTTCGGACAGCGCAAGTGTTTATATAAGCTGTAGTAATAAGCTTGCCAATCTAAAGCCGGATCAACACCAACACTTAATAATGTTAAAGATTTTATGGGAGTCGAAAACTGACGAGTATACCGTAGCCCTAACCAACCGCCTAAGCCATGTCCAATCAGATGTACGGGTTGAGAGAGGGTTTGTAAGTAATCCTGTAATGAGGCTAAGGCATGATCTAAACAAGACCCTTCATCTTGATCTTGCAAATATTCCCAGTGAGCTACTGAGCCTAATTTTGAAAGATGATTGAGTAAAGGAGAATGAAAGGCATGAAAAACAGGATTAGGGGTTAGCCAAACGGCAATTGGTTCTTGTGACATAATTAATGATTATCAGGAATAGATTGAAAAAGCGGTGACTTATGAAAGCGTTGTGCAGAGCAATTTAAACAAGGAGATTTAGGTTCTGCTTTGGGTTCAAAATCTCGACAGCCAATTGCTGACTCGGTTCCCGCTTCATAAGGATTAACAGTACATTTCAAGCGATGATCATTCGTAAAAAATGTACAACGACTGCACGGAATTTGGTGTAACTTCTGGAGATAATTTTTTCCTTTAAAGGTCACTCGGCAGGCACTCCAAATACAGAAAAGGATGAAACTCCACGTACAACAGAAGCAAATTATTTGTAAAACCATCATTTCTTTTTAAAATCATTGCGCGATCAACACTTAGAGTTAATAGTTAACTAAAAAAGCCAACCATTAACTCTTCTTACCTCTTACAAATCAAATTCATTTTTTAATTGCTTAACCCAAGTACTAATCCGTTCATCGGTTAATTCAGCTTGGTTATCTTCATCGAGTGCTAAGCCAACAAACTTCCCATTTTTAACCGCTTGCGACTCATTAAAGTCATAGCCCTCTGTTGACCAGTAACCGACCGTTTTTCCTCCGAGTTCTGAAATTTTGCTTTCTAAGATTCCCATGGCATCTTGGAAATTATCAGCATACCCTTCTTGGTCGCCAGCACCGAAATAAGCAACTTTTTTGCCACTAAAATCAACTTCATCTAATTCTGGATAATACCCTTCCCAATCACTTTGTAGCTGACCAATATCCCAAGTAGGACAAGCAATAATGATATTTTCATACTCACTAAATTCATCTTCTTCGACTTCTGAAATATCATGTAGCGTGACGACATTATCACCACCAAACTCTTTTTGAATGCGCTCGGCAATATCTTGAGTATTGCCAGTAGTAGAACCAAAAAATAAGCCAATTTTCGCCATCTTTACTCCTTAATTAAATTACTCTTTTAATCAATGGTTTCTGTTGCATGGGTATCGGCATTTCTTGCCGACAGTGCTGACAAAACCAATATATTCGACTGCTACTGATTTGACGCAATAGCTGACTTCCGCAGCAAATACAAGTATTCATGTTGAATCAATAATGTAGGGAATTAATTGATTTCTTTCATTTAAGACTAATGTTAATTGCTATGATTTGTCAACTATTTTTAGGAATTTATTTTGTTTTATTTAAAAGTAAAAATTGCCATGAAGAGATCCTTGTCTTCTCGCTAAAAGAAGACAAGGAAAAATTAAAACTTTAGGGAAAATTTAAAGCACTAAACCAATCAATTGATCGAGAAGAAGGTAAGCAAAAATTGCACCGCCAACGCCACCAACGAGGAAACCACCACTAAATAAACTCCAACCTTCGCTGGTTTTAATACCAGCAGGAACATTCGGAACAGTTCGGGAAAAGTTAGGACGAGGAGAAGTTTCTAAATGCTTCTCAAAAGAAACGGTGCCATATAAAGAAAGGCAAACGGTCAGCAGAACGATTAATGCACAAGCACTGATTAATGCGGCTAATAAACCAAATTCGCTATTGCGTAAGGGTCCTAAAACAGCAAAGGGACCAATTAACCAATAACCGTGTGCCATGCCAATTTCTAATCCCCGCATCAAGGGAGATAAACCATCACGATAAATCGGGAGATTAGAAACAAATTTTAGGGTAATATCATTGGCATTGACAGGGGTCGCCAAGTTTCCTTCTGCTGTTTCTTGAGAGGCACGAATGACATCGCCTTGCTTGAAATCAAATCCAGCAAACGCACCCCGAACGCGAATAGCGTGCCAGAGATGCCCCAGTAAGAAAAGGACACCCAAGGCATAGTGGAAGGTAGCTAACCAACCGCGGGCAGAAACAACGCCGCTAGTGGTTTCCCAGTTACCAGCAACCCCAAAAAAGACTTCCGGATAAACAGTGTCATTCACGCTGACAAAGTAACCGGCTAAAATTCCCATATACGCGATCGCGCCCAGACTGTAACAGAGATAAGCTTCTCCCGAATAAAACAGCACCCGTCGCGCCCAAGCAAAGGGAGTAGTCAAAATGTGGAACACACCGCCACCGATGAGAATTAAACTGATCCAGAGATGACCGCCGACGACATCTTCTAAGTTATCCACAGCAGCCATGCCTTCCCAGCCGTGTTGACCCCAAAGATAACCAAAGATGGTTAGGGGATTGAGTGTGGGATGATTGACGACACGCACGGCGCCATCGCTACCCGCCCAGGGGTCAAAAATACCACCCCAAAACATCGCTTTCGAGACGAGCAAAAACGCTCCAATCCCGAGGAAAATCAAGTGAATCCCTAGAATCGTAGTCATTTTGTCTTTATCTTGCCAGTTGTAGCCAAAAAAGCCCGTAAACTTTTGCTCATCCTGTGGCAGTACCTCGGGACCAATCAGCGCATGATAAACCCCACCTGCACCTAAAACGGCAGAAGAGACCAAATGTAACACAGCAATGACAAAATAGGGATAGGTGCTAATCACGTCTCCTCCACGACCAACGCCAAAGCCCAA
>CAZBPR010000030.1:16213-25626 GCA_964493825.1 uncultured Dactylococcopsis sp.
GCCCAAGGTCGTTAAGTGGGGGAGTAAAATCAGTCCCTGTTGATACATCGGTTCACTGGGGACATAACGAGATAACTCAAATAGGGTCATGGCACCTGCCCAGAAGGTAATTAACCCTGCATGAGCAATGTGAGCGCCAAGTAATTTACCAGATAAGTTGATAAAGCGAGCATTACCAGCCCACCACCCCACACTGGGGATTTGTTCTTTGTTCGGACTGTTTGCAACAACAGCAGTCATTGTTAAGCCTCCTTGCGAATAAATTGCATTTATTTCAGAAAAAAAACTAAGTCAGGGAAGAAGCACTTTCTCCTCTCACCCGACCGCGTTGAAAATCAAAGCCAGCGGCGCGCAGGGCGTGCCAAATGTGTCCTTGTAGGAAAAAGAAAGCCAACCAGAAATGAGCATTGGCAAGCCAAGTGCGAGAGGAAACTAGGTTTGGATCCGCAGAAGAAAAGTAGGGGAAAATGTTCAACCGAATTTCTAGCGCGGGTCCGTAGAAGACTTCTGGATAGACGGTTGTATTGACGGAAATAAAGTAGGTGGCAATAAACCCCATCAGGGCTAACGCGCCTAAGCTGTAAGAAAGATAAGCTTCTCCCGACCAAATAAATAATGATTGAGTCCATTGGTAAGGGCGCGTGAAAATGTGGAAAATACCGCCGCCAATGAGTAACAGCGCGATCCAAATATGACCGCCCACCACATCTTCTAAGTTATCTACGGCTGCTAGCCAGTGCTTTCCTTCTGCACCAAAGAGATAGCCAAAGATGGTCGCTGGAGAAAGGGTAGGGTTACTGACTGTACGCACGGTTTCTAGGTTGGGGTCATATAGTCCGCCGAAAAACATGGCTTTCGCCACCAGTAGGAGTGCGCCCCCTCCCAGTAACACTAAATGAATTCCCAAGATTGTGGTCATTTTATTTTGGTCTTCCCAGTCGTAACTGAAAAGCGGGAATTTCTTTTTGTCCAGCACATCTTTTTCGGAACGGACATGGAAAATACCGCCAAAGCCCAAAAATGCTGAGGAAATGAGGTGTAATGCCCCAATAACAAAAAAGGGATAAGTGCTAATAACTTCTCCCCCATCGCCAATTCCCCAGCCTTGGGTGGCGAGATGGGGAAGTAAAATCAAACCCTGCTCAGACATGGGTTGATTGGGGTTAAACTGACCGAGTTCAAAGAGCGTCATTGCTCCTGCCCAAAATACAATTAACCCAGCATGGGCAACATGAGCGCCGAGTAGTTTTTGGGAAAGATTCGTTAGGCGAGCATTTCCTGCCCACCAGGGCTGATCGGAATTCACCATGCAACCTCCTTGTGCTATTGCAAAAGATCTTCAATTGATTTTTAGGATAGTTTACCTTATAACAGAAATAATTGAGAAAGATTTTTTATTAAAATTTAAGATTGA
Organism: uncultured Dactylococcopsis sp.; assembly: GCA_964493825.1. Classification (GTDB taxonomy): domain Bacteria; phylum Cyanobacteriota; class Cyanobacteriia; order Cyanobacteriales; family Rubidibacteraceae; genus Halothece. The sequence goes on from CAZBPR010000030.1 coordinate 17,628, forward strand.
TGAAGTAAACGAGAATACCTGACTCAAAAATCACTCTTGCGGTAAATCCACGGGGTACAGAGCAGGAAGGAAATAAGCGACGAAGCCAATTATCAGACCGATGAAGCAGGGAAGTGCGCTTAAAATCTCCTCATTTAAACCCGTCTCCAAGATTAGGATCACTCCAGTAACGGCTTATCTTCATTACTACCCGTTACTTGGTCGCTCATCTCATGGTGGGTGAACAAACTCCGTTTTTTGTCAACCCCTTCTAATGGGGACGAGAGACATTAAGCAGGTTGGCTGCTTCTTGAGTGGTGAATGAAATCCGGCTAATGAGTATCTGTAGAAGATATTGAAACCACACTCCAAACTTGTAATGAAAGGGGTTTAGCTGATCCATTGTTTAAAGACGATCGCGCTGCAAGAGGTAATCGGCCACCGCCTGATAGGCGGGCAATGTTGTTGGATCGTTGGCTGCATTTCCTGCTGTCGGATGAGACGCAAAACGAGCGATGACCATATCCGCCTTGGGATCAATATAAAGCGATTGACCGTGAACCCCTCTTGCCATGAAAGCACCATGATCATTATGGGTAATCCACCACATACTCCGATAACTCCATCCCTCCAGCAAGGAGTAGCCGGCATCTGCAAACGCTGCGCGATCGCCGCCGCGACGAATATTAGCAATGACAGATTCCGGAACCACCTGTTGTTCCCCAACCCTACCGTTATCTAAAATCATTTGTCCAAAGCGAGCGATATCCCGCAGCCCTGCACTTAACCCGCCACCCGCAAATGGAGTGCCAATGGAATCTACTGACATATAGGCATCCAAATCAGCCCCAATGTTGCTCCAAATTTTCTCTGAGAGCACCTCAGTCAAAGGGTTTCCAGTAACCCGAGCGATCAGCCAACCGAGCACATCCGTGTTGATCGTTTTATAGCCAAAACTGCGACCATGTTCTCCCTCGGGTTGCACCGTTTGCAAAAATTCAAAGTACGTTCTGGGACCTGGGTAGTCTGCGGGTTTGGGGAGCGGATTTCCTGCAGCAGCGTGTTGCCAAATTTCTGCATCCGGATTGGAATAGTCCTCGCTGTAACGAAGTCCAGTGGTCATATCCATCACCTGGCGCACCGTCGCATCCCCAAAGGCACTTTCTGTCAGTTCTGGGATATACTCCCGCACGAGCTGAGTTTCGTCCAGTTGACCTTCAGCAACTAACATTTCAGCGAGCAAGCCGACAAAGGATTTGTTCATAGACATTGCCCCATGTCGCTTTGTCGGGTCTAGGCAACCGGCAAAGGTTTCATAGACCACTTTACCGTGATGCATCACCAATATACCGTCAGTAAAATTAACGGCTAGAGACTGTTCCCAACTTATGGGCTCAGTTGCTCCCAATGGCATAAATCTTATATTGTCAATCCCTTCGAGTGCTGAAGTTTCCAGAGGCTGAACAGGAGTCAGTTGCCGGCTAACCGCCTTAGTGGGCATCAACTGCTGAAAATTGCAGACTGTCCAACGCCACTGGGGAAATTGAGCAAAGCTGTTGTCATCGAAGCGGATGATTTTATCGGGTGGCGGGGGAAAACCTTCCATCCAACCTAAAACATTGGGGTCAGAGGTTTCTGCTGTCCAAGCGGGAACGCTTGAATCTGTAGAAGCATCATCTGCCATCGCCCCAATTGTAAGATGCAATCCAATCGCCAGTGAACAGGCAACACAGAAAACTGTAAATAGGATTCCTTTAATTTTTATTATCATTAAGGTTAGTAAGGAGGAAAGGGAGGCTCAATCACATGGATTCAGTTCGATGTTATGCTCTCTGATCTCGGTTGCACATGAATCAGAACTTCTTCTGAACCGCGACGACTGTATTGAATGAAATTGGTTGGCGTTTCCCATTCCATAATGACCCGCATCGGCTCTGTTGAATCGGCTGCTGTTTGAAGAGACTGGTCAGGTTTGGCAAACTCAGGATTTTCTACCAGTCGAAATCTTTGTGCTCTCGCTCTGCGAATGATGCCGACCCGAGAGCGATTCGGTAAACCATACTTCTCAATTAGAACCTGCCCCAGCTGACCTCGGTTGTGACCATCTGCCTTCAAAATGATTTCAGTTAAGGTGGGCTCACTGCCCGTAAAGTTCAAAAAGACGTTAAAGTCAAAGTCTTCAATACTCCAATCGGTTTTGAAAAGTGTTGTTTCCGGATTAAGATCAAAATCGGCTTCTGCTTTTGCTGGATCGACCGGAATCAAGGTTCCATCGGAAGCAGCTTGGGCTTGTTCAGGAGTCATCCCCCAGCGAGTGTATGCCCAGTCAGCATGGACTGGGGAAAGGACTGTCGCTTCAAGTAGTGCGGCTCCTGCCAGGAGCGAAAAGAGTAACTTGGCGTTCATTAGCTCTAAAACCGCTTCACAGGATTAGAATTGATTATTATTTTTGTGGGTAAACACGATTAGTCGTAGTAATAATATCTATCATAATAACTATCAATCATCTCCCGACGCACATCCCGCCGTGCGCGTCGCCGAGACCGTTCCACGTCACGGATTCCTCTCCGAATTTCTCGACGTGCTTCACTTCGACTGTCAGAATTTAAGACTCGAACAGCGGCGCGACGTTTAGCTCGTTGTACATCACGTATACCCTGCCGAATTTCTCGACGAACTTCCCACCGATCAGCTTGAGCTGTTGGCGGGACAGCCAGATGTAAGAGAAAGCAACAAGTAAACGCTCCGACTCTTAACCAGCAAGATTTTGGAATCATGGCTATTCTCCTTCCGTCAAACTCCCGTTCTCAATGGCTTCCCGAAACTCGCGAACCCGTTGCTCACACTGGCTGCGATCCACTTCAGCGGTTGCACCACTGCCATAGGCAGCAGCATAGAAAAATGCTCGATCTGAGCCAAACAAGCGGATGATGCCGGTAAAGGCTTTTATCGCATCCTGCTCCAGTTCAGCCGCTTCTTCGGGGGGTAGGCATTGAAACGCAATTCCTGATGTGTATCCAAATCCTTCGATCGCGCGATCAAGCGCTTCTTCCTCACTATTGGCTTCCTGCGCGATCGCGCTCATAGACCCGTGATTCATCAGCAAAATCACAGCTAGGAATAGTAGTAACTTTTTCATGTTGGGTCTTTACTGTGTCTAAAAGTTAACCAGTCTTTTTTTGAAGTTTTAAACCTTAATTCAGAATAAAGAAAAAAGGTGCAAAAAAGGTGCAAAAAAATGCACTTAGAAATATAGATAGAGTCTTATGGATCTGCCAGTCGATGAATATGATATAACTGGCTTAGTAGGCAAAATGGTTTTGCTGAAAATATTCTTGGTATTATAAAATTCTAAAAAATAAGTTTTTCTAAAAATAATTTGAGTGTTCAATGCTTAAAAAAGAAGCCTTCAGTGTTGATTAACCGTGCAAAGCCATGACGCATCATTTAATAAAAAAACTAATGAAACCTCAATCTCAAAAAAGAGGAAGAAGCAAGGGATTCCCCGCTTGGGTTCGCAATTGTCTGATCGGGTTTGGTTTCGCCATTGGTGCTGAAACGATCACGCCAGAGTCTGCCTATGGGGCAGAAAGAATTGTCGTTACCTTATCTCCCCTAGAAGTGAGTCTTGAAGTTGAGTCTTTAGAGAAATTTGCTCAAGAGGGGGAAGTCACTCCAGAACTGGATTTTTATTTGCGACGACTCGATGAGGAGGAGATCGCGCAGTTTCGCTCGGCATTGCAATGGCGCTCCAGTGCCAGTCATGTTTCCCTTTATCGTCTTTTCCGCACACCGATGGGAGAAGCAACCCTCAAGCGATTGGGGCAGGTGGTTCGAGCAAGCCCAGAACGGAACGGGTGGATATCGATTCGAGCCGCCATTGTGGGAGCAGCAGATACCCCCGAAGGATTAAATGTGATCAATGTGTTGCGTCAATTTCCCACCCCCGAAATTCGCTTACAAGCAGGGGCAATGGCAAGGTTTGCCCGCGAGTTGAATGCCTTGTTCGCCTATCGTGATGCTGCGGTACAAGCCATTGCCGAAGCAGCGAAAACTGAGGCGGCGATTGCCCCTGCGAACTTAGATGCAGCGATTGACCCGCGACAACCGGGGGATTACGCTGTGGAAAAACAAGTGCTTCCCTTACAAATCCGGGAAGTTCGGCAAACCCCTTTGGGATTGGTTGATTCTTACGAGTTCAACATTGATTTCTACCTTCCTGCAACAGAGGAACGCCCCTTGCCTCTGGTCATCATGTCTCACGGCTTTGGGTCTGACCGTAAGCATTTCGAGCCTTTTGCCCGCCATCTGGCCTCCCGTGGTTACGCCGTGGCAGTTCCTGAACACGTTGGTAGTGATAAAGATTATCAACAAGCTGCCCTGCGAGGGGAGTTAAGCAACGCAGTTAGCCCGATTGAATTCATTAATCGCCCCCTCGATATTCGTTACCTCCTTGATGAATTAGAAGCACTGGCAGACCAAGACCCATTTTGGCAACGCCTCAATCTAGAACAAGTGGGGATCATGGGTCATTCCTTCGGTGGCTATACCGCCCTTGCCGTCGCCGGCGCCCCGCTCAACGATCTGCGACTCGATACGTGCGCAGCTATGAATCTGACGCTGAATCCTTCTGTGATTCTGCAATGTCGAGCTGACTATCTGCCGACGAGAAACGTAACTTTACGCGATCCCCGCATCCAAGCGGTCATTGCTGTCAACCCCATTACTAGCACCGCACTTGGTCCTGAAAGTATCGAGCAAATCGAGATTCCGGCAATGATGATTTCCGGGAGCAACGATCGGCTCGCCCCCGCGATCGAGGAACAAATCCATCCCTTTATCTGGCTGGGAAGTGAAAACAAATACTTAGCGCTCATGGTTCCGGGAACTCACTCCTCCATGAGTTCCGATGTAATCAACGCGCAAATGCCTGCCCTGCTCAGGAGTCCTCGACCCGATTTAGGGCGTTCCTATATCAAAGCCCTCAGCTTAGCTTTCTTTGAGACTCACCTCCAGCAACGGACTGAATTTGAGCCTTATCTGAGTTCTGCTTATGGGGAAGCCATGAGTGAGGATGAGTTAGCCTTGCACCTGATCGATTCCCTTGATCCGAGCCAACTAGAAAGCGCCTACGGTCGAACGCTTCCGATTCCAGTATTTCCTGAACTCGAAGTTGCTCAAAGAAGCCCCTCTCGCAATGAGTCTATTCTGGCAGAGATTCGTCGGGAAGGCGTTTTGAAAGTTGCCATGAGACGGGATGCTGCCCCTCTCGGCTATTTAGATACTGAGGGGATTTGGACCGGCTATTGCACTGAACTAGCTGAGAGTTTAGCAAATCATTTGAGTGAAAAATTTAATCGCTCTGAAGATATTGAAGTGGTGCAGTTAGTTTCAACCTTGGACAACCGTTTTGAGTTGGTAAAAGAGGGAGATGCTAACCTTGAGTGCGGTCCCAATACGATTCGCGACGACATTGACGGGATTACCTTCTCGAATGCATTTTTTGTAGCGGGAGCGCGGTTTGTTGTCTCTGTTGATGACCTTAATGAAGCGGAAGCCTTGGACTCAAATGGGGAGATGACTGCCGAAATTTCTCTAGGAAACATCGTGCACTCAAAAGTTGGCGTGTTGAGAAACACGACCACTGAACTATTTTTAGCAGAGAATTACCCTCGCACCCAGACTATTTATTTTCAGGGGGCAACGGGCGGCGCAGAGGCATTGCAAGCCCTAGTCAAGGGAGAAATTGAAAGTTTTATTAGTGACGATATCTTAATTGAGGGGGAAATTGCCCGTCAAAACCTGTCACGAGACAAATTTGTCTTACTGCCAGAGCAACCGCTAACTTGCGAATTCTATGGCTTAATTCTCCCTGAAGGCAATCGCGAATGGGAATCAACCGTTAACACGTTTATCCGGCAATCTGCCCTCGACCTCAGTCGAGAGTGGCTGACTGAGTTTTCGGGAGAGGATGTATTAACCGGCTTTAATCGCTGTTTAAATCGTTAAAGATCCTCTTCAGTTGGAGGGTTATGAGGAACGGATTGGAGAGAATTTTCAAACCAGAGAGAGCGCTGGGGAAAGGGAATTGTAATGCCTTCGGCATCAAAGGCGTATTTCAAGCGCCGACGGAACTCCCGCCCCACCTCCCACTGTTTGCGGGGTTGAGTATGAATCCAAATGCGAATGGTAATGCTGTTATTCCCAAATTTATCAACGCCCAGGACTTTGGGCGGTTCCAGAATTAATTCGCGCCAGTTGCGTTCTCGACTCATTTTAAAAGCCACTTTTTCAATAACGGCAATTGCATGATCAAGATCCGTTTTATAAGCAACATCAATAGCTAAATTGACCCGAGACCACTCGCTCGTATGATTTTTTACCAGGGCAATGCTGCTATTGGGAACGGTGATTAAATCGCCGTCAAAACTCCGTAACTGAGTGATGCGCAAGTTCATTTTTTCCACTAATCCCATTTCGCCATTCGCAGTAATCACATCGCCGACACCATATTGGTCTTCCAATAAGATGAACAGTCCATTAATCATATCTTTGACTAAACTTTGAGAACCAAATGAGATGGCAACCCCAAGAATACTTGCCCCAGCCAATAAGGGCACAATATTCACCCCTAAAACTAATAACGCAATCAAGAAAGCAACTGTGAAAATCACAAAAGCACTAGCCCCTTTCATTGCCCCAGAAAAGGTATGCAATCGTTGGACGGTTCGGACTGAGGCTTGAGTTGGAAGCAACCGACCGCGACTGAGAGCAGCAATAAACCGATCAATACTGACAAAACTAATCCGTAGGACAATATAAGCAATGACTCCGACTAAGAGCAATCTGAGGAAGGTGACACTCAACCCTGCCAGTACAATGGACTGCAGCCATCGCGTTTGCGGAAATAAGCTCACGATCAGGGTTAGCCCTCCTCCCCAAATGCCAAGTTGCGCCAACTGTAGCAGCCTTTGCCGGACTTCATACCAAAATTTAAGCTGTTGTTGTTGAGCGACCTTTTCTGGTTCGTCTGCCACTTCAGCACTTTCTTCATCGGTTTCTGTCTGTTCTGACGAGGAAATGCTGTCAGTGTGACCCTCGGCAGGAGGCTCGACATCCAGTTCTCTGAGCAATACTTCGTGGTGAGATTTAATGTAACGCTGCCGATAGAAAATAGCTAAGCTGAGCAAACAGACAGATACCAAAATGCCTGCAGCCCTTAGCCCCTGTTGCCTTAAAAACTCCGGTTGGCGCTCTTGTCTAAAGAGAATCAAGGCTTCTTGAATAATCCCAATGAGATTCTGAGCATGGGTAGTTGGATCCAATCCGTACAAACGAGCATCAGCGCTGGTAACCGTCATTAAATAGTCATCGTTGATATAAATGATCGGTGATTGAGTCGCAGGGTCGATTTTATCAGTCACGTTCAAGACTTCGCGATCCAGATTTTTTTTTGCACTCTCTAACAACTGATTTCTAATCGCTTGGACTCGTTGCTGAATCGGTGAAATTGAAAGGGCTTCTTGTTGCTCTTTGCTCAGTGCAGGAGCCGCTAAGGCAAAAATTTGACGACCGTCTAAGTGCACGTTCCCGACAACAAAATGATCAGTATTGTTGCCAGAATAGGGATCAATGAGGCGTTCAGGTTTAGGCTCGGGTAATTGACTCCATGCTGTTGGAGTTGAGAAGAAAGTAATCGTTAATAGAAGGGTTCCCATTGTCAAAGCAATTCTCCGGGCTAAGACAGCACTGCGGCGACAACCGAAGTTAAGCCAATTCAAATCGGACATTCTATTTGCAATCTCCGTAACGAGTTGGCACAAATCTTTCTCAAGGATAAATTTACAGGCAATTATGGTTATTTTAGACTAGATGTCATACTTAAGAGGAGTTTGATCCTCTTCCGAAACACTATAAAAAAGTAAAACTGTTGCATTGATTTAACTTTGATTTCTTAAATAAATTGTAACTGCCGAGGTAGGGGAGAAAGTTAATTTAGAAGAACCAGAAAGTGATAAGA
>CAZBPR010000031.1:0-25529 GCA_964493825.1 uncultured Dactylococcopsis sp.
ACCACTGTTATCCTTTTTCCTTTAATTGCTTCGTTTTTTATTCCCTTAATCCCAGATAAAGATGGGAAACAAGTGCGTTGGTATGCCCTTGTAATCGGTTTAATTAACTTTGCCTTGATCGTAGCCGCGTTTTATCTTGACTATGACTTCTCGAACCCAGAACTACAACTCGTCGAAAGTTATAGCTGGATTCCTGAACTGGACTTGAATTGGTCAGTCGGGGCAGATGGTATTTCGATGCCTCTGATTCTACTCACTGGCTTTATTACCACTTTGGCAATTTTAGCGGCTTGGCCAGTCACGCTCAAACCGAAACTCTTTTACTTCCTGATGCTGGCAATGTATGGCGGACAAATTGCTGTCTTTGCTGTCCAAGATATGTTGTTATTCTTCCTCGTGTGGGAGTTAGAGTTAATTCCGGTTTACCTGTTGCTGTCGATTTGGGGTGGAAAAAAACGCCTCTATGCCGCAACGAAATTTATCCTTTATACCGCAGGCGGCTCGCTCTTTATTCTGGTTGCAGGCTTAACCATGGCTTTCTATGGTGATACTGTCACGTTTGATATGCGGGCGTTAGTCAGCAAAGATATTGCGCTGAACTTTCAGCTCTGGCTCTATGCCGCTTTTCTAATTGCTTATGCGGTGAAACTACCCATTTTTCCCCTTCATACTTGGCTTCCGGATGCCCATGGTGAAGCTACCGCGCCTGTCCACATGTTACTGGCAGGAATCCTTCTGAAAATGGGCGGTTATGCCTTAATTCGGATGAATGCGGGGATGTTACCCGATGCCCATGCCTACTTTGCCCCAGCGCTAGTTATTTTAGGGGTGGTGAATATTATTTATGCAGCACTGACTTCTTTTGCCCAACGCAACCTGAAACGAAAAATTGCCTATTCCTCGATTTCGCACATGGGCTTTGTTCTCATTGGTATTGGCTCTTTTACCAATTTAGGCTTAAGCGGGGCTGTCTTGCAGATGGTGTCTCACGGCTTAATTGGGGCGAGTCTCTTCTTCTTAGTGGGAGCTACCTATGACCGGACTCATACCCTAATGCTTGATGAAATGGGCGGTGTGGGACAAAAAATGCAGAAGATTTTTGCCATGTTTACCACCTGTTCTCTCGCCTCTCTTGCTTTACCGGGAATGAGTGGTTTTGTTGCGGAAGTGATGGTGTTTATTGGCTTCTCCACCAGTGATGCTTACAATACAACATTCAAAGTCATCGTGGTCTTTTTAGCCGCAGTTGGAGTCATCTTAACCCCGATTTATCTGCTCTCAATGTTGCGAGAAATTTTCTATGGCAAAGAAAACCAAGAGTTGGTATCTCACGAAGTATTAGTGGATGCTGAACCACGAGAAGTCTTTATTATCGCTTGTTTGTTGATTCCCATTATTGGCGTTGGACTCTATCCGAAAATTTTGACGCAGGTTTATGATTCAACAACGGTTGCTTATACAGATCGTCTGCGCAATGCGGTACCCACTTTAGTCAAGTCTTCTGATGTAGCAAAAGTTGACTCCCCCCTGCTTTCTCTCACAGCACCAAAGCTAAATCATTAGAGAACGTAGCGTGATTTAATTGAGCACTATTTTTTACTAAGAGGTAAGCCAAGCTTACCTCTTCACTTTTGAAATAAGATTTTATGCAATTTTTATTCAAATCTAAATCACTTTATTTATGTAATTCTTATAAGAGAAAAAGAACTTGCTGACGCCGAAAAGTATAACTGGATAGCGGTTATAATCCCCTTGTTCACCGTAACGTGCAACTCCTAAGTATTATTTCCGCTCACAAAAGGAAAGCTTGGATAATTGTAATTTTAATCACGTATTTAACCGTACAAATAGAGAAAGAAAGGTGATTATTTTAACGGTCAAAATGATCAAGAACACGTATAATAGTTGGCATACTTTTCTAAAAGTAAGAGGTAGAAATCGTCATGCGTTCTCCAACACTGACACTTGCTCTTGTTTTAACCGTTATGTTTGTTGCTATCGGCGATCTCTTTTTACCGCAACCTTTAGCCACTGCAAGTTACCGCACGCGTAGCCAGTTAAATGAGTTCTTTGTCAGCTTATTTCCCAAAACTGACATGGATCATCTCAGACCCAATCGTCTTGAAGAATTAGAACAGATTAATTAATTGATGTCCAAATTCCATGCAGCAGCGAAAAAGTCGCGTTCACACTCTAAGGCATAACGATAGCTGCTGTTGGCTTTTTCTTCTACAATGACATAGCGGTCAACTAAGTTTTCTAAGGTGGCAACCAGTTGACCAAATTCCGAATCATTGTAAGTTTTAATCCAATCACTATACTGATGATTGCCCACACCCTTTTGAGCGAGTTGCGTGCCAAGAAAAAAATAGAGCCGCATACAAGGCGTCATGGCACAAGCGGTTAAACCCACCTCGCTTCCCCAAGCAGTTGCTAATAAGAAATCAGTATAGCGGCGCGTGGCAACGGCAGGAGTCACTTGTTTGATATCTACGCCCCATTGCTGAGCATAACTTTCATGAAGATTCAACTCTTCGAGAACTCCTCCTGCCAGTTGATGAAAAGTATTAAAGCCATCCCAGTCCATCGCTTTAGCCGCAGCAATGCTGTAAGCGCGAGCAAATGATTCTAAGAAAAAGGCATCTTGCGCTACATAGAAGGCAAAACAGCGTTGATCTAAGCTCCCATCAGCAATTCCTTGGACAAAAGGATGGTTGAGACTGGCTTCAACTAAATCTTGATTTTGTTGCCACAGTTGTTGGCTGAGTGTCATGTTTTCTTCTTTTGCAGTTTGTTTTAGGGTTGATTCTAACAAGTGATACCCCATTTTCTGAGCCGTTTACTGTCAACACAGCCCAGGATTAAAGATGTTGCATCACGCGCGATCGCGCCCCAAAAGAATATGATTCATTCTGGCTAGTCAGTTTCCGAGATCATGCCGATGTTTTGTGGCACAGGAATGACAATGCCTTCGCGATCAAAGGCTTCTTTGATCATTTTGCGTAACTCCCCTTGAATATCGTCATGAACGCCACGGCGACTGTTATTCGGTTTGAGTTTAGTGACAGCGCGGACAATTAAGTGTAAAGTCCCAAATTCTTCGAGTCCATCAACTTTGGTCGGTTCTAAGACATCTTGAGGAAAGCGTCGTTGAATATCTTGTCCCACGGCTTCGAGGACACGATAAACTAAATTGAGATCGGAGTCATAAGCAACACCCACATCAATGACGGCGTAAATGTACTCCCGGGAGTAATTGGTAATTGACTTGATATCACCATTGCGTAAAATCTGGAGTTGACCGTTCGGATGGCGAATCCGGGTATTGCGCAGCTCAATTGCTTCGACTACCCCCTCGGCGTCTGCTACTTCAATGTAATCACCAACCAGATAATAGTTTTCAAAGAGGATAAAAAAGCCGCTCACCGTATCGTTAACTAAATTTTGCGCTCCTAGTCCAACCGTTAGTCCTAAAAGACCTGCTGCCGCTAAAATTGGGGTCGGATCAATCCCAACGACCTCTAGCAACAAAATTCCTAACCAGACATAGATCCCATATTTCAGAAAGCTTTGGATGATCGGAATAAAGGTGACTCGGCGTTTGCGCTCGTCCTCACTCAAGGTCTTTTTGCCTAAAAAAAGTTGTACTACCAAGAGATTACTAAATTCCACCAAGATACGCCCAGCCAGAATAATCCCCAAAACCCGAATGCCTTTGAGACCAATTTGGGAAAAGCCAACGAGGGGTTCGATTTGAGCTAAAACCCAGGTTCCGGCGCCGATGACAATGCCATATTCTAAACAGCTAATGAAAAAAGGAATCAGCGTTCTCAGTTGAGCGTAGGAACGTAAGCCAGAATGACGGTTAAAATAAGCTTCGCTAAAGGCATCGAGAGTATCAATAATGGCAGGGGGAATCTTTAATAAGAGGAGGCTGAGGGCAATAATTAAGTAAACTTTGAGGATCGTGAACAGGAGATCCCCCAGGGATTGCAGATGAAACGCAAAAGTGCAGAAGAGCAGTGTTGTTAGCCACAAACTATTACTGACATGGAGTTTCAAGACTTGGAAAAATTGGTCGATGCTAAAGTCATTGCTGGTAAATTTATCCCAGTCCTGAAGACGTTTGCTCACTCGGTCTAAAAGGGTCCTCAGCGGTTGATTAATGAGCGCGACAGCAACGATCGCGCCCAGACTTTTGAGAAGACTGAAGCTGAAGTCAAGCCAAAAGCCAGGGGACAGTTGGTTCAATAAATTTAAAGTTGTGGATAAAAGTCGGTTCCCTTGCCAGAGGAGCACTAAGTTGACACCAATAATTGCCAGACTACAGATCAGCCAGAGAACAACCAGCAGCTTGACCATTAATTGCTCGGTACTAGTCAACAGTTGCCTTTGCGAGCGCAACTTGGGAATGAGTTTGAGGCGTTTGAATAAGAAGAAGTCCAGCCCCCAAACCAGGAGAGTAAACGCGATCGCTAACAGGACAATTTCTCCTGCAATCACTAATAAATCAATCAGTGTAACATTCATTTTACTCTTGCTTCCCGTTTCACTGCTCTAATTACGGGGAGATTAGACAGCAGCGGTCATGACATTGACGATAGTTCGCAACCCAATTAATTTTATAATTGACTCTCTTGATTAATCTGCAATTTGCGATGCGTTGATCAATTAGCATCTGAGTGAGCAGCCTATTTAAACTGTTTCACCAGAAAGAGCAATGGCATCTTTGATATCGCTAATTAATTCATCGATTCTAGCTTGAGTCGTATCCCAAGCACAGACAAAACGCACTCCCCCCACGCCAATGAACGTGTAAAAATGCCAGGATTTTGCTCTTAAAACTTTAATCACGCTTTCGGGCATCTTAACAAAAACACTATTGACTTCCCTCGGAAACATTAACTCAATCTCTGGTATCACTGATAATCTCTCTTCTAAATAGGCAGCGCCTTCATTAGCTTGTTGAGCATTTCTTAGCCACGCCCCAGTTTCTAATAAACCCAAAAAAGGAGCTGCAATAAAGCGCATTTTGGATGCCAGTTGTCCCGCTTGTTTACAGCGATAGGCAAAATCCTCTGCTAACTCTTTGTTAAAGAAAATAATTGCTTCACCCAAAGCCATCCCATTTTTCGTCCCGCAGAAACACAAAACATCGACACCACATTGCCAAGTCATTTCTGCTGGCGTTTTATTCATCGCAATGACCGCATTCGCAAATCTGGCCCCATCCATATGAATTTTTAATTGGTATTTTTGGGCAACTTCCTGAATTGCCTTCAATTCTTCAATCCGGTATAACGTTCCCACTTCTGTCGGCTGCGTTAAACTAATCACCCTCGGCTTCGGATAGTGAATATCTGCTCGTTTATTAACAATGGCAACAATCGATTCTGGAGTGAGTTTGCCATTGTGTCCTTGACCCAATAATAATTTAGAACCATGAGAGGCTAATTCTGGCGCGCCACACTCATCCGTTTCAATATGAGCCAATTCATGACAAATCACACTATGATACGATTGGCAAAGGGCAGCTAAGGATAAAGAATTGGCGGCTGTACCATTAAAAACAAAAAAAACTTCGCAATCGGTTTCAAATAAGCATCGGAAATAATCAGCAGCTTTCTGTGTCCATTCATCGTTACCATAAGCCACAGCATTGCCTTGATTTGCCCGAGCCATATATTCCATTGCTTCTGGGCAAATACCAGAATAATTATCGCTGGCAAATTGTTCTAACATTAACTTTTTTAAAGACAATTACTAACCTTCATCTTAAAAGATGGCGCTTGGTTCTGTCGCCACAACAGTTGAGTCACTCACTGTCACTACTTCCACGTTCGAGCCAGCTTTGTCTAGATAGGGTAAAACGGCAGCGGGATGCTGACTTACATCAGAAGTGTAATTAATTTCAGATAAATCCTTTTCAGGACCGTAAGCCACTAGATACACTGCTAAAGGGTTACTCTGCAGAAGAGTTCCTGGGGAAATGGTGCAACCCCACTCGGGGACAGGTCGGTTCAACATCCCCTGATCTTGACGATTCGCTAGGCGAGTTGCAGCATCAATGGGAGTAACAAACGCCCCAATCTCCTGCCAGTCTGAGTCAAAGAAATTTGTATATCCTGGACTCGCAAAGGCAATGTGCGGTGACGACTTCGGACCTAAGCCTAAAAATGCTGAAGCGCATTGCCACCGGTTGAGTAACCTGTCAAATGCTTCTAACCGTTCATAGGGAGTAAAATAATGCGATTCAGAATAGGGATAATAAGGAAAAAGATGATTCTTTCTTTGAAAACCACTGGCTTCTAAAGCTTGGATCACAGGTTCCATATAATAGGCGAAGGAACGGGAATCGCTGCGCTCTAACGGGCGACCTGACTCTAAGTATTCATCAAGATTAACGATTACCAAATCGCTAAAGTCCTGAGTTGAGGATTGGAGCAGTTTAATGAGGACTTGATAAGGTTGGATAAAAGTATTCCCCGTTGGTAGCAAGTGCAGGGAGGAGGGATGACGTTTGAGTTGTTGGAAAAGCTGTTTGCCAACGTACTGGTTCAGCTCTTGGATTGAGGTCAGGTAACACTTGTGCATAATCTAATCAACCTTGAATATTTCCGTTCTCTCCTCCCAAGACAAGGTAACTATCTTAACTTGTCATGTCCCAGCGTCATTATTTTCCCTTACTATGAGTAATTCTGTCTCTCCTTCACGAATGAATGAATTCTATCCTAGTCAGTTAACCCCTTGGCTTGTCCGCTGTGTGCAATTTTTATCCCCTCTGTTTTGTCGTTGGTTCAACAAACTGGATGTGGTCATTGTAGCCAGTGATAAAACTAAACTGAAGGCGCTGAAAAACAAGCGAATCTTATTACTTGCGAACCATCCGACCTTTCAAGATCCAGTCGTGATGTTTCTACTCTCTGCCCAGTTGGGAGAAATGTTTTATTATCTTGCGGATCGTCTTGTTTTAAGAAGTTATTTGGGACCTTTCTTACAACGGCTTGGGGTTTATTCCATTAAACGAGGTTTGCCAGATCGTGAAAGTGTCCGTCATACACTCCAGCTTTTGCATCAGCCTGATTGCCGATTGGTCATTTTTCCCGAAGGGGGTTGTTCTTTCCAAAACGATCGCGTCAGCCCTTTCCGGAGCGGGGCAATTCAAATTGCGTTTCAAGCTCTCAACCGCTACGAGAAGCAAAAGGCAGAGATTCCCGATCTCTATGTTGTTCCGATTGCAATCAAATATCGTTATTGCCGAGATGTCACGCCGATTATTCGCCAACTTTTACAGAGATTAGAAAAACAGTTAGAGATAACAGCTCAAGGGGATCAATATGAACGCTTGCGGAGAGTGGGGGAAGAAGTCTTACAGCGTTGTGAGCAAGATTATTCCTTTGACCAATTAGAGGGAGCTAGTATGAACGAGCGGATTGCTCATCTCAAAGCGAGAATTTTGGCAATGATCGAGCAGTTTTTTGAAGTGAAGACCACAGAAGACATTCCCGATCGCGAACGAGTTTATAAGCTGCAATATCGATTAGAGCAAGCCACAAACGAAGGAGTTGCCATTGGCGATGCTGTCAAATCTTGGGCTGCTCCCTCTGTCACAACAGAACCTCTCCCAGAACAATCTTGGCAAGATCAGTTTGGTCAAGTCTGGAGTGCTGATTTTATTCGCCATTCCCTCTGGCGGGTGCTCAATTTTGATGCCATTTATGATGGTTATGTTGCCGAAAACCCCTCGCCAGAGAGATATCTTGATACATTGACCCGGTTAGAACGAGAAGTGTTTGGGATTGACCGACCGCCCCCAAAAGACTATCGCCAAGCTTTAGTGTATATGGGTCATCCCATTAATTTGAAAGATTTCTTTCCCGCTTTCAAGCGCGATCATGCCACAACCGTCACGCAACTGGTTGATCAACTCCAAGATACAGTCCAAAAAAATCTAGATTTTCTGAATCAATACGAACTGGAGTGATCGTAAGTTCGTCTCATTTGGGATGCCAACTCAAGAGCAATCTGGAACTATTTTTCCTTGAGAGAAAACTCATCAAACTTGACGACATTCGAGTTGGGTTGGCGAGTATCAAAATAGTAGCTGCTGACGGTTTGGGTTCCTGTATCTAAGATACTAAATGCGGTAATTTCATTACTGGCAAGATAGGGCAGCGGTTGCGAATCTTGACCAGGATCCGTTAAAGGAGCAATCGTCGGCACAATTGGCGTTAAGCCATTGGGATCGCCTGTCAGTACGTATTGCTCTTGATACGCTTCGGGAACATTACGTTGTTGATCCTGCCAATGAGCACCGTAGGTATTACCAACATTTGATGATTCTAAATAATGGGTTGCTTGAGATTGAAAACGATTCCATAAGTGAGAATGACCGAAATAAACCAAATCAACGCCAGCGGATTCCAGCAATGGCATCACATCACGGATTAAATAATCTTGGCTGGGAGGATATTCATAGCGAATCCCTTGCATCTTTCCGGATTCATCCCGTTGCATGATGGGCTTGGGATCGGTATAAGGCGGAACAACATTTCCGCCTAGAGAATGGGGCGGATGGTGCAACATGACAATTCGATATGTTGCTTCTTGGAAAGGTTGACTTTGCACTTCTTGTTCTAACCACTGATACTGTGGACTTCCTTTGGCAATCGGTTCAAAAATAATTTGTCCATAGCCCCACTCTTCGGGATTATTTAAGTTTGTTTCCGGTTCGTGATACTTCCCTTTGCTATTGGCATCGAGAAACGGTTTGCGCCACATATTGGTGGCGTAAAGCACAACCAGTCGAATATCGCCAAAGGTTATGGCATAGTAGGTTTCTCCTCCGGGAATGCTTTGGGGGAGCGTTAAGATTTCCTGGTAAGTATCGGTATTGTAAGAATTGGCTTTAATCCAGTTGGCTTTTACTTTCGGATCTTGGCGAGGATTGATGGTTTGAGCCTTTTGTTGATACAGTTTTTCAGCAACGGCTTTCGGAAACGCATCATTAAACTGCTGGTTTAAACTGGCTGCTCCTGAAAAACGTCCCATCACTTCATGATTGCCGATCGCGCTATATAAGGGGGCGTGTTGAATCAGTTCGCCGCCCCGATAGGTCGTTACGGTACCATTGTTTTCCAATTGATACTGGGCATTCCCTTGTAAACCGGGAAAAAACGCACCACCGCGACTGTCATCAAACCATTCGGAAGCGCGATCGGGAACATTCACTAAATCTCCGGCGACAAATACTGCATCCACTGGGGAAATAGTTTCCGCTACTTTCTGCAAGTTAGCAGCCGTCATTGGTTTCTGTTGATGGTCGGAAGTGAGTAAAATCTTCACCGGTTGTCCTGGCGGTGGCAAGGGAGATAGCGTAAACTGACGGCTGCTCACGGATTGACCTTCTTCGCGAATACTGGTGATATAGTAAGGAACCCGTTCCTTAGGGACCAGATTCGTCGCTTGTGCTTCGTGACGCCAGATTTCTCGCAAGACCGGTTCTGATTGCGATGCGTTGCTGAAGTTTTGGAAATGAGAATCTTGATCTTCACGCACGCGAGTCAGTTTTTGGGTTGTTGCTGTTACTGTTTGTTCTAAGGCATTGCCATAGGTCAAAGTATGTTCAACGCCTGGAAACTCCGTGAACCAAACCACGCGTACAGAATCCTGAGTGGGAACTTGCAGAAATGGATCGCTGAGAAGATCGGAACTGGGAGGAATATTAGGAACGGACATATTTTGCGGTTGGCGATCACTAACCAAAATGATAGTAGCACTCACCACTGCGATGAGAAAGAAGAGCGGCAGAAAGTAAAAACGCGCTAGCATAGGGGATTACAGCACTAGTTTTTATAGAGTTACGGTAATTGGTTTGTTGGTGTGTGGGTCAAAAACTGAGCTATTAACATCATAATTCTTCAATCACAGCGACTCGCTTCATCCTCCTCAATATTGGGATTATTCTCTAAATAACCCTGCAGCCAATGACAACTTTTAGTTAGAAGACCCTCTAAATCATTCTGTTTTATCTTTTCTCGGTAAGCTTTCACACAAGGATGCAAAAAGATCGCGATCGGGCACAAAAATTTGTGCCGCCACTAATTTCACCAACAATCCCTTTGATATCCCCTTCTACTTGCATATTGAATTTACCAGCAGCCGCTTCTTGCGGTTTTAATTGTTTGAGTAACTCTTGAACTGCATTGATAATTGCCTCGTCTCGATCAGCGCCAGCATCAGCTAATTTCTTTTTCAGCGGTGCTTCATAAGTTTCAGGTTCTTGCTCATGTTCTTCTAGAACCATTTCTGCTTTTGGTTCCCCTGCAAATTTGCTTTGAATTAGAGACTTTAAAGCGTTATAGGCATCTGGAGCGACTTGTGTGGCAGCTTGTTTTGCGCCAGCAGTTAAAGCTGAAATAATCAGAGAAATGGGTTCCATGAATTTAATTTTTTAGATGAAAAATAAAATTTGATAGTAGCAAAAAATAGGAATTTTCTCAAATCATAATCAGATTGTTTAGGAAATTTTATTCATAATTGATATAACCTTGCGAGCACAAAGAATTATATTAGCTTGTCGCTTAAAGCCAGACAAAACATATCAATGGCGATCGCGCATAAGTCAACGCATATTATAGTTAAATTCATACATTTTCTTCATGAGGTAAGTTGAATTCTACGACCAAAACAGGTCATTCAACTTTAGTTTGGAATGTAGCTCCTGGGCAGGTTAAAATGATCAAAACAAAAAAATAAGTGATGGAAATTACTATTCTTGGGGTTTGAAAAGTATCCAGATGCTAAATGACAAATCCTAAGGGGAGAATGCTGGCTTCCAAAACCCCGCAACCGTTAAGATAAAAAGCGACGAACACTTGTAACCTTACGAATTAGTTTATGTCAGCAAACGTCGAAATTTACACTTGGAGTTCTTGTCCGTTTTGTCTACGAGCCAAAGCCCTGCTTACGCAAAAAAATATTCCCTTCACTGAATACACCATTGATGGGGATGATGCTGCCCGTGAGCAAATGGCAGAACGGGCCAATGGCAAACGCAGTCTTCCTCAAATTTTTATTAATGATCATTCTATTGGCGGTTGCGATGAGCTTTATGGCCTTGAAGAAGAAGGGAAGTTAGACGCGATGGTCAGTTCGTAGGAGCAATGTGATCGGACGTTAGAGGTGATTTAAGGTTGCTTGAACCGTTTTTGCTAATGCTTGTAACTTGATGGGTTTAATGAAATAGTGAGTAATTTCTTTCTCCCAATTCTCCTCATCGGATAAGGTTTGAGGCGCGATCGCGATGATAGGAGTATTTGCCAATTCCCCTTCACGACGCAGGGTTCGGATCACCTCTAACCCATCGGATGCTTCCCAAGTAATAATCACTAAATCGGGACAGTTGGAACGAGCCAATGGCAATGCTTTTTCCAAATCTGCGCCTACCAACAAATGATATCCTTTCGCTTCGAGATAGTTACTCACCGTCATTAAATCGCCTTCATCGCGATCAATGACGAGAATGACAGGCGCGGTTCCTGCTTTTTCCGGCAAGCCTGCCTGTTGAAGGTTAGAAGCGAAATTCGTCATGATACAAGGCAGATCAATGGCAAAACAACTGCCTTTCCCTTCTTGGCTGGTCACTGTTACTTCGCCCCCATGTCGTTCAACAATTTTTTTAACTAAGGAAAGCCCAATACCTGTTCCTTGATAGCTGCGGTTCAAAGCACTATCAATTTGGACAAAGGGTTGAAAGATTTTTTGTAAGTTTTTTTCTGCAATGCCAATTCCCGTATCAGTAACAGCAAAGCGGATCCAATGATCTCCTTGGGAGATCGGAAACCGAACTTCCAGAGTAATTGTCCCGCCTTGCGGTGTAAATTTAACGGCATTATTCAACAAGTTAATCAGCACTTGGCGCAACAGTCTCTCTTCAACCCAAACCTTGAGTGTCGGAGAGGGAAGCTGGGTTTCTAATTCGAGTTGTTTTTTCTGGGCTTGGGGTTGGATAATGGCGATCGCGGATTGACAGAGGTCAACCACTGAAGCCAGTGTATAGTGCAGTTGTTTTTTCCCCGATTCAATTTTAGAGAGATCAAGCAAATCGTTCACCATGTCCAGCAAATGAGAACCGCTGCGCTGAATGATTTCTAAGGTTTGATGTTGTCGTGGATTGAGGGTTCCCAACATTTCTTTTTCTAAAGCCTCACTCATGCCTAAGATGGCATTGAGGGGGGTACGCAACTCATGATTCATGGTGGCCAAAAATTCATCCTTGAGGCGATTGGCTTGCAGCAGTTCCGCATTCGTTTGTTCTAATTCAATTTGCGTCTCTTTGAGTTCTGTAATGTCAAAATTAACTCCAATCATACTTTGGGGATTCCCCTGAGCATTAAAGCGAATCAAGCCGTAGGTTTTAAGAAAGCGGATACTCTGGTCAGGATGAATAATCCGAAATTCGGTATGGAAAGGAATCTGTTGCGCGATCGCGTTATGGAAGAGATGATAAACGCGATCGCGATCATCAGGATGAAGGCGAGAATGCCAAAGGGCACGGATTTCATCGGATTCAAGGGGATAGGTGACCGCAAAAATGTTGCACATCCGCTGATCCCAAAAGATTGTTTTTTGGCTAACATCCCATTCCCAGTACCCGATTTGACCCGCTGCCAAGGAAAGTTCCAACCGTTCTGATAAATCCCAAAGCTGACGTTCAGCCTGTTTTTGTTCCGTGACGTCTTGAAACGCAACGAGGGCATATTCAATTTCCCCTGCTTGATTATAAATGGGGGTACCCCAGGTTTCGATAGGAATCACTCGATAACCGCCCTGACTCGACTGGGTTTGATCGCGCACATGAATTTCCGCATCATTGTTACTCGCTAATTTTCCCTCCAATGCTCGAATCAGTGCCAGTTCTTCATAGGGATACAGTTGATCGGTTCCTGCAATATAAATTTGATAAACCTCTGGGATATCAGCCACACTTTTAATAGGAACTACCCCTTTCCCGAGATATTCCATAGCTCGTTGATTGGTGTAGCAGGGATTTCCTTGCGCATCAATTATTCCGATTCCCACTGGAATTGCTTCTAAAAATTGCTCCAGCCGTTGATTTGTGGCTTGCAGTTCTTCTAGCGCGGTGTGAAGATGTTCATAACTGTGTTGAATTTCTGCGCCCATCTGGTTATAGGAACGAGCAAGGAGGTTAAGTTCCATAATGGTGTAATCTTCTGGAAGAGATTCTTTCCAGTTTCCACCGGCAATTACCTGACTGGCACGACTTAATTTCCGTAAAGCTTTTGTGATGCACTGAGCAATGATGATGCTTAAAGCACTCACTGTTAATACTGTTATACTCGCGATCGCGATGGTGCGATTGCGATTCGCTTTAATCGCTCCCATAAATTCCGACTGAGGCACAACGGTTATAATTAGCCAATCCAAGCCATAGGGGTTATTGTAGGGAGCAACGTGCAAATATTTGTCTTCGCCATCAATTTCCAATGAGGAGTCCTGTACTGACATCATTTTTGCCACCGTCCCAAACTGCGCATTTAACTCTTGAGGACTGAGTTCAAGTAGAGAATGAAGACTGCCCCAAGCCGACAGCTGGGGAGGTGCGCTGGGTTGAGTTTGCCGGGGCAGAGTCAAGGCAGCAGAATTAGCAATTGATAACCCATCTCGCTGCAAAACCATGACTTGTCGGGTTGCACTGTTAGTTTTTTGCCTCAGCAACTGATTCAAGTTACCCAAGCTAAGGTTAATCACGAACACTCCTTGTAGTTCTCCTGAGGGCAGGTAGCAAGGCGTATAAGCACTAATGGCAAGCGTGTTAGTCCTTTCTACAAAAAAGGGGTCACTCCAAGCCGGTTTGCCAGTGGTAATCGCGCGATGATACCAAGAGCGATCATAAACCTGAATATCTTGAATCGTGCGTAAATGATTTCCTAAACGGCCATCTTCTTGCACTGTATAAAACTCTAATTGACTGGGATTTTCTTGAGTGGATCGCCCAGCTTCTAGTTCGGTTGCACTCCGGCGATAACTGGTTACAAAGTCACCCTGAGGATTGCCAAACGAAATACTATTGATGGCTGGAAATCTTTGATGTTCTTGAATTAGGTATTGATGAATTTGCTCTAATTGATCGAGGTTAGCCAGACCTGATTCCACCAGTGCAAGATGTTGCTGGTTAATATCATCAATGATTTTTAGGTAATGATCAATTTCTTGAGCAACTTGCTCATTCATTTCATGAAGTAACTGATGGGTTATTTCGCTTACGGTTGCTTTGCTGCTTTGGTAAGAGAAATAACTGACTAAGCCGATTGCACTCACAATTTCGATCAAAAAAGGAATCAATAAGAGCCAGCGCAGAGAAATTTTCGGAACAGGAGTTTGGACTTTTTTCATCTTAGACAGCAGCCAGGCAATATTCTATTGTTGATCCAGCTGTGCGGATTGACAATTTAGCACTCAGTGAACTACCCGCTTCTATGACAATCAGACAAGTTGACCGCAGTTCTTGGGCGAGATTATTCTGTTGATGCTCTCGGGTTGGGAGTAGAGATTTGGGTAATATTTGAGAAAAGGTTGCTTTGTCACTTCCTGTGATCTTGTCCCTTGCCTCAGTTTGGGACGTTTCACGAGCAATCGCCAAAGGAGGACGGATTATTGTAGATTGGAGAACTTGTAGGGCAACAATGGGGGCGCGATTAATCATCAGATTGAACCATTGATTTTAGTGACAGTCTCAAATGACTAAAATCAAAAAAAGGACTCGTTAATACGCCAATTATAATAATCGTTTGCAGATTCAAACTGGGCTAAACAAAAAATTTAAGATGAAACTTGCCTTTATTATTGATCCATTATCTCAACTTGACCCCACCCACGACACCACAGTTGCTTTTATGGAAGCAGCCCAAGCAGAAGGATATGAAGTTTGGGTGACCTCTGCTTCTGATTTGAGTATTGTCCAGTCTCAGGCATGGGCACGTCTGCAGCGCATCCACTTAACGCCTGTGACTCTACAGGATAACCGCTGGGTGGCGGAGAAAGACTGGTATCAGCCCGGAGAATGCGAATTACAACCCCTTTCTCGGATGGATGCAGTGTTCATGCGCACCGATCCGCCAGTGACGATTCCTTATTTGTATGCGACCCAAATTTTGGACTTATTAACGCCCACTGACACTGTGGTGATTAATTCGCCCCAAGGGCTACAAAAAGCCAATGAAAAACTCTACGCGATGCGTTTTTCAGCAGTAATTCCAGAAACCATTGTCAGTCAAGATAAAAAAGTGATTCGCGAGTTTGTGGAACGTAAAGATGGCGCTGTTTTAAAGCCGCTGGCAGGGAAAGCCGGGGAAGGAATTTTATTTTTAGAAAAGCGCGATCGCAATCTCAATTCTTTAATTGAAATTAGTACCCAAAACGGGCGAGAACCGGTAATGATACAAGCCTTTCTTCCGGCAGCAAAAGACGGCGATAAACGCATTATTTTATTAGAAGGGGAACCCATTGGTGCAGTGAATCGCATTCCCACTAGCGGGGAGTTTCGCGGCAATATGGCTGTGGGCGGACGGGTCGAACCTGCAGAAATTACGATGCGAGATTGGGAAATTTGTAGCGCGATCGCGCCTACTTTACTCGCAGACGGTTTATTTTTTGTCGGGATTGATGTGATTGGCGGTTACTTAACAGAAATTAACGTCACTAGCCCAACGGGGGTGCGGGAAATTGACCGCCTGAATGATGTTTCTCTAGGCAAACAAGTTATGGAGTGGTTAAAACAGAAGTAAGTCAGATCAAAGATTGATCGATGATGAGGGGAAGTTGGGAAAAAGGAGGAGTGGGAGATAATGATAGTTAATCAAGGGCGGCTGAGGATTCAAGCTAAATCTTCCCTCTTCCTGTTTCACATTTAACTAACTTCCGTGACGAGTCCTTGGTTGTGGGGCACTGCAATGACACAGGTTACACAAGAAGAAGTCCGCTGGGCAATGATTTGTCATTTGGCGGGCTTGATTTGGATTCCACTGTATTGGCTAGAATTTCCCATTCCTCTGGTCAATATTATTGTTCCCGGTTTAATTTGGCTGGTCAAGCGAGAAGAATCAGAATATGTGGATTGGCAAGGGCGAGAAGCCCTCAATTTCCAGATTGCCCTCGTGGGTTATAGTTTGGTGCTGTTTTTTCTCGGCGTGATCGGCTTTTTTATTTATTTAGCCATTTTTGGTGCTGATGTGGAGAGTTCGGTGGGCGCGATCGCGCTAGTGATGAATGGCATTGATTGGGCGGGACAGGGCGTGGCGATACTCACCACATTTTGGAGTTTAGCGCTTGTTCTCAATGGTGCAGTCAGAGCCAAAAAGGGACAGATTTATTTCTATCCCCTAACGATTCGCGTATTTAAAGCGCAGCGCGATCCTTAATTCAGAGAAGGAACCACTTCCATGAGGCTGGCTTTAATTTGACGTTCATCTAAATTGCGTCCAATCAAAACGAGTCGAGTTTGACGCGGTTCATCCCGCTGCCAAGGGCGGTCGTAAAATGAGTCCAAGTGTTTGCCTACCCCCTGGATAACCAGACGCATCGGCTTATTGGGAACATTGACAAAACCTTTCACTCGATAAATTTCCGCCTCCTTAAATAAGGCTTCTAAGCGTTGCCTTAACGGTTTTTCCTCAAAGGCTTCGTCTAAAATTAATTGCACCGAATTAATCCCATCATCATGTTCGTGTTCTTCTTCATGGTCATGATGACTGGGACGACGATCTAAATTCTCTTCTACCGCAGCATTAAAGCCCAGCAAGATATCTGCAGGCACTTCCCCGTTATAGCAAGGCACGATATTGACGCCTGCGGGCAATTCTTGTTTTAACCAGGTTTCCACTTTTTGTCGCGTTGCAGCATCCACTTGATCCGCCTTAGTGAGTAATACCAAATCGGCACACGCCAATTGATCTTCAAATAACTCTTCAATCGGCGTTTCATGCTCTAAATTCGGGTCGGCTTGACGTTGGGCTTCTAGAGCATCTAAATCTCCCACTAAGGCGCCACTAGCTAAAGCCGCGCAATCGACAACGGTCACTACCCCATCAACCGTTGCGCCATTGCGAATTTGCGGCCAACGAAATGCTTGGACAAGGGGTTTCGGTAGCGCTAACCCAGACGTTTCCACAACAATACAATCGATATCATCCCGGCGTTTGAGTAGGTCTTGCATGGTGGGGAAAAATTCCTCTTGCACCGTGCAACATAAACAGCCATTGGTCAGTTCAACAATATTATTACTGGTCTCTTCCTCCTCATCACAAATTTGGCAACTCCGTAATAAGTCACCATCAATGCCAACTTCGCCAAATTCATTGACGAGAACGGCAATTTTGCGTCCTTGATTATTTTGCAGTAAATGTCGCACGAGAGTTGTTTTGCCAGCCCCTAAAAAGCCTGTAACAACGGTGACAGGGATTTTTGCAGCCATATTTACTCCTTATTTGTAATTGATGGTTGTGTCCTTGGTTATCGAAGCTCTTAACCTTTAACCTGGACTTATGATTGGTGATCAATCATATTTAATCTGGAAAGTTACGGAAATCGGAATCATTTCTCCGGTCATAAAACTGCAATCGTCTGACTCCTAAATAGAGTTCATCGACGGTTTCTCCAGCGGGAAATGCAGTTACGCCAAACAAATAGACCCCATCATATCGAGGATTTTTTCTCGGTTTGAGTCCAATGGTGAAAGTGGTTCCCGGTGTGACCGGGGGTTGCAATTGAACCGTAATTTTGCGGTTATTGTCGCTTTGGGCAACATCGGCGAGACGCAGCGGTTCTTGTTTATCGTTGGCTGTTCCTACAAATGCTGTGGTTCGGTCTAAGCGTAAGGGAATATCATCGATACCACTGCGTTGCTCAATCACAATTTTTCCTAAGGGTTCACCAGCTTGCGAGGGAAGGGTGAGGGTGAAATAGTAGGTTGCTCCCCGCACCTGGGTTTCATTGAACGTTGTTCTGACCTTCTCGAGTTGGGGCGGAGCATCAAAAAATACGGTTCCGTCCAAACGTTCTCCTGCAAAACTGGCGGGAACCAGCATCATCATTGTACTGAGAAAACCTAAACCGGAAGTCATTGACGGAACTCGCATCACCTTGTCCTCCTTAAATGGCAGACGTTACAAAGACAATTCCCATTCCCATTATTCCACAACCAATGAGCCGGCTCAGCGGAACACTCGGCGTGCTGAGCTGAGCCAGTAACGTTTGCGCGAGTTTATAGCATCCTAAAGCGATCCCCAGTTGAATGAGAGTAAATCCAGCTAAATAAGCCACCAGTGGCGTCATTTCCGCCCCAACAATCGCCTCACCATAAGCATAACCATGAAAAATGCCCGCGATCGCGCTGCCTAAGGCAATCAAAAGGCTATAAATAAAGGATTCCTCTTGATTATTATGATTACTTTCACCAACCACATTCTGACTTTGGAAGAGGACTAAAAAACCGCCCATTGCTACAACAGAAGCTGCAATCATCACTTCTAATAGAGGAAGGTTAACCCCTTGCAAATGCAGTCCGGTTCCCGCTATTGCAGCCATAACAAAGCCCAAAGGAATAATCCAACCCCGCTTTGTATTCGCAGCAACTAAACCACTGGCAATGACAAAAGCGAGATGATCAAAGCCAATGACCGGATGACCTAAACCCGATAAAAAGCCTTCTAGCCAATTGCTGGGAGTTGTTCCACCAGCAGGATGGTGGGCGACAGCCGGTTGCGCTAAGCTCAGTAAAGCAAGCAGCGCTAGTAAACCAATGGTTAATCGTTGCCAAAATCCTTCATTATTTGTTTTCAGTGCCGATAGAATTTTATTCATGATGAATTCCTTATTTATGAGAGGTTAAAAGATACGGGATGAGAGCCAGAGACGCTCTTGAGCGCTGTGATCCGAGGCTAGAAGCGTTTCAGCGCAAAGTTTCATCGACTGAAGGCAGTTGACGAATCAATTTTCAGCAAGGTCTCATCAACGCGCTATCTGTTGCGATCTCAACAAGCAACTTCCTCCTCGTTCCTGTTGCTGAAGATAACGGTCTGACTGTTCCCAGGAGGAGTGACACCGATGGCCACTGCCCAACTTAAAGTATCGAAATTGTAGGTGAATAACCGCATCTGTACCTCGCAGAGTGCTTCTCATCGGTTGAGTGTCTTAGGCGGGTGTTCTGACTGAGAAATTGTCGGTAGCAACAACTTTCATCACAGTTGCGGGACAGTGCCGGTCTTACACCGATCTTTCCCCTTTACTTTGATTAGCTTTGGCAATCAAAACCTAAGCGCAAAAATCACTATACCATGCTGAGGGTCAAGAAACGTTAGGGCTCAATTGTTAAGTGTTGATTCATCTGCTGGTTTTCTCGCTGAAACTCTGGCACCAGCCAATAAAGAACGCGCATCATTTGCGGATCATCTCTTTGTTGGGCTGCAGCTAGGAGCAAATTCAGGGGGGCTTCTAAGTGCTGCCAGGGAAGCATCCGTTCTTTGGCCGCATAGATTTTGGGGTGATCGGTTTGAATGGCGGTATTAGTATCAATTAATAACTCTTCGTAAAGTTTTTCTCCGGGACGTAACCCTGTAATTTTCACTTCAATATCTTTACCCACTTCCAGCCCATGCAGTTCAATCATCTGTAAGGCTAAATCATAAATTTTAATGGGTTCCCCCATATCTAAGAGAAAAACTTCTCCCCCTTGACCTAAGGCTCCCGCTTGAATGACTAACCGGGCTGCTTCTGGAATTGACATGAAATAACGATTAATTTCAGGATGAGTAATAGTAATGGGCTTTCTGGCTTCAATTTGCTGACGAAAACGCGGCACAACGGAACCATTGCTATCCAAAACGTTCCCAAAACGAACCATTACAAAACGGGTGGCACCGGGTTCATCCTCGGCAAAAGCTTGGAGAATTAATTCACCTACCCGTTTGGTTGCCCCCATAATATTCGTGGGACGAACGGCTTTATCGGTAGAAATTAAAACAAAATTTTTGACGTGACAGTCGCGAGCGGTTCTAGCGGCAATTAGAGTCCCGTACACATTGTTAAGTACTCCTTGAGCCGGATTTTGTTCAACCAGGGGAACGTGTTTATAAGCAGCAGCATGATAGATGGTATCGACTTGATAAGTTTGTAGGAGATGGCGCAGGTAATTTTCATCGGTGACACAACCGAGGCAAGGAATCGGATGAAGTTGAGGATCGGTTTCTCTTAACTCCTGATCAATGGTGTATAACGCATACTCGTTGCGCTCGTAAAGAATGAGGACTCGGGGATGATGCTGTGCAATTTGTCGGCACAGTTCAGAACCAATGGATCCCCCCGCCCCAGTGACGAGAACGGCTCGATCGGTAATATTTTTACTGAGTAACTCCAGCAGGGGAGGGACTTCTTGTCGTCCGAGCAAATCACTAATTTCAATGGGGCGCAGCTGACTGGGCGGAACTTTCCCGCTGATAATTTCACTGAGTTCCGGAATCGTTTTTACAGTGACCGGTAAATGTTTCAGGGCATCGAGAATGACTTGCTTCACTTCCGCTTGAACAGAAGGCATTGCGAGCAAGATTGTTTTAATTTCGTGATGTTGCACTAACCGTGTCAGCCGTTTCGGGGAATATACCGTGATGCCATTAATTTGTTGTCCCTGCAACTGGCGGTTGTTATCGATAAATGCCACCACCTGATAGGTTTGTTGATGCGATAGGGCTTGGGCTAATTGGGTTCCTGCTGCTCCAGCACCGTAGATGATGACTTTTGGGGGCACTTCACCGATAAAAAAGGGAGAGTCGGGATTGTAGAGACACCAACGGATCAATAAATGCGCCCCGACAATTAAAAGAATGCTTAAAAGCGCATCAACAAGCAGCACAGAACGGGGGAGTTGGCGAATTTGGGTAAAGAAGCCTACAAAAACAATAATGCCGTAACTGAGCGCGATCGCGTAACTGACTTGATAAAAAATTTCTAGCCCCACGTAGCGCAAAATCGGACGATAAATTCCTGAAACTCGCAGGGTAACTAACTTCACGAGCAACGCCACCATTGTAATCGGAAAGTACTCTTGACTTAAGCTTGATAAATCGAGACTTTCAAAGCGCACCGCTAACGCAAATAAGCGGATGGCTAAGGCGCACAACAAGCTTAAGCTAATTAAGATAAAATCAACACCGATTAAAATCCACTGTTTTTGAGAACGAGATAAGGAAGAATAAATGTTCCGACAAATTCTGGCAGCGCGTTTGACCATAAGGGTGTCTTCTTAACTCTCATCACGAGCCAAATTGAACTGGCAAGCCCAGCAGCGATCGCGTTTCTGATCAGTTGCGAATGAATGAGCTTGTAGGAGAGGACAGGATTCAGTGTCCACTTTCCATGAGTTGTCAATTGATGAATCTGAAAGTTTGATCCAGTTATACAATTATGGCAGGCTTTGTTAATGATCATGATGCGATGTGCAAGAGACTTGTTCTTGTCACGGCTTGACAATTCAGATGACGATGTTAAATCTACCGCCTTTGAATCAAGAAACGATTTGGGGAATTCTCCAAGAAGAACTCTCGGATGCCACGGCCAATCAATTGGTTTGGTACTATCTAGGGTATCGCTACGATCCCGAACGGGAGGAATGGAATGCGCAATTGGTTCCTGCGGAGTGGCAAGAAACTTATCCCCAACCTCCTGATTTTATTGAAAGTCGCCCCGCAACCGTGAAACTAACCCGTTCTATTCCCAAACCCAATAAACAACTCCTCAAAGAAAAATTAGGCTTTAAAGGTTATAAAATTGGCGAATTTGGTCCTCGACAAACAAGGCGGGCTACCATAGCAAATTGGTTACTGAGCTATATGCAGGAACAGGGATTATTAGAACCATAAGTTGCCAGGCGAATAATTATGTTTCGGATCATCCACTTAACAGCCTTGGCTTTAGGAATGGTTACTTTTTGGGCAAATATAATGTGCGGTTTCTATATCATGATCTTAAAACTGACTGCCCAGCAATTTCTCCCCCTTTTAATCTCCTTAGCCCTATTGATCGTTTGGCTTAGCATTAGTTTTTTTACCTATTTTCTAGTTGGTATTGCCGCCTTTTCACAATCAGAAGACATATTAGTAAGGCTCACTCCTTCTTTCATCATTCTGGTCTATATCGGACTGGGTTTATTGCTATTCTGGGGTTTCAAAATGATTGGATTTCGATCCTGATTAACCTGAGCGAATTGCTCACAGCGATGGGTAAAAGGCTAGATAAACACTTTCCCGTGAATCTCGCTCACAATAGTGTTAACTCAGGATGGAGTCATACAAATGACTCAACTGCGAAGCGACTCCTTCCCAACTAAATTCGTTTTCCATGCGTTTTCTGGCATTTTCACCAAGTTGAGTTCGCCACTGGGGATCACTTAAAACCCGATCAATTGCTTTGGCGAATGCTGCTTTATCTTTGGGAGGAACTAAGATTCCGGTTTCTTCAGAGACAACCGTAAAATTCAGTCCCCCAACGGCACTGCCGACAACAGGGGTGCCACTTGCCATTGCTTCAATCGGTACTAAACCAAACGGTTCATAGTAACTGGGAACAACGCACACATCAGCAGCTGCAAAATATACGGGCAGATCCTCGTCAGAGATGCGTCCTGGGAATTCTGTAATATCGGTTAGTCCTAACTCATTAACAATTTTGGTAATCCGCTCTTTTTCATCGCCGTCACTTTGACCAGGACTGTAAGCTCCGCCAATAATCAGGCGTAAAGACTCTTTCCCCCGTAATTGAGACTGATGCACTGCCCGTACCAAGGTTTCAATCCCTTTACGCGGATCGAAGCGTCCCACATAATAAACAATTTTCTCCTGCTGAGAAAAGCCTAATTTCTTGCGGGCTTCTTGATAACTAATCGAACCAAATCGATGAATATCTGTACCACAGGGAATAATTTCGATATTACCGCGCGTGGAAACCAGTGATTGCAGGTCGTCCCTTTCTTGAGGGCTAGTGGCAACAATACAATCAGCCGTTTCTAAGGTGGCTTTTTCAATTTCTAAGCGGCGGCTTGCGGTGTGGGGGGGTTCCTTCACCGATTGATATTTAACTGCCCCTAAAGAATGATAAGTATGGATCATCCGTAGAGATAACCGCCTTCGCAACTCTAATCCAACCCAAGCGGATAACCAGTAGTTGGTATGGATGAGTGCATACTCTCTCCCTTCCTTGCGAGCAAATTTCAGCAATTCTTCAACAAATTGATCGCAATGTTCAAAAATTTCTTGACGGGGAATAAAGGTTTCTGGACCAGCAGTGAGGCGAATGGTCCGACAATCGTCTTGATGCTCGACAATACGAGGATTATTAGCATCGGACTGGCGAGTAAACATATCCACATCCCAGCCCAATTCAGCCAAGGCTTCTCCGACATGACGGACATAAACATTTTGTCCGCCAGCTTCTTCCCCTCCAATATCAACAGCGGGATCACCATGTACGGAAATTAATGCAATCTGCTTACGGTGGTCGGTATTCATGTTCCCTACTCCTAGTTGATCGTTGTCCCAAAGAGCCTTTCAGTCGTCCTAAACGCTATGAAAACTAAAGTTGCTTTAATCTGTAATCATATCGCGCTTTAACTTAGCAATTCTCTACAAGTGGGTTAATCAGCTTTCAGAAAGATTTTTCCGCAACAGTCAGCGCGGAATGACTAGGGTTTAACACAGACTTCAGGATTGCACAAATTTGGTCAGACGTTCTAGACCCTGATTGATGGTGTTGAGATCCGTGGCATAAGATAGGCGAATGCAGGAATCGTTACCAAAAGCAATCCCGGGAACAGTTGCCACTTGCATTTCCTCTAGTAATTCATTGGCAAAGTTAAACGAGGTTTTTCCGGTTTTGCTGATATCAACAAATAGGTAAAAGGCACCATAAGGAGTGGGACAACTCAACTCTGGCACCTTCGCTAATACATCTAACATGATTTGTCGTCGTTGAGCGAAAGCGGTTCGCATTTCTTCAATAGCCGTTTCGGAACGAGGATTTTCTAAGGCCGCGATCGCGCCATATTGAGCAAAGGTACACACATTAGAGGTACTATGACTTTGAATAGTGGTCATGGCTTTGATGATTTCTTCATGACCTGCGAGATAGCCGACCCGCCAACCGGTCATGGCGTAGGTTTTGGCAAAGCCACTGCTGACTAATGTCCGTGCAAAGATGTCTGCATTTAAGCTACCAATGCTGATATGTTCCGCATCCTCATAGAGGATTTTTTCATAGATTTCATCAGATACCACCCAGAGATTATTTTTCACAATGACATCCGCTAAAGCGGTGAGTTCTTCTCGGGAATAAACGGCGCCTGTGGGGTTAGTGGGTGAATTCAGGATAAACAGTTTACTTTTGGGCGTAATACTTTGTTTGAGTTGCGAGGCTGTAATTTTGTACTGTTGTTGCGCGGTGGTGGGAACAATAACAGGATTTCCCCCAGCGAGTTTCACCATCTCCGGATAACTCAGCCAGTAGGGAGAAGGGATAATCACCTCATCACCGGGGTTAATAAAGGCTTGCATGAGGTTAAAGAGAGAGTATTTCCCGCCATTGGTGACGATGACTTCCTTGGGGGAATAGGGTAAATTGTTTTCAGTGTGAAGTTTGTGCGCGATCGCGCTGCGCAGTCGAGCTTCGCCAGCAGCAGCACCATAACGAGTTTTTCCCTCATCCAGCGCTTGTTTGGCTGCTTCAACAACGTGCTTTGGTGTATCAAAATCGGGTTCTCCTGCGCTAAAGCTGCACACATCCAAGCCATCTGCTTGCATGGCTTTGGCTTTCGCTGAAATTTCTAGCGTTAACGAGGGGGTTACTTCACAAACACGATTAGCTAAAGGAATATCAAGCGATCCGCCCACACTGTCCTCCCATCTGTTTTTAAACAACTGCTCTTCTAGTGTCTCAGACTATGCCTATCGATCGCAGGGGGATTGTAGTATTTGTTACAGTTTTTTGACATTAACTTTGAGGTTGAAGCCCTCTAAACACACATCTAGGAAAAAGCTCTTTTTGCTTCTCGTTCTAATTGTTCAATATCTCTGCGCCATCTCATTAAATCTCTTGCTCGTGTTCTTCGTTTATCACCATCAGGATCATGTAGTGGAAGTCCCGTATTAGGATTATAGCGATCACGATAAGGTTGATTCGGATTATTTTTATTCCGACGTTTGAAATGACTGGTTCCAGCATTAGGTAAAATTCCCCGTTCTCGCAACCATTTTTCACAATCAATTTGCCAAAGATACTTATGATCATGAACTTTTCCACCGAAAGCCCGCAAACGCTTTACGGATAACTGGGAACACTCAAACAATTCTTGTTCAAGGTTCGGGTATTGATCGCGCTTAAAAATGCGAGTTTCGCTGCCACTTCCACGGAAAAATTCAACAACAAACCAATCACCAAAATCGAAAATACAAACTTCTGTTTCCTCA
>CAZBPR010000032.1:0-25519 GCA_964493825.1 uncultured Dactylococcopsis sp.
CGAACCGGGCGGGAGTTGAGTGCGGTAATTAAATTCATCTAATTCCAGCGTATTGGAACGGATCATGCTCTCTAAGCCTTCGGCGTAGAGTTTGCCCATCGGCAGTCGCGCCAGGAGACCCACTGTCGTGAGAATAATTGCGATCCCAGCAATTTGCGTGGCACTGAGAAAGGCTTGTGCGACCAGTAAGGAAACACCGGCGAGGGTGAGTCCGACTGCATAGAAGATACCATCGGTCAGCGTGCGCACTCGTCCCGAAAACTCTGGGGGAATCGCATTATAGTTCAGTTGGTGAACGGGCGTTGCTAAGCCTTTATTTAAGGAATCGCCATTGATATTGAGTATGAGAGCGCTTTTGAGATCCCCACGCAGGGCAAATCCCGCTAATGCTGCGAGTGTCACCATGGGATAAGCGACATTCATTCGCGCCACTCCTAACCAACGCAGCAGAGGGCGCGTGATACAGAAGAGGGTGGCGATTTGAGTGGTGCTGGTAATGATCCGCACTTGCCCGAGAAAGCCCGTTAATTCTGAATTGGTAAAGTGACTGGCATAGGTACTAAACCAGAGAAACTCTGACATCACATAAATCAGAATGAAGAGAAAGCTGCTGCTGGCTAGGTAAAAAATGAGGGGATAGCGTTGCACTAAATCCGGAAAGGTTTTCAATGATTCAATCAAACCCACCCGTTTGCTGGCGTAACTACTTTCAAGTCGAGGTTGCGAATTTTCTAAATAAATGACTTGCGCGATCGCGATCCCAAAAATCAAAATGACACAAGCGAGTAACTGACGATTATTCAAATATTGTGCCAACAGCGTGGTTAACATCCCACCTAACAAAATCCCCACCGCTTGGGCAATCCCAAAAAACGGGGCATAACGTTTATATTCGAGAGTGGTAAAGTAATCCGTGACGAGGTTGGGATAGAGAATATTGATATATAAATCAAACTGAAAAAACGCTGTAATGCTGATGCAAAAGTATAAAGGGAGCGCGTTGAAATTCAGCAGGAAACAGAAAACCGTAAAAAAAAGAATCGACCCGACAAGCACGTATTGAAACAAGCGCACCCGACTAAAGCGATCAATGATTTGAGAAACACCGCCATAAGCCAAGGTCGAGAACAGCCCTAGCAAAATAAAAGAGAGAGGAAGATACTCAGCACCGGCGTTACTGAGGAAAAGTGAGTTCGCAATATTCATTGCCATGATGCTATAAGTCAGCATCGTCACTGCAAGCAAGAGAAATTGCGTGAGACGGTTCACTTTCCAAGTGGAGAGATTGAAGCGTTGTTCCACAAACGAGTTGATCATTGAAGACAGTAGGGTTAAGAGAGCGGAAGTGAAAAAATGTGATTGCAGCCGGTTCATGAATCGGCGGTTTGAGCAGTTTAAATGTCTGTCCTGCTCGCAGACGCGACCCTCACTTGACTCGACTTGAATTCCCATCGTAACTTAAACATAGCCCTTTTGCGTCTTTTTTCGCAGGGAGTTTTTTAAGGGCTTTGAGAGGTGATTTTCAGTCTCGCGATCGCGCGTTTTCAGTCAACTCTTATCAAAAAAATCACACGACTCTTCTGTTTTCTTAACTACCGCCAATTTTGCCGTCAAACGCGATCCCTCCCGCTCACTCAGTCTCTAAAAATTAACTATATCGATTTAAAATTGCTTGTAATCCACCTTCATAGCCTTCACCCACCGCACTCATGCGCCATTGTCCGTCTTTCCGATACAATTCTCCCATAATCATAGCCGTTTCAATGGAATAATCTTCCGTCAAATCGTAGCGAAGCACTTCTTCTTTCGTTTTCACATCCACTAAACGCACAAAGGCATTATTAACTTGTCCAAAATTTTGTCCCCGTTTTTCACCATCATAAATGGTGACAACAAACGTAATTTTTTGAACATCCTCAGGAACTTTTTTCAAATTAACAATAACCACTTCATCATCACCTTCTCCTGCACCGGTAAGGTTATCGCCCATGTGTTCGATAGAGTTTTCAGGATCAGGGCTTTTCAAATTATTATAAAAAACTAAGTGGTTATCAGAAATGAGCTTTTCATCATCACCTAAAAGAAAAACAGAAGTATCTAAATCAAAATCACTTCCGGTATCACTTTTATTGACATCCCAACCTAAACCGACAAAGACTGCTTCTAAACCGGGAGAGACTTTTTCAAGCGAGACCCGTTGTCCTTTCTGCAAAGAAATTCCCATATTTCACCTCTAACTGACCGAATTCATTTTGTTGGGATCACTGTTAGTCTAACAAAAACAAGTACAGGTAAGGGTTTGATCTCAAAGCAGTTTACTTTCCAAAAGCATTAAGTCTCTTCAAAAACTGCTATATACTCAATCGCTGCTTCTAAGCGCGAGTGATAGCTTTCTGCAAATTCTTCAAACCAAAAGCCTTCATCCGAATATGGATCAAGATTTTCTAGCCAAGCTTGTGCCTTTTGGGTTAAATGCTTACGTTTTTTCTGTTTCTGTTGTTCTGCTTTGAGGATTTCTTCTCGGTTACGTTTGAGATCTCTCTCGTCTTCGTAAGTTTTGCCTGTTTGATGTTGTTCTTTTAGAGATCCTAGCCACTGATCAGTACGGGAATTATTATTTTGAGCAGAAGCGACCTGTTTTTGCTGCTGATAGCCAGACTTGATCTGCGCTAATAATTCCTCATTTTCGTTTTGACGGGAGGGAGACAAATTTTGCAATTGAGATTTGAGTTCCGGTAAAGACAAGTCAGAAGTATTATCCTGAGATTGTTTTTGGTAGCGAGATTTAATGGCATCCATTAAATCATCATCAGTAGCAGCAGAAGCAGATTTCTCCTGAAACTGTGACTTAACCTCTGCCAATAATTCCTCATTAGCATTGGCATGAGCCTTATCTTCAGACATAGCGGATGGCTTGTTGGTGTACTCAGCTTTTAATTGATTAACCAATTCGTCAAGTTTCGACGCTTCTGGTGGCATATCATCCTTCATCTTTGACATTTGCTGTTCATCAAGTTGTAGACTCTTTAAGCAGCGAGTGGCAAGCAAGCCATCCCAAGCTATCTTCTAATAATTAGTTTCTTCCTCGTACTCCGGCTCTTTTTCGGTCTCTTTTTCCTTCGCTTTTGGTTTCTCTGGAAGATTTACTTTCGGAGGAACGTAAGTTTCTTCTTCATCTCTCCAGACATCTTCTTCAATTTCTTCATCTTCTAAACCATTCAGGGGTTCCGGTTCATAGTCAGGTTCCTCATAGGGCGCATTGGCATCTCCCCAATTGTCTTCTTCTAAGACTGCTTCTTCATAGCGAATCGACTCTTCTTGTCGAGGAAAGGGTTCCGGTTCTTCCCATGCTTCTTCAGTCCAAGCTTCTTCATAAACCGGCTCTTCTTCTTCATAAGCCGGTTCCCGAATGGGTTCGCGACGTTCAACCGGTTCTTGACGGATTGGCGGACGTTCTGGTGCACGTTCGGGTAAACCCGTTCCTAACTGGTTTTCCGGACGCGCCGTCGGTGGCGTATAGTAAAGATCGTCGTCGCCTTTTTCCCAAGGAGCTCTGCCAATACCTAGTCTTTCTAAAAGTCCAACGGTTAATTGGCTAAGGCGTTCTTCTGCTCCTTCAAAGACAATAATTCGATTAGGACCACTGCTGACAATTTCTTCAATCGGTAATTCATAGGTACTGATCACTTGATCCGGAATTTGCGGATACCCCCATGAAGCAATAACCAAGGAAGAAACTTTACCATCATCCATATTGAATTGAAAGTCACGTACCCGACCTAACATTTCTCCGTCTTCGGTAATGACTTCGCAGTTAATTAAAGCACTCAGTGCTTCCACATCGACATCTTCGATCACTTCTTCATCTTCAACAAGAATGACATCCCCGCTTTGAGTGATGTCTTCTAAATACATATAGCGTGGCATCCCTGCAACGGAGATCAAGTTGTCTCGTAAGCCCAATGCCACAACTTCCCGTCGGTCGATATCAACGAGCATTTCTTTGACGACGCCTAACCGCTTTCCACTATTACGGGTAATGACTTGGGTATTGATAACTTCAGAGCGTAAACGATTGAATTCAGTTGTCATTGTTTTGTTCTGCTAGTCCTTGATCTCGCAGCTTGTATCAGTAAATAATAGTTGGCTAATCTATACCTTCCTGGTCGGAGCGGCTTAACCGCATCTTGCCTACTAATCTTATCGTATCTAATGCGAAGGCTTAGAGTGAAATGGCTAAAACTTGGGTTCGTACTTCTCTGGGTTAGGTGACGCCTAAGATGAGATGGATGTTTCGATCATGGTTTGCCGTGAACTAACAATAATTATAGTGGGGCTTGCTGGACTGACTGTTTGATCATTGTAGCTAATTGTTGAAGGTTTCCTCCAGACAACTGCTCAGATGATTCGCTAGTGAAATTAAACCCCGTTCAATTCTTGAAAATTAGGTATTTGAGGTAACCAATACTCTGCAAAAAACTAAAGAAAAGCTGAGAAATTCCGACTCCCTCCCTGGGTCATCCTTCACAATGAAACTGAATCGCAACGTATCTCACCTCAAAAACTTATGACTGTTGCCACCATCGCTCAAAACAAACCGCTCTCCGATGAACAACTGCAAAAAATGCACGCTTACTGGCGGGCTGCCAATTATCTCTCTGTTGGACAAATTTATCTCTACGATAATCCTCTCCTAAAAGAGCCCCTAAAATTAGAACATATCAAACCTCGTCTTCTCGGTCACTGGGGAACGACACCCGGCTTAAACTTTCTTTACGTTCACCTCAATCGCATCATTAACCAGCAAGACTTGAATATTATCTACATTGCTGGTCCCGGTCATGGCGGTCCCGGTTTAGTGGCTAATACCTATTTGGAAGGAACCTATAGTGAAGTTTACCCGAATATTGCCGCTAATGAAGAGGGAATGAAAAAACTCTTTACTCAATTCTCTTTTCCTGGGGGAGTGCCCTCTCATGTTGCCCCAGAAACACCCGGTTCGATTCATGAAGGAGGCGAACTCGGCTATGCCTTAGCCCATGCTTACGGTGCAGTTTTTGATAACCCTGACTTGATTGCAGCTTGTGTTGTGGGAGATGGGGAAGCCGAAACCGGTCCCCTTGCCACCAGTTGGCACTCCAATAAATTTCTCAATCCGGTTCATGATGGCGCAGTATTGCCAATCTTACACCTCAACGGTTACAAAATTGCCAATCCGACTGTTCTGTCTCGCCTGGATGATAAAGAACTCGAAAGCCTCTTTGTCGGGTATGGTTACAAGCCTTACTTTGTGGAAGGGTCTGACCCGGAAATGATGCACCAGCTCATGGCGGGAACCCTTGATACCATTGCGGGGGAAATTAAAAGTATTCAATCCGAAGCTCGAACCAATGGCTTTAGCAAGCGCCCGCAGTGGCCAATGATTATTCTGCGCAGTCCGAAAGGCTGGACCGGACCCAAAGAAGTCAATGGCAAGAAAACGGAGGGCTTCTGGCGTTCCCACCAAGTTCCCTTCTCGGATATGGCTAATAACCCGGAACATATCACTCTCTTGGAAGAGTGGATGAAGAGTTACAAACCGGAAGAACTCTTTGATGAAAATGGAACCTTTCGCCAAGATTTGGCAGAACTAGCACCTAAAGGGGAAAAACGCATGGGGGCGAATCCTCATGCCAATGGTGGTATTCTTCTCAAAGAATTAAAAATGCCTGATTTTCGGGATTATGCTGTTGATGTCAGCAATCCTGGAACCACTTATGCCCAAGCGACCCGTGTTTCAGGTGAGTTTCTGCGAGACGTGATGAAAATGAACCCGCACACCTTTCGCGTCATGGGACCGGATGAAACGGCATCGAATCGCCTTAGTGCTTTGTTTGAAGTAACTGACCGCACCTGGATGGCAGAACGTCTGCCAGAAGATGAAAATTTATCTCCAGAAGGGCGTGTCATGGAAGTGTTAAGTGAACACCTCTGTCAGGGTTGGTTGGAAGGGTATCTTTTAACGGGACGCCATGGTTTCTTCTCCTGCTATGAAGCCTTTATTCACATTATTGATTCCATGTTTAACCAGCACGCAAAATGGTTAAAAACGACCCGAGATGAAATTCCCTGGCGACAGCCGATCGCGTCTCTCAATTATCTCCTCACTTCCCACGTTTGGCGACAAGACCATAATGGTTTCTCTCACCAAGATCCGGGGTTTATTGACCATGTGGTCAACAAAAAAGCAGATGTAGTGCGGATCTATCTTCCCCCCGATGCCAATACCCTGTTATCCGTAACTGATCATTGTCTGCGCAGCCGGAACTATGTCAATGTGATTGTGGCTGGAAAGCAACCGGAACTGCAATATCTCGATATGGATGCAGCCATTAAACACTGTACTGCTGGCATTGGCATTTGGGAATGGGCGAGTAATGATAAAGGCAGTGAACCGGATGTGGTTATGGCTTGTGCGGGTGATGTTCCTACGTTTGAAACCCTGGCTGCAGTCGATATCTTGCGTCAACAGTTCCCGGATCTGAAAGTGCGGGTTGTGAATGTGGTGGATTTAATGACCTTGCAACCGGAAAAAGAGCATCCCCACGGACTCTCGGATCGCGAATTTGATACCATTTTCACGACGGATAAACCGATTGTCTTTGCTTATCATGGCTATCCTTGGCTCGTTCACCGTCTTACCTATCGTCGCACGAATCATAATAATCTTCATGTGCGGGGCTATAAAGAAGAAGGAACGACGACAACTCCTTTTGATATGGTAGTACGGAATGATTTAGACCGTTTCCATTTAGTTGAGGATGTCATTGATCGCGTTCCCAAATTAGGCTACGCTGCTGCCTATGCGAAGCAAGCGCTACGGGATAAACTGATCGAGCATCGTCAGTATGTGACTAAATACGGAATTGATATGCCAGAAATCCGTAATTGGAAGTGGCCCCATTAAAGTCAAATCTGTGACCAGTCATGTATTATGCTACTGGTCACAGTTCTCTCTGTTCCAGGAAGATTCTCTGCCGAGTAATTAACGAGTCATTCGGACAATCACGCTGAAATAGTGATTACCCTAAATTTCCTCAACAAAGATGACGCCGATTCAATTAACATTTCTTAAAATAGTAAGGAGAGATCAAATTTATACAAAAACATTGTTGTGATGTCTGAAGCTAACCAAGCCCAATGGAAAATCAAACTCCTTTATGACGGTGAATGTCCCCTGTGTCTGCGAGAGGTAAATTTTCTTCAAAAACGAGATGGTGATCGCGGTATAGTAAAATTTGTTGATATTGCAGATGATAACTATCAGCCCGAAGCAAACGGTGGAGTAGATTTTGAAACGGCGATGGGACGCATTCACGGTGTTCTCCCCGATGGAACCGTGGTTAAAGATATTGAAGTGTTCCGACGGGTGTACGAAGCCCTAGGCATGGGTTGGGTCTATGCAATCACAAAGCTACCTCTTGTGGGCGCGATCGCGGATTGGATTTATGGACTGTGGGCAGATCGTCGTTTAGCCCTTACCGGACGACCGGATCTCAAAACGATCGTCGCAGAAAAACAACAGCGTTGTTCCCAAGAGAGTTGTCGTCTCTAATTTCTGGTTTCATTGAAAAATAAGTCATAGAAAATGATTCAAACCCCAAAAACCGGTCAAGTATTAATAGTGCTTTTCTCTGGTGTGGTTGGGGTTTCCACTGCAGCAATTTTTATTCGGCTTTGTTTACAGGTGTCGCAACAAAGCGGACTCGGCTTTAGTTTATTTATTGCCGCGTCTCGCTTGGTTTTGGCATCACTGATTATTGTTCCTTTTGTCAAAAAAAATCAAGGTTCACTTCTCGTTTCTGGAAAACCTTTGGCGTGGGCGATTGCGGCAGGAATTACCTTATCGTTTCATTTTGCGACTTGGATTACATCTCTCTCTTTTACCTCGATTGCCGCTTCCACAACCATTGTCACGACGAACCCAATTTGGGTTACTCTCCTTTCTTGGCTGTGGTTTAAAGAACAACCCAAAGCAGTGACCCTTTTAGGCATTGTAATTGCTTTATCCGGAGGGTTTTGCATTGCCATCGGCGATGCCGGTAGCCTCAGCGGGGGTAGCAATCCCTTACTCGGAGATGCGTTAGCGTTACTG
Organism: uncultured Dactylococcopsis sp.; assembly: GCA_964493825.1. Classification (GTDB taxonomy): domain Bacteria; phylum Cyanobacteriota; class Cyanobacteriia; order Cyanobacteriales; family Rubidibacteraceae; genus Halothece. The sequence goes on from CAZBPR010000032.1 coordinate 8,135, forward strand.
GGGGCTTGGACTGCAAGTCTCTATTTATTATTGGGTAAGCAAGCTCAAGCCTCGGGTTTATCCATTGGTCACTATAGCGTGATCGCTTATACAACCGCAGCCATTTGTTTACTCCCCCTTCCCTTTTGCTTTGGTTTGAATTACTGGAGTTATCCCCCGGAAATTTATCTTTATCTTTTTGGGATGGCGGTTTTTTCTCAAGTCTTAGGACATACCAGTTTTAATTGGGCAGTCCGGTTTATTTCCCCAACCTTTGTCACCTTGGCGATTTTATTTGAACCGGTGAGTGCTAGTATTTTAGGCTTTTTTGTGTTTGGAGAAGTGCCGAGTTTTTTAGTGTTAATTGGTGCCATTATTTTATTAATTGGCAGCGCGATCGCGATTTGGGGTCAACCTCGCTAAAGTTAAAGAGATGTGTAATGATACGCAATTGCTTTCAAAATGAGATGTTAGATCCACAGAGAGATTCCATCCTATTTTTTACGATCACGCTATTTCTATATTATAATTGTGCTTTTAAAATGATTTAAATCAAATTATTGATTTGTCTGGGAACATTCGCGCGATCGCGCTTGTCAGTAAACCCGTATGATTACTTAACCCATTTCCGCCTTGAAGGAGGAACCTGATACCAATCAAGGCAAAAAGCAGCTTTAAAACTGAGAGTTAACCCGTATGAAAATTTTAATGATTTCGGCAATTTTGCCCTCTCCTTATGCCCACAATTCTGTTCCCACGCGCACTTTTAACTTAATGAAAAATTTGAGTGAGCGTCATGAGGTGACACTAGTTGCTCAACATTATCAAATGGCAAAAGATGATCATATTGGAACCCTCGGAGAATGGGTACAAGATTTAGTGATTTTCCCTCATCACCAGGAGATCGGTCGACGAGGAATTATGAATCGGGCAAAACGCCTAGGACAATTATTAAAGGAGGGAACTCCAAAAAGTGTTTTGTCTTACTTTTCTCCACAAATGCAGCAATGGATTGATGAAAAAGTTGCTGGCAAAGAGTTTGATGTTATCACTTGCGAACACAGTATTAATGAAATTTATGTGCGTCCCGAATGGCAAAATCAAGTGAGAACAATCGTTAATATTCATGGCTCTATTTATGGGACTTGTCAAAAATTTTTAGAGCGATCAACCGCTGTTAAAAAAAGTCTGCGTGAACAACTCAATCTACCTTTACTCAAACGGTATGAACAACAATATTGTTCTAAATTTTCGGCACTGGTAACAACAACGGCTGAAGATAGAAAACAACTTAAAGCATTACAAACAGAGAAGCCCATTACGGTGATTCCCAATGGAGTTGATTTCAATTTATTTCCAACACGAACGGCCGATCCGGGGGGGTATCAACTGCTTTATGTCAGTCATCAGGAAGAAATAGCAGTGACAGAAGAAGTGAATTTTTTGTGTGAGTCGGTCTTCCCGGAACTAAAAAAGCGTTATCCGCAAATGACATTAACCTTACTCGGAATTCCTGATCATCTTCAACATTGGGAAAGCGTTGGCGGAATTGAACTGGCAACAACAGCGTCTGTTTTACAAACTATTTTGCAACGCAGTACGGTCTGTGTCCTGCCCACACAAGCCGGTTTAGGAATGAAACTAGCAACATTACAGGCAATGGCAATCGGCGTCCCTGTGGTCGGCAGCGATCGCGCCTTAGAAGGCTTAAATGTGGATGGTGCAGCAGTCAATCTTGCTGCGATGCGGGCGAATCGGTTAGAAGAATATATTTATGGGATTGGCCGTTTATTACAAGATCCCCAGTTACGGCAACGTCTTTCTGAAAACTCCCGCACTCTCGTTGAAAAACATCATAACTGGCAAAAACTCACACAACAGTATGAAAAAGTTCTGATGAACGGTCAGGCACAGGTTACTGAATTAATTCCAGAATACGGGTAACGACGAATAAAAATTATTGCGAGACAACGCGATCGCTGAGTTGCCGTAAGGTTTGATTGAGTTCTGGATTTTGCTCTTGTTGTTGCGCGATTTTTTCACAACTATACATCACGGTTGTATGATCTTTTCCGCCAAAAACTTCGCCAATTTTCGGCAAACTTAAATTAGTATGTTGACGCATTAAATACATCCCAATTTGACGCGCTGAACTAATTTCCCGACGCCGGGAACTCCCTTTTAAATCCGCTAAAGAGACCTGAAAGTATTCAGCAACTACTTGTAAAATTCGCTCAGGAGAAGTTGCCAGTTTGGCTTGGGGTGGATTCAAAAGAGAAGTGACATTTTCTAAAGTTAACGGTAAGCCGGATAGTGATAAATGAGCAACTACTTGCGTTAACGCACCTTCTAATTCTCGAATATTTGAAGGATAATTTCTGGCTAAATATTCAACAATGGTCGGTGATAAAGGAAGATTATCATATTCGGCTTTTTTCTGCAAAATTGCCATCCGTGTTTCTAAATCAGGGGGTTGAATATCGGCAATTAATCCCATTGCGAAACGAGAAGATAGTCTTTCTGAACAACTAGGAATTTGTTTAGGGGGACGATCTGAAGCTAGAACGACTTGCTTTCCTGCTTCGTAAAGGGTATTAAAAGTATGAAAAAACTCTTCTTGAGTATATTCTTTCCCTTCAATAAATTGAATATCGTCAATCAATAAAATATCCGCAGCGCGATAATGTTCTCGGAATTGTTGTAATTGATCGTGACGGATGGCATTAATTAAATCATTCGTAAATTGCTCGGTTGAAACATAAAATACTTTAGACTGGGGATAAAGTTCTAAGCGATAATGACCGATTGCTTGTAGTAAATGGGTTTTTCCTAAACCAACCCCCCCGCAAATAAAGAGGGGATTAAATTCTCGACCAGGATATTCGGCAACCGCTAAAGATGCAGCGTGTGCCATTCGGTTGTTGGGTCCCACTACAAAATCTGAGAAGGTATGTTTGGGGCTGAGTGCATTTTCAGAAGCGCGATCGCCTGCTAAGCTATTGATGTAATCTTCGCTCTGTTTCCACCAAGTTAAGGGAACTTCCTCTGAGTTGGCACTAGCAACAAAAGGCGTGGTAATTTGAACAGTTAAATCAGAATGGGTCAATTCTTGAGCGGTTTTTGTAATCAGAGGAAGATAATATTTTTGTAACCAATTCCGAGAAAATGGATTGGGCGCACAAATCACTAAATAGTGATCATTGAGGCTTTGTGGCGTCACAGTTTGCAACCAAGTTTGAAATGTCGGTGGGCTGAGTTGGGGTTGTAACTGTTCAAGAATATTCTGCCAAAGCTGTTGTGCTGAGTGATCCATTATTGATTATAAATTTAAGATAAAAAATGACACAATTTCCTAGTTTCAATCCCGATTTTCTTGAAGATAGTGAAGATAAAGAAGATTATTTTGATTTCTTTTTTGATCAACCGGGGAGTGAACCCGGGACGTTATGGATTGAAGAAGATGCTGCACCTTCACAGCTAGTTTTAATTGATTATGATGCTAAGCACGCAGTGAGAAGAGTTAATATAGATCCGTTAAAGTGTGAACATTATTTAGCAAGTGAATCTGCTTCTTGGTTAGATATACAAGGACTTGGGTCTGAAGATATTCTAAAACAGATTGGACAAATTTTCAAGCTTCATCCTTTACTTTTAGAAGATGTAGTTAATGTTCCTCAACGTCCGAAAGTAGAAGATTATAACGAGCAACTAATTATTATTGTTCATTTAGTCCAACCGAAGCCCGAAGAAGATGGCTTTTATTCAGAACAAGTTAGTTTTGTTTTAGGAAAAAAATATCTCTTAACTTTTCAAGAAGAACCCAATCATGATTGTTTTAATCCTGTCCGCAATCGATTAAAAAATAACAAAGGTAAAATCCGTACTTCTGGTGTTGATTACCTTACGTACTTATTGCTTGATACAATTATTGATAGTTTTTTTCCAGTTTTGGAAGATTATGGAGAGCGCATTGAGCAGTTAGAAGATGAAGTTGTTTTTAATCCTAATCGCCATACTTTAGAAAAAATTTATAAAGTTCGACGGGAACTTTTAGCATTAAGGCGTGCCGTTTGGCCCCAACAAAGTGTCATTACAACCTTAATGCGGAGTGGGAGTCATTTAATTAGTTCTGATGTGGAAATTTACTTTCGAGATTGTTATGATCATGTGATTCAACTCTTAGATATTGTTGAAAGTTATCGGGAATTATCGTCAAGTTTAATGGATGTTTACCTCTCTTCCATGAGCAATAAAATGAATGAAGTGATGAAAGTCTTGACTATCATCTCGAGTATCTTTATTCCACTTTCCTTTATTGCTGGCGTTTATGGCATGAACTTTCAATATATGCCAGAACTGACTTGGAAATGGGGTTATTTTATTTGCTTAGGTGTGATGGGAACGATTGCCTTGACTTTAATTATCTTTTTCTGGCGGAATGGTTGGCTAGAACGATTTTATCCGGTGGATCCGAGTAGTAAAAAAGCAGCTAAACGGAAAAGAAAATTGCGATTTCCTCGTCGCCGCGGGTAGTGAGGATGATTGGTATTTGTCGTTACGCAATGGGGAAGAGGGAGTGATGATAATGATTCGTATTAATCCTTTGTAAATCCTAAATCAGTCCCTTTTCCGGCATGAACCAGGGCTAGCTTTTCGTAGCGTTTGGCGTGTTCAATCAAGTCCGCTGCTTCTGCCTCTGAAACTTCGCGCTTGATTTTAGCAGGAATCCCTAACAGCAGCGATCGCGCCGGGACATCTTTGGTCACCACACAGCCCGCCCCAATAATACTACCCTTTCCCACACGCACACCATTTAAAACCACTGCACCAATGCCAACGAGACAGCCTTCTTCAATATGCGCCGAATGAATCACCGCCCGATGTCCAACAGTGACATAAGCTTCTAAAATCGTCGGTTCACCGGGATCGCCATGTAACACCGCGCCATCCTGAACATTCGTATGGGCGCCAATGGTAATCTTTTCCACATCGCCTCGCACCACTGCACTGTACCAAATGTTGGCTCCCACTTTAATCGTTACATCCCCCATAACAGTAGCATTAGGAGCAACAAATGCCGCTGCTGATAAATCAGGAGAAGACCAAAATTCTGTCATATCACTTTATTTTTCTTCTGCTTCTGTATCCTGACGAAACAACCAGACCATGAGCGCGATAATGCCGACTTGCAAGGCTAAATTGGGTAGTGTTTCCGTCACATTTTGTCCGGCCGCGAGTTTCGCCACCATGACAAATGCCCCCATTAAACCCGAAGCGGCAAATACCACATAAATCGTTTTCCGTAAGCCACGGTAGGGCGCTTTGACTTCTGCTTGCAAGCGTTTATACTTTTGCGCAGAAAGCTGATTGCGACGGTTTTTGCGAGAGTTAGCCATAGGATTCAGACAAATGAAAATTCAGGACAATGCCGAGTATTTCTATCATAAAAGATCATCCTTTTCTGATTATCTCCAAGTCAATCCCTGAACTATGATAAGGTTAATCTTCTTGTCGATTAACACAGAACAACCTTGTTTTCTTTTCTCCCTGATAGTCCACTAATTGAATTTACGATTCTCCTGCTGGTTAGTCTCACGATTCCTCCCATTTTTGAGCGGTTACGCTTGCCGGGGTTAGTGGGGCTGCTAGTGGCAGGCATTATTCTGGGTAATGATGGCTTACAACTCCTCAATAAAGACAGCGAAACCATGACACTGCTGTCGGATGTGGGGAAAATCTATTTGATGTTTGTGGCGGGTTTAGAAATTGATTTAGAGGAGTTTCGGAAAAAGAAAAATCGCGCGATCGCGTTTGGTCTTGCCACATTTATTTTTCCCCTAATATTTGGTTTCGGCATTGCCCAAGGCTTTGATTTTGGTTGGAATGCTTCGATTTTGATTGGTTCTCTCATTGCATCGCACACGCTTCTAGGATTTCCCATTGTCAATCGTCTTGGGGTGAGTAGCAATGAATCTGTCATTGTCACAATTGGTGCGACAATTTTTACCGACATTGCTGCATTATTAGTGCTCGCCATTTGCATCGCCATTCATGCAGGGGACTTTTCAGCCTTTAGTTTGACGATGCAGTTACTTGCACTGGCAGTTTATGCTGTTTTAGTGTTATTTGGCATTGATTGGGCGGGTAAAAAATACTTTCAGCGCACCGGAGATGAAGAAAGTAATCAGTTTTTATTTGTATTGCTAGTGGTCTTTCTGGCCTCTGTGGGAGCGCAACTCATCAATGTAGACAAAATTGTCGGGGCGTTTTTAGTCGGTTTAGCGGTGAATGATGTGGTTGGACATAGTCCGGTTGAGGAAAAAGTCGAGTTTGTCGGCAGTACCCTCTTTATTCCCTTCTTTTTCGTCAGTATGGGCTTGCTACTGGATATTCCTGTTTTTATTGAAACGATTCGTTTTAATTTTGCTTTTCCCCTCGCTATGATTGCAGGATTATTTGTATCCAAGTTCCTCGCCACAGTTGTAGCAAAAGTGCTGTATCGTTATTCTTGGGATGAAATGTTGACCATGTGGTCACTCTCGTTACCTCAAGTCGCAGCAACTTTGGCAGCAGCGTTAGCAGGCGTGCAAGCGGGGTTAATCCCCCAAGAAGTCTTTAATACTGTAATTGTTTTAATGTTGGTGAGTTCTTTATTAGGACCCTTATTGACCGAACGCTTTGGACGGAAATTGCCTTTAGCGACAACTGGACTCGATACGGGAGAAGATTGGGTTTGGTGGGAACAAGTAGAGAAAGAATTACAACAAGAAACCCGGAACCCGGCTTTGGTGAAAGCGCAAGAAAGTCTGTTTACGGTAGTGGTTCCGGTCTATAATCCCATGACGGAACGCTATCTCATTGAAATGGGAGCATTATTAGCCCGTCATGAATCCGGGATTGTTGTTCCTTTAACGGTGGTGCAAGCCCATGTTCACATGGATGAACCTCAACTTTCGGTTTCCATTCAACAGCAAGAGAAACTCTTAGCGAAAGGACAGCATTACAGTGATGAGTTTAATGTCAAAGCCAGTCCTTTATTGCGAATTGATGATGATATTGCTGAAGGCATTACCCGAACAGCAAGAGAACAAAAAGCCAGTTTAATTGTCATGGGTTGGAGTGAAACAACGACAGCGCTGCGATCGCGCTTATTTGGTAATTTAATTAATAGTGTGATTTGGTCTGCTCACTGTCCCGTGGTGGTCACCCGCTTACTCGATGAACCCATTAATTTACATCGCATTCTTGTCCCTGTGAAAAACTTGACAGTAGCTGCTGTCCGCACGATTCGTTTTTCGCAGCTATTTGCAGATACTCATCAATGCACAGTTACCTATCTTCATATTTGCGACCCTAGAACCAGTAAAGAACAAATTGCAGCATTTGAACAAGAGATTGAACAAGTGTTGCAGCAAGGAGGTGCAGAAATTAACTATCGGATTAAAACCATTGCTTATGATCGGACGGCTGAAGTGATTATTCGGGCTGCGCGATCGTTTGATCTCGTCGTGCTGCGATCATTGCGCCGTCGCACGGCTGGGGGATTAGCCGTCAGTGATGTCACTACAGAAGTCGTTAACTCTCTCACCTGTTCTTTAATTTTATTTGGTGAACCCCATTCTTAATTAGTGTTATTTGTTCTTTTAGAAGATAGATTTGAATAGTACTAATACAACTGGCTAAACTAAATATTTATCCGAAGCTTTTACTAATAATAGTTCCGAGTTATTTTGACTTAAATATTTTGCTTTACTTAAAAATATTTTCCTCAGAAAACTACTGGAAAGCAGATTACCAAGAAAAACTCCGGTAAAAAGAGTAAGGACTATTTCGGTTTCGATTCCATTATTTACAACATTCTTTATTTACACTTTCCTAAAACTGACAAATCGTCTAAGTTTGCTGTGCCATCAGAGCCTGATCCTTGGTATAGTTAATAATTGTTAAATATTAACTGTCAATTATCTACGCTTAAGGGAACGACTCTATGATCCGCGACATTTTCATGCCTGCCCTCAGTTCAACCATGACCGAAGGAAAAATTGTTTCTTGGGCAAAATCTCCGGGTGACAAGGTGGAGAAAGGGGAAACCGTGCTCGTAGTGGAATCAGACAAAGCAGATATGGATGTGGAGTCGTTCCATGACGGGTACTTAGCAACGATTCTGGTTCAAGAAGGTGAACAAGCCCCGGTTGGTTCTGCCATTGGTTTACTTGCAGAAACCCAAGACGAAATCGAAACTGCAAAACAGCAAGCGGCGAGTAAAAAGACTACTAGTAATACCGCATCTGCTGAAACAAAAACTCCCGAACCGGCTGCTCCTCCTGCGTCGGCTCCAGAACCAGCAGCCTCTACTCCCCAACCCGCTTCCACTGCAAACAGAGATAATGGTCGGGTCGTTGCCTCGCCTCGCGCCCGCAAATTAGCCCAACAACATAATATTGACTTAGGGACTCTCCAAGGCAGTGGTCCTCATGGCCGGATTGTTGCAGCAGATGTAGAAGCGGCAACAGGTCAAGCACCGACTCCCCAAGCGGCTCCTCAACCCGCACCGCAACCCACCCCCCAAGCGGCTCCTCAACCCGCACCACAAGCAGCTCCCGCTGCTGGCAAAGGCGAAGTCGTTCCCTTTACGACCTTGCAAAGTTCTGTTGTCCGCAACATGACGGCAACCGTACAGGTTCCTACTTTCCATGTCGGTTACACCATCACCACGGATGAATTAGACAAACTCTACCAACAAATTAAGTCCAAAGGGGTAACCATGACTGCACTGCTGGCAAAAGCCGTGGCAATGACCCTGCAAAAACATCCTTTGGTCAATGCCAGCTATACCGATCAAGGCACGCAATACAGCGCTGCCATTAATATTGCAGTGGCAGTCGCGATGGAAGATGGCGGATTGATTACGCCAGTATTACGCAATGCTGCCGAACAAGATATATATACCCTCTCTCGCAACTGGAAAGATTTAGTGAAGCGCTCTCGGAGTAAGCAATTACAACCCGAAGAATACAGCACCGGTACGTTTACTCTTTCTAACCTAGGAATGTTCGGAGTGGATCGCTTTGATGCTATTTTACCGCCTGGACAAGGGGGGATTCTTGCTATTGGTGCATCTCGTCCGCAAGTAGTTGCCACAGATGACGGTATGTTTGGGGTGCGTCGTCAGATGAGCGTCACGATTACTTGCGACCATCGGATCATTTATGGTGCTCATGCGGCTGCCTTCTTACAAGACTTAGCACAATTAATTGAAAATGCTCCCCATTCCTTAACCCTATAGAACTTTAGGAAGCAATCATCGTCTTTGGTTTCAAGTATTGGGGAGGAACTGTCTCCCCAATGCCCAAAAAAAAACCATTTTCGCCATAAACACGGACAAAACGGTTGTCACTCTTTTCGTTGGGCAATACGAGGAACTGTCCTTGACACCAACGGATTGCTTCCTCTGCAGATAAATGAATACTCTCTAAATGCTGTAAGGGATAATCAGCAGAAAGTGCAGTAAAGGTTCCCGCTTGCAATTCCATTTCTAACTCAGAAAGCGAGAGACTTTTATCCAGGGTGAAGCCGCTACTTTCGGTTCGCCTTAGGGCACTCAGGGTTCCCCCAACATTTAAAGCGTTTCCTAAATCACGGGCAATGGAACGGATATAAGTCCCACTTTGGCAAGTAATGTGAAGGGTGAGTTCTGGAAACTCTCCTGGCTGCCAATGTAAAATCTCAAGCTCCTTAATGTGAACCTCTCGTGGTGGTACTTCGACAGTTTTACCTTGTCGAGCCAGTTCATAGAGTCGCTTTCCCTCTTTTTGAATAGCACTGTAAAGAGGAGGAGTCTGACTAATTTTGCCTAAAAATTGCGGCAAATACAATTGAACGGCTTCTAGGGTTAAGTGAGAGACAGAAATTTGTTCGATCATCTCTCCTTCTAAGTCATCAGTTGTCGTGCGACAACCGAAACGGATTGTGGCTTTGTAGGCTTTATGATTAGGCAGAAACTGTAATAAACGAGTCGCCTTTCCTAAGGCAATGGGTAAGACTCCAGTTGCAGCAGGATCTAACGTTCCCCCGTGTCCAACTCGTTTCATTTTGGCCCAGCGTCTCACTTTTGCCACACAGTCATGAGAGGTAAAGTTAAGGGGTTTATCAAGGTTAATAAAGCCAAGTAAAGGTTGATTATTCACCGTAATTTCTTGAGTCGTCACTTTGATGAGTTTTCAGTGCTGATTCTACTTCAGCCAGACGTTCCTCAACTTCAGTTAAACGCTGATGACAGGAAGGAAGTTCCAAGTAGGTTTTCAGCGCAGCAATTACAATGTCGGACTTGCTTTGTCCGGTGTGTTGCATCCGCTCAAGAATAGCCTGTTCTAGTTCTGGTGGAATTCTGACGCCGAGAAATGGATTGGGCATTAGTCCCTCAGTCAGCTATCGGGGCTAAGGTATAGAGCATCATCATACCAGTCCTTGATGAATCATTATTGAGTTGATGTCATGAATGAATTAAAACTCAACTAAAATTGAAGTATCTACTCAGTTAATAATAAATAAAAATTGCAAAATACTTTTCAAAATCTTTTTTTTATGATATAAATACATTTCTTTTGCTGACACCGACAATCCTGAAAACATATGTTATCATTGTGATAAAGCTTTAATAATTCTTTACTAAAAGAGCATTGACACTAGCTAAAGTTTGTGAATAAACAAGATTTGATCCAGCTTCAAAGCAGGTTTCTTCCTAAAAAAAGCTGAATTAAATAATGACATATCCTTTTGAGTGATCAGCACTTTAAACGGCAAATTATTAAAAATTTGTCCAAAAAAATGTGATCAAAATATACAAAGTGAAGTCCAATTTTAAGCAATTTTGCAAGGAGTATTAAGCGTGGCCAATCAGATGGAAAAAATTCTTGTGGTCGATGATGAAGCAGCGGTCCGTAGAATTTTACAAACGCGCCTATCGATGGTGGGATATCAAGTTGTGATTGCTGCGGATGGAGAACAGGCTTTAAAAGTATTTGCTGCAGAACAGCCTGATTTGGTGGTTTTAGATGTGATGATGCCGAATGGTGATGGTTACTTCACCTGCAAAGAATTAAGGAAAGAGTCGAATGTTCCCATTATTATGCTGACTGCTTTGGGGGATGTTGCCGACCGGATCACGGGGTTACAAATTGGTGCAGATGATTATTTAGTGAAGCCGTTTTCCCCAAAAGAATTGGAAGCAAGAATTAATACCGTCTTACGGCGTTTAAAGAAAAATGCAGATGCTGTCATTCCTGCTTCTGGGGTCATGCAAGTGGGACAATTGCAAATCGACACAAACAAACGGCGCGTTTATATGGGCAACGAGTTAATCCGTTTAACCGGTCGCGAGTACAATTTACTGGAGTTACTGGCCAGTCATTCTGGGGAGTCGATTTCCCGCACCGAAATCTTGAAACGGATTTGGGGCTATGCACCGCAGCGTCATGGCGATTTGCGAGTCGTTGATGTTCATGTCTCTCGCTTACGTGGAAAAATAGAGGCAGATCCCAAAAATCCAGAGTTGATTATCACAGAACGAGGAACTGGGTATTTATTTCAACGGGCGCGAGTGGTGAATAATGCTCAGGCGTGTTGATTGTCTTCATAAACTTTTCTCGATCGCGCTGGTAAAATAACTCTAGGCTCGCAAAATTAGCAGCGCGATCGCGCCTGGAATTGTCAAGATGACTCAGCAACCTCTTTCTAAACTGTTTCCACTCTCCGCTCTTAAAGGACAACATCACCTCTTACTCCTCCAAGGGCTAGGATATTTACTTCCTCTCAGTTTGCTCAGCGGTGGAGTGGCAATGGCTCAATCGTCTGCCAATTCTTCCGTCCAACCGCTTCCCAGCCTGAATCAAAATGAATCTTCTTCTAACCTAGAAGCGATTCAGGCATCAGAAAGCAGTGCCAAAAAGCCTGCTCTTCCTGATTACGAATCCGTTTCTCCGCTACGGGTTAAGGAAAAGGAATCAGCAGCAGCAACCGCCTCATCCAGCCCAAAATCCCAACCCCAAATAGAAGCCTCTCAATCCCAACCGCAGCGGACACAAAAACTCGACCCGATTCAACCGCTGGTCAATTCTGCTTCAAATCCAGCCCCAAAAGCCGCTCCGCAAACAACATCTCCCGAAACTAACTCTTCTTCTTCCCCAGAAACAGTTGCCGAATCGTCCCCAGACGTTCAGCCAACAGTCAAGGTCGAATCAAGACAAGTTGATTCTCAAAACAACGCAACCGTCTCTAATTCCCAAGCCGAATCAGAAGTTCCAGTTTGGCGTAAATCAGGCACAGAGGCCAATGATTTTGTTGATTTCAACGGGTATCCACAAACTGGGGAAAGTTTACCCATGCCTCGGGTGGAAGTCAGTGATCGAACGGAAAACTGCACCACGATTGTTGAAGCTGGGAAACTGATCAGCGGTAGTTGCAACGTTTCTTCTCAAGACAAAACTGACTCCCAACAAGCTGCTGTCGAAGTTGATCAACTCCCTGCTTTACCGAAAAACTTTAAGCAACCCACTGCCAATCAACAAAGTGCAACGAGAAGCACTTATACCCCTCCCGAAGATTTACCTCAGTTAAAGCTGCCTGGCAATGGTGATTCCCAGCTCATGTTTCCCTTAGCGCGAGCCACAGCTGTGACTTCCAACTTTGGTTGGCGCATTCACCCGATTCATGGCAATCGTCGTTTCCATACCGGAACCGATTTTACCGCACCGGAAGGAACGCCAGTTGTTGCTACTAAATCGGGACGAGTTGTTTTAGCAGACTATACGAGTGGCTATGGGCTTATTGTTGGTTTAAGGCACGATGGAGAAAATGAATCCCGCTATGCTCATCTCTCACAAATTCATGTTAAACCTGGACAATGGGTAGAACAGGGAACAGTGATTGGTCGAGTCGGTAACACCGGTTTATCCACAGGACCCCACTTACACTTTGAATGGCGGATTCGTAAAGGCTCGCGTTGGATTGCTGTCAATGCCGGTCAACAACTGTTAATGGCAAGAGCCAATCTCGATCCTAGTCAAATGAATTTCCGTAACCTTGCTGATAGTGCAGATGGTCTAAAAAATGGAAACTTCCTGGCGTTTCTACCGGAAGTGCTGACCTCCTTTGCTACTCAGCCAGCATCTTGGATGTCACTGCCAGAATTAACATTCCTCAAAAACGGGAATTTCAACCAAGCTTACGAACGTCAAGCACCACTGGCGCGTTTTTCTCAACGCAGTAACTCAGTTTTAGTTTTACCGTTTTCTTTGCCAAAAGTCTTAGCTTCCTTATTTAATTGGGAACCGCCACAACTCTTTGCTCAAGAAAACTTACAACGGGTGCCAACAAGCAGCCAAGTTACTTTTCAAAACTCCGTTGCCTATCGTCCACCTTCTCCTGAGGCAAGCCCTTCTCGCGAAGATGATGCAGAAATTTCGCAAATGGTCTCAGAGCAAGAAAGCTTGGAGTCATTAACCAATCTTGAAGCACTAGGAACCTTAAACTTTCCTTCTCCTCGTCCGGGAAACCCTCAACAATTATCTCGGCAGATGACTGATAGGAAATCGGGATCTCGGTGAGAAAAAGTCAGCTCAAGGATAAGGGAACAAAATGCTACCTTTATCCTTGTTTGTTTGAAAGTGATTCACGATCAAAGATACCCATGTTCAGCTAGAAAAGAGAAACTAATGTCATCTTCCGCAGGATGACTAGCGCGATGATTAAGGAGTTTATTCACGTATTTGCCTAAAATATCGCTTTCAAGATTGACCCAGTTTCCTTCTTGCAAGTTGGAAAGATTCGTTTCTTGATACGTCACCGGAATCACGGCACACTGTAACCAACTGCCATGAGGGTCACATTCAGCAATGGTTAAACTAATGCCATTAATGGCAATGCTGCCTTTAGGAATTAAATAGCGGGCAATGTTTTGTTCCCAGGCGTCAGATAGACCACTTAAAGGACCAAAGGTCATTTCCCAAGCGCGTTCAGTTGCCACTGATCGCAATAAACGTCCCACACCATCCACGTGACCGGTGACAAAGTGTCCGCCAAGCTTGGCGCCCACCTGTAAGGAAGGTTCAATATTAACGTAAGTACTCGCTTCCGAGCGGCTGCCAAGGGTTGTTCGTGCTAGCGTTTCTGGAGAAGCCGTTGCCACAAAACCATCAGGAAGCAAGTGTTCGACAGTCAGGCAAACGCCATCTACGGCAACACTATCTCCCATTGCCATTCCATCCAGAAGAGAAGCACGATGGGCAGGGGGAATCCGAATTTGAAAGCGATCGCGCCCGAGCGGTTGAATAATACCTTGAGCTTGAATTAATCCGGTAAACATAGGTAAATGTGTGGGCTGAGGAATTGATTAAACGCCTGCTCAATGAGGAATAAGGTAGGAGCAGGGCAAGGAAAAAAGTACAATAGGGGATGATCGGTGCTCTGATTCAGTGTACCGTATCACGCCAAGATAAAACTCAATGCTGAGAGCAGTGCAAGAGAGGCCAAGCTGATGATTGAAATGAAAGTTGCTGGGATTGCCTTGGATGCGATAACGCGAAGCCCAATCGCGCTCTTAAAAGATCATTCCGAGCGTAGGGCGTTGCCCATTTATATTGGACAAGATCAAGCAAAAGCGATTATGGGGGCAATTGAAAAACAAACACCACCGCGTCCGCTGACCCATGATTTAATGGTCAATATTTTTGATACCTGGGAAATGACAGTGACGCGGGTAATTATTCATGCCTTGCAAGATAATACCTTCTATGCACTGCTGTGTTTGCAACAGGGAGAAGAGGTTCGAGAAATTGATTGTCGTCCCAGTGACGCGATCGCGATCGCGGTTCGTACGAATAGTCCAATTTGGGTGATGGAAGAAGTGATTGCAGAGGCTTCAATTCCCGTTGATCGCGATGCTGATGAAGAAGAAAAGCAAGCCTTTAAAGAATTCATATCGAACTTAAGCCCAGAGGATTTCATTCGCGGGCAATCTTCTAAAAATAACGAAGAATCTAGTTAACCATGCAATACCGGCGGTTTGGAAAAACTAATCTGTCTTTATCGGTTTTTTCCCTAGGAACCATGCGGGGTTTAGGGGATCCCGCTACGTTCGCCGCAACCCTACAGCACGCCCTGGCAAACGGGATTAACCATATTGAAACGGCTAGTGCTTATGGCAAGAGTGAAGAATATATCGGCGAAGTCCTCCAACAGCACGCACAACGGAGAACCCATCTCTACCTCACCACTAAACTATCGCCGACGCCCTATCCAGAAAAAATAGAAGCTGCCCTTACAGCTAGTTTAGAACGATTACAAGTGGATTATCTCGATAGTATTGCCATTCATGGACTCAATACCTGGGAACATTTGAGTTGGGTGACAGGAGAAAACAGTTGCTTACTCCCCCTTCAGGAAGCGCAACAAAAAGGGAAAATTAAACACATTGGCTTTTCTACTCATGCTCCTTTAGAAATTATCCTCGCTGCAATCAAAACGGAGTTATTTTCCTTTGTTAACCTCCATTATTACTACTTTTGGCAGCATAACGAACCAGCAGTGGCTGCAGCTTATGCACGAGATATGGGGGTTTTTATTATTTCCCCCACCGATAAAGGCGGACAACTTTATGCTCCCCCCCAGAAATTGCAACGACTCTGCGCTCCTTTTTCACCGCAAGTCCTCAATTATCGCTTTCTCCTCAGCGATCCCCGGATTACTACCCTCAGTTTAGGGGCGGCAGACCCTTCAGAATTAGCGCCAGCGCTTGAGATTGCCGATCAAACGTTTCCCCTCACCTCAGCCGAACAAGCAGCATTAACGCGCTTAGAACGACAGCTAGACACCGCTCTTGGTGAAGATCAATGCAGTCAATGTTATGAATGTTTACCGTGCCCCGAAGCGATTAATATTCCGGAAGTGTTGCGTTTACGAAATTTAGCAGTTGCTTATGATATGAACAATTTTGGACAATATCGCTATGGCATGTTTGAAAATGCCGGGCATTGGTTTCCGGGAAATAAAGGCAATCGTTGTACCGAATGTGGTGA
This sequence comes from uncultured Dactylococcopsis sp., assembly GCA_964493825.1. Taxonomy (GTDB): domain Bacteria; phylum Cyanobacteriota; class Cyanobacteriia; order Cyanobacteriales; family Rubidibacteraceae; genus Halothece. Next base: position 24,187 of record CAZBPR010000032.1, read on the forward strand.
GTGTCTCCCGCGGTGTCCAGAAAATTTAGACATTCCGCGCTTGTTACAAGATACCCATCAACGGCTGAACGGTTCTCCCCGTCGGCGACTGTGGGAATAAGCACTATTCTTTTAATGATCTTTTGATGATTCATGTACCAAACCTATCATCATTTGCTGATTCGTGCTTGGGAACCGCGCGATCGCGCAACGGCAATGATGGCAATGATCAAGAAATTTGGCTGGAAACGGCAAGTGTTCTCAGCGAAGCGATCCAACTCTATCAAAAATCCGGCTACCAGAGTGCTCAAAGCGTTCCACAAGCTGCGTTGCTACAGGGTATGGATGAAAGAAACACAATTGTCTCTAAAATCCTGACAATGAGTAGGGGTAAATTAGCTGATGTTTCTTAGGAAAGAGCGAAGGAGGAATGACTAAAGGTAAGAACACCAGTCACTCCAGCTTCCGGCATAAAGTTTACCATGAGGAAGTTGCGCTAAATGCAAGGATAATAAATTGACACAAGCTGTCACCCCAGACCCACAATAGACAATTTTTTCCTGGTTCTCCTCAATAGAAGACTCTCCATTTAACCAACGTTGTCGCTGTTTAGCTGGATGATACAAATTCCCTTGTTCGTCAGTGACCGTTTTCCAAGGAAAATTCAATGCCCCTGGAATATGTCCCGCCACCGGATCAATAGGTTCTCTTTCTCCACGATAACGATCCGGATCTCTAGAATCGATAATCACTGCCTTCTCATCAACTTGACGCGCTTTCACTCCTTCTCGATCAACGACCCAATGTTCTCGCAGTTGAGGGATAAAGTTTCCCGTTGCTAAGGAAGGAATTTCTGTACTCACAGGATAACCGGCATTGTTCCAAACCTTCCATCCGCCATCTAAGACGGCAACTTGATCATGCCCTAAATATCGTAATAACCACCATAACCGGGCGGCAAAAGCACAACGAGAGTCATCATAAGCGACCACTAAGGTTTGGTTAAAATGAATGCCCATGTTTTCTAACTTTTGGGCCAAGGTTTTTGGATGAGGAAGAGGATGGCGTCCGCCCTGTTTTTGTACCGGTGACGATAAATCTTGATTCAAGTCCAGGTAAAATGCACCTGGGATGTGGCTCGTTTCATACTGCTGGCGTCCCCAATTAGGATCAGCTAGTTGGAAGCGACAGTCAATGACGACAACGTTGGGATCATCGAGATAGTTGAATAGCCAATCAACGGAAACAACCGATTCCATCATACTTGTTAGTCTTCCTGTTCAGTCTTTATAATAGATCTTAGTACCATCGGGAGGATGGGAATTCACGCTTGAGGAGCTAGTTGTAAGACTAG
>CAZBPR010000033.1:0-25185 GCA_964493825.1 uncultured Dactylococcopsis sp.
TATCCGCTAGCGCACGGCGTAAGGTCGGGATGCTCAGCCCTGTGCGGTCGTCTTCAACCGTTGTTTCTGCAGCTATATTACTTTTAACCATCATTTTTCTCCCTAATTTGATTAACACTGTGTTGGAGTGTGACTACTCCTCTGTGTGGGCGCTTCAATATGATGAATTCACTGGCAAACGCGGCAATTCAACCATAGCCTTCGCCAAAAGGAGTTTAATTACTATTCCGGGCGAGAAATAAAATTACCTTAGGTAAAGTAACGATTTCAATGGCAAATCTGAGGCTTGCACCTAAAACTGGCGCAGTATCTAAATCAAGCAATTATTTCAAAAAGTGCGCATAAGCATTAAAACTAATACTGAGAAGGAAATAAATGTCTTAGCCAATCGTTAATTTCGATCAGTCAAACCGCTCTCAAACCTCACTTATGACGACAGCAATAATCAGTTCAAAAATTGGAATAGAAGCATCTGATTATTTTTCCTCTTTTGGACTAAATTTCATTTGTTTTTCGATAAATTTTTAATTTCTGAACTGTTAAATACGTTGAATATTTTACACTGAATAAACGGAAAATTACGCAATAATTTTATATTTTTTAATAATTCATTTACGGTTGAAATCATCAACTACATTTACTTTTGTAGATTCAATTAAAACCCTGGTCAGGGAAAAAATACAGTTTGTTCAAACTTTGAAACATACTGGGAGTTTTTAAACTTACGTCCTTAATTAATTGAAGCCTTCACCTTGAGATCTGATGAAATTTTTAGGAGACTAGAAATTGAGGTAAATAGCGATGTCGGACGCAGCTTAATGGTGCTTGATTATTAATATCCTCTAAATCGCCAATAATCCTGTCTGGCGCAAGATAAAGAAAAGAATAGAGTTGACAATGCTCAGAGCAATGGCTCCAATTATTGCACTCGCAATTCCCCAACGTAAGCGAAATCCTTCTACTAGCCAAGCAGCCAGACCAAAAACGATGATACTGCCGATTAAAGGAATCAATCCCAAACTGGCAACTGTGTTTAAAGTTCTGAACCATTGAGGAAATATTCCCCAAAGTCCGTTGAACACACCAATAATAGCTCCTCCGATCAGGGCATTCGCCGGACTGTCAATCTCAATTCCAATTGGTAATTTAGAAATAATTAAAAGACTAATTGCCGTCACTACTACAAAGATAAGAAAGGCAATCATAACGATTATTGAATCTCCTATATGAAAAAGATAGTTACGAATTTATGTTATCTTAATTTTGACGAAATATAGATTAAGAGAAAGTTAATAAAATAGATACTTAAGGTTAAGGTAATTCCACAGAAAATTGACAGAAAATAGGGTCATTTTCTCCATGACTTGAAAGGAACTGGAGAGTATAATGAGGTTAAAAAAATGTTGGGATTTATCCCTTTTGTTGCTCCCTTTAGATTATTGCTGAAAAGCATGATTTTGCACGTCATTATTTTTTTGTTTTTAAATTAAAATTAAAGTGATATTAATCATTAATGATAAGTAATAAAAAGATAGGGTAAGAAGAGATGTCCGTTGATTATGATTGCCAGACATTAACCCAAGTTACCCAAATTTGGCCGGACAATCAAGTTAACTTAGCCATTCGGGTTTATTTGCCGTTTCCACCTGCTGAATTGTCGAGTCAAGTTCACGGAAAGCATAAACCCGCTCAACCGCTTGTCCAGGTTAAACTGGGTCGGGGCAGATGGCAGTCCCTCACGCCGCCTACGGCAAAGGAATCGAGTTACTGGGAATTAACGGTTGAGCGCGTCTCTCCCGGCATTGCCCTGCGCTTTCGTTATCTCGACGAGCAAGGACACTGGCAACCGATTGCTCCCTTCACCCATTTGGAACGAGTTGATGAGGTTAGCTATATTCCTCAACTGAACTACCAGTGGATTCACAACCTTCCCGTCTATAATCATGCACAAGTGGTCATTGAAACGACTTTAGAGGGTTTAGTTGCTGGGTACGAGGGAGGCGTCTTTGCACCGCGATCGCGAGAGGAAATGTTTCTTAACCCCATTGCTCGGCAAATTATGCGGACAACCATTCCCAGTCAGTTAGCGGCTTTGGGAGTTGACGCAGTCATGGTAGCGACCAACTCGTCGGTTGCCGATCGCTCCTGTCTCAATCCCCCTTACAACTATCTTGCTTACGATGTAGCCGATTTCCATTGGCAGTTGGGAGGAACGCAGGACATTTTTCAGTTAATAGACGCCTTTCATGGTGTCGGACTCTCCTTAATTCCTGATTTAGCCTTTGTTCATCAAGTTCGGACTCCCTTTGCCGGATCGCTCGATCAAGTTCAATGGCATACTGCAGCATCGGGTTCGGAGCAATTCCCCTTTCTAGATGATGATGCCTATGCTTTCCGAGATTACGGCACTTGGATGTTCCGACTCGATGACCCGGAGATTCGTCGTCAACTGGTTGAGAAAATTGTTGCCTTCGCTGTTCGTTACCGATGCAATGTGATTCGTCTCGGTTACTTAGATGGATTAATTTATCAATATTCTAAACGAGACACCAACTATGGCGAACGATTCTTGCAAGAACTTAAAGCAGAATGCAAGAGGGTGTTGCCAAATCTGCAAATTTTGGGAGAAATCTTTGCGGTTCAAGATCATCCAATGATCAAAGATTGTATCGATATCTTTTATGCTCCTTGTGGATTCCCCGTAGCGGAAGCACTGTATAAGCAGCCTGCTCAACGCAAGCGACCCCTGTATCCTGATTTTGATGTTCTGATGAGCGCGATCGCGCACGGGATTGCCAGTCAGCGCCAAAACGCGATCTATGCGCAACTCCATGATGAAATTAGTGACGGGGAAACCGACCATCAGCGTGCCAACCCAGCAGAACTTGCTCGCAGACAAGGGGAAAACTTAATCGCCATGGGTCAATTACCGCCGGAAGATTTATTGGATTACACCCGTCGTTTAGTCCGTAATACAGAGGCAATTACCCTCTTCATGTCGAAACTCATGTATATGTTTGTCCCAGCAGTAGATTCCCTAATTTTGGGCAGTTTAGATTCACCGGGAAATTGGAAGTTTCATTGGGATAGCGTGTCCCCAGAGCAATTGAATTTCTGGAAACCAAGAGGTCTCAGCGATCGCCAAATCTATTTATTGCACAAGCAACACCGCCAAGATATGGCGAGGTTGCGTCAAATTTTTCGCTCTTACACGCCAGTTGACCCTGATTCTAAGCTCCCGCTCACCGATATCCAGCTTGACTATACCGATCCAGAACATGGCGTTTTCGGACTATGGCGATCCATTCCGGAGCGTCTTTACGAAACTCTATTGGTTCTCTTTAACTTGGGACCCGTTGCCTTCAAGGATCAAGCCAATGATGAGAAAAGCGATCGTCTGCGTCCCACCTATTCTGTGCCGATTCCTTGGGAATTTCAGGGACAATGGGAGGTTTTATTGGACGGCGACTGGATTGATCCCTTATTAAGAACGCGCGATCGGCAACATTATATTGATACCAACGAAGAACTTACTGCTTACGATCCCGGTACGATCTTACACACCCAATCCTTATCTCCACAAGCGGATACGCAGACTGATCGGGTCTGGAAGAAGACTTTTCTCCCTCTTAATCTGGGAGCTTTCAACTTAGTGATCTTAAAGTTTAAGCGCCAGCTAGATCTTCCAACTTAGTTCCTGTTCAAAATACTTCCTAAAATGACAGATGTTCACCTTTGCCATTAATCTTCCCGGAACAGAACCCCTCTCCTTTGGCAGCAGCAAGGTCTTCCAAATCATTACTCCCTTGCTCGCCTACATAGTCTTGCAAGAAACCCCAGGCGTCAAAAACTTATTTCCCAAATTCGTTCGCTTCCTTAATGCTGAAGCAGATGTCGGTCGCTGGGAGTTTATTTTTAAGATGCTCGTTGGTTTCATTACTTGGAAAATCGGGTGTGACTTTGGCTTCTTAATTGTCAATACCGGCGCCGCCCCTTGGAGTATCGCCTTTACCCTAGCCGGGTTGATTCCCTACGGAATCGTTATGTACGTCGTATACTACCTGATCGGTCAGAAGATGATGATTCAGGGACAATGGAACCCGTTTAAAGAGGAGTATGTTCCTCCCAAGATCAACGGGCGACCCTCTATTTCCAAACAATTCACCTCAAAGTTTTTTCATGAAAGCATGAATGCTACCAGTGCCAATGTTCCTTTGCGGCAAGTGTATATTAAACCCTTTATTGATTACGGCGCGATTATCGCCAGTTGGCCCTTTTATAACGTGGTTTTGCTCTATAGCCAGTCGGGCGAGATTAATTTTGCCCCTTATACTCAATTTACCTTTTTATCCATTTTTGTGTTTTACGTGGTGAACGTGGGCGGCTTTATTCTGGGCTTCAATTTGGGCGAATTGATTTATTTTCGCTTGCATTACCTCTTGGAATCTTTCAAAGCAGCAGGGCGCAAAGTGCAGTTAAGACAGAAGATCAACAAACTCTGGACAATTTTCGATGCGAATGGCGATGGCTCGATCTCAGAGATTGAGTTAAGAAAAGCAGTACGAATCCTCGGACAAGATCCCACCAATGCCGAACTCTGTTCCATTATGGAGGGTGTGGATTTGGATCGCTCCGGCAGTATTGAGTTCGATGAATTTAAAGCTGTTATTCTGGGACGACAGGATGCGCGGCGAGTAAAACTTCTATTAGGTGGAACCAATAACTGGGATGATCCCAAAGGCTTTGGTCAACAAATTGCCTCCATGATTGCGCTCGAATGGGAATTGCTCAAAAACAACACGCTATATATTCGCTTGCAAGGTTTTTTGCGCCGTTATGGACTGAACAACCGTTGGCTGTTGTCGGGAGGATTGGGCATCATCGCGATCATCCTCTTAGAACCCGTGATCGCGAGTCAGATTTTTAGTTGGGCTGATCAATTGCAGCACGCTTATTTCTATCAGTTCGGACAACTCGATCCCGCTCACCTTGCACAAGTCGCTTCGACTCAGGAAGCGACGGCACTTCCTTCCCTAGAAGGATTAACGATGACGGTGCCCGACCAACTGGCAGCGCTGAATTCCCAAGAGATAGATATTCCGGATCAAGCTCTACTTGCTAAAAACTGAGGTTCTTCTCTAGAGGAGGAATTGAAACTTAATTGCGATAATGTAAACAAAAGTTAGACCGACTAATAAGCGAGAGAATTGAAAATGAACGCGGGGCAAGAACAATATATTATCGATGCTAATGGCACTAAAACTGCTGTCATTTTAAAGATTGAGGACTACGAGCAACTTTTAGAAGACCTGCACGACTTGGTAGTCGTTGCTGAACGACGACCAGAAAAGCCAATTTCCTTAACAGAAATGAAAGTAAGGCTAAGTCGAGATGCAACCCTATGACATTTCTTTTCAGCCCTCTGTGGAGAAAGACCTCCGTAAATTATCTGGAGAAAATTGTGATCGCATCCTGGCTCGAATTGAAAAATTAGCCAATGAACCTTTACCCATGCAGGCGGTAAAACTTAAAGGTACTGACAATCTCTATCGTATTCGAGTAGGCGACTTTCGGATCGTTTATGAAATTGATAGAGATGTAAAGAGCGTTTTGATTCATTATGTTCGACATCGACGTGAGGTTTACCGAAATCTCTAAACCTTACTTTTTTAGAAAATCACCACCAAGTAGCAACTGAGGTACTATGCAACGGTATTTATCTGCTTTTCTCTCTCTTGCACTTATCTTAGGGCTTTCGCTTCCCGCTTCCGCCGAGAATTTAGGCAACGACATCCTTTATTACATTGCCGTTGACCGTTTCTTTGACGGCGAACCGGCCAATAATATTCCTGAGTTTGCCTTTCCCGTATCCAAGGATGAGGACGGAGAGGGCGCGATCACCTACAATCAAGCTAATCGCTCACTCCTGCCTTATCTCTACGATCCCAGCCATCGCTATGTGGGCATGTATTGGGGCGGCGATTTAACCGGGATTATCCAAAAGTTAGATTACTTACAAGATTTAGGCGTAACCAAACTGGTTCTATCTCCTATTCAGGATAATACCAATGGTCTGCAATTCTCACCAGGAGCAGGAAATTATCTCCGCACAGCAATTAAACCAGAAGATGAACAGTTTGATCCCTTTTATGCTGGACTTTCCACTGCTTCTCATGGTACATGGACAAAAGACTGGTTTCAACTGGAAGAACATTTCCGCGAACCGAATCAGGGTTTTAAAACCTTCCGCAGACTACTCGATGAAGCAGGAGATAGAGGAATTGGCATTATCCTAGAGTTGAGCCTTAATAGCACCTCTCCTTACCAAGATTCTCTGCCCAGTGGGGGAGAGTTTGATCGCACTCAATTTCAACAATGGCTGGTGGATAATGGCGCAGTTTACAGACAAGGAGAATTAGTCGCCTCCTACAGCCCAGAATCAACGCAAAACGATGAAAGCTGGTTTCATCCCCCATTAGGAATTAACTACGCTCATCCCACTCCTGAAATGTTGGAAAAGGGTAGTGTGGGCGGACTCCCCGACCTCAATCAGGATTACCCAGCAACACGGGATTACTTGCTTGATGCGGTGCAATTTTGGTTAACCCTCAATGAAAGGGGTCAGCAAGTGGCAGGATTTTATCTCGATGGTGTTGCCAATATTAACCGAAAATTTTGGCAGAAATTAGAAACAACGGTTCATGCGATTGACCCCAATGCGGTGTTGATTGCCGAGTATCCCAACGGCGGATATCGCGATCGCGCTGCGGTGGATTGGCTCAAGGAAACTCCAGGTTATACTTGGGTTCACTACGGACATAGCCTCCCGGCGAGAAACTTTTTTGCAGGACAAAGAGGATGGGATGGACGCGCCTATGTATTGCGAGAAAATGCGTTAGGACTTAAGGGTCAATATTATAATTACTCGCCTCTAGTTGCAGGGTTCCATCGCTTGTTAAATCCCAGCGAATCCTTGGAAATTCCAGCGCGATCGTTGGATTTGCTCGGAGATGAGAAAGCTAAGGGCTGGGTCAATTTTATCGAAACTCACGAGTTGCCACGACTGTTTTCCAGCAGTCCAGAAATGACGGTTGAAGCCTACGCCAGCTTAATCAAGTTTATCTTCACCAGTCCCGGTGTACCGTTAGTGATGTATGGAACGGAAACCGGTTTAGCGGTACCGCATCATATTGACCATCAAGGCTTGTTTGGCATCGGCGGAAACCCCTATAACGAGCCGATGATGATTTGGCCAGGGAATCGAGGATGGGATGAAGAGTTGCATCAAGTGACTCGGCAGATGGCTCAACTTCGCCGTCAATATCCCGTCTTACGTGATGGTGAAACCCGTTTTCTCTATCCTAAAGGCGCAAATAGAGCCAATGACCTGTTTATGGTGCGTGAGGATAGCGAATCTCCCTGCATTTTATACGCTTACTCTTCTGCTGGGGGAGAGTTTCACTTCTCGCTTGCTGAGCATGACATTGAGGGCATTGAGGGGATGCAGTCAGACCAAGACATTATGATCTCTGAGGAGGAATGGACAATTTGTTTAGCCCCAGAAGAGTCGCAAGTATTTATTTTGAAGTAGGCAAGATGCTCCTCCAGTGCTGAGTAATCCGCAAGGCTTGCGCGATCGCCTCCTTACCCGTAAAACAGAGTCCCTTCACTGACTGAGTAAGCGCTGTAGGATGGAGAAAAGGAGGATGATATGAACACTTCAATTGTTGATGCAATAGTCGAGCAACTAAGAGGTATGCCCCAACACTTGCAACAGCAGGTACTTGAATTTGCTCAGGCGTTATCAACCTCCGAACTTCGATGGACTCCAGGAAATCAATTGCTGCATTTTGCAGGTTCAATTCCTGCTGATGACCTTCAGTTGATGCAAAAAGCCATTGAGGATGACTGTGGACAGGTAGATTTTGATGAGCGGTAGGTATTTGCTGGACACCAACATGATCATTGCCTTCTTTGCAGATGAAAGTTGAAACCTGTCACCTTCTAGAGCCAGTTAAAATTAAGCTATAGACAAACCCAAAATTGGAACGATGGCAGTACGACAACCTCGCTACAGTAAAGAGGAATTTGCCCAACGAGGCGATGATCTCTATGAAACCCAGATCAAACCTCAAGTTGAGGCGGGAAACGAGGGCAAAATCGTGGCGATTGATCTTGAAACTGGAGACTTTGAAGTTGACAAGCGCGAAATTACTGCTTGTGATCGCCTTGAAGCCCGTCACCCCGATGCTCAAATTTGGATGGTTCGCATTGGCTCACGCTATGTTCGCCGGTTTGGCGGACAAATCAGGAAAACCTTATGATCACTGGAACCGTCAATGCAGACTTTGAGGCGATTATTGCTCTGTCGGTCTGTAGCTCCAATGGAACTGTTTACACACAAGAGGCGATTATAGACACAGGTTTTAGTGGTTGGTTCTCACTACCTTCAGACCTAATCGCTGAATTGAGCCTGAGATGGAAAAGACGAGGACGTGCTATTCTTGGAGATGGTAGAGAGTGTATTTTTAATGTGTACGAAGCGGTTGTTATTTGGGATGGAAGTTACTTGACGATTCCAATTGATGAAGCTGATTCAGCACCTCTTGTTGGTATGTCATTAATGGAAAGTTATCAACTTATCGTTCAAGTCTTTGAAGGAGGAAATGTAGAGATCCAAAAAGAAAGAAGTGTTTAACAAATCACTGCACCCTAGGTATGCTAAGCTTCTGCCCTTACCAAACACGATTAACGGCGAGTAAGTTCAGCCGTTAGTCACGCCGAAGTCGTCCAGACAAGTCCTGATCGCACTTCGTCTTAATAGTCAATAGCAACATCAAGGGTATCCAAGAACTTATTAAACGCGACAAAGGTTTCCATAACGCCTAAAGCCTCGATCAACTCAGCGTCGCTGATGTCCTGTTGCGAAATGTTTTGAATCAGTTCCTTGGGAATATTGTGAGGAGTCTTATTCGCAGCGCGGGCAAAGTCAATCAGCATGATTTCCTGTAGGGAAAATCCTGCGGCACTCAAGTTGCCTTCAAGGATTTTTTCAAGGATTTCCTCATTAACTTTGAGGGTTCGCAAAGCAGCCGAATGGGCTTTGACACAATATAAACATTCATTATCTCTAGAAACCAGAAGCGCGATCGTCTCTTTTAATTTTCGGGGGAGACGACCTCCCATCATGATCGCTTTCACCTTTTCCCAATTGGCTTTCAATAAAGGGGGATAATGAGCCATCGTCTGAAAAAGATTGGGCACCATACCAAAGCCCTTTTCGATTTCCTCGAAAATCGCTTGGACTTCTGGGGATACCGTGCCCGGCGCCATCGGTTGAATCAGCGGCATTTCTTGCAGCTTTTGATTCAGCTGATAGTTTTCAATGGCGGACGCGGCTCGCTCGGCTAGGATTGAAACCAGTCGGGCTTCCTCTTCATCAAAGTGACGAGGCGTTTGGTGAAACAAGCTGATCGTTCCGACTACTTCTTCGGTGGAGAGCTTTAGCGGAACGCCTAAGTAAGAACGATAACCCTCTGGAACTTCACCATAATCTTTACAAACTGCTGTATCTTCCACAATCACTTTGCAGCCATTTTTGACGACGTATTCGGTGATGGTCATCTGTAGATTAGAGGGTTGATCAGCCGCTTCACCCAGATCAAAGCTGCTGGCGAGAATCTTGTCTTGACTCCCTTGGTAGAGGGTGACAACTGACCAATCAACGGTGATCAGTTCTCTGACCGCGATCGCGATTTGCTCTAAATAGGGTTTTAACTCCCCGCTACGATAGCTCAACGCTGCCAAAATTTCGACGATGCGCCGTTCTCGATGGCGACGATCAATGAGTTGGGACGCTGCCAAAAACTGATAGTCGAGATCGCTGAGGCTTTTATCTTGGCTCCATTCTTGAGCTGCTAACAGAGCGCGCGATCGCAGCAATTGGGATTCATCCTGATAGTTCGATTTCACCCAAGCATCTAAATTGACCGCATAGGGACGCAGGTTGGCCAGTTGTTGCTGCACCCAAGTTTGGTTGAAAATTTCACTGTAAATGCGATTGTTAACCCGTAGCAATCCCGACTGCTGGGTCACCAGCCCAGACAGCAGCAGTGAAGAAAATTCATTGAAATCTTCGCTGTTCGCGATCGCCATCCCCTCATCTGACCGCAAGATACGCTGGTACTGTCCCAGGAGTCGGCCCACTTTAGCGGGGTTTTGCAGCAAGTAGCGCTGAATGGTTCGCAGATGCTCAGGTTCATCCTGAAACTGCCAGTGATCAATGAGGTAAGTCCGAACTAGCCACTCCACCCAATTTCCTTCTTCACCCCCAGAAAGATCAATCTTGCCATTTTCGCTGGCACTGCCCTCTTGCTGCACTAGGGCGCAGAGTTTTTGGGTCAAAAACGGTTGCCCATCTGTCCATTCCAGAATCGCGGTCAGAATCCGTTCGGGATGTTCCACATAGGGGTCTAACCCCGGCAGGAGGGGATCGGCTTCGGCTAGAGTAAATCCAGAGAGCGCGATCGCGGTTCCCACATTAAACGGAGTCCGCTTCACGTCGCTAATCAAGTCAATCGACCTGACCATACAGTCGCAGACTGCGTAACAAATCAAAGGCAATCCCCTGGTACCATTGGTTCGCTGTAATGTTTTCACTGCCAATGCGGGTCATGTCCACCGAGGCACAGTAACCCTGTCCGGCACTCTGGATGCGATGTCGAGTGCGGAGGCGCAAGCTGGATTTGCCCATCTGGCGGCTGGTGAGAATGTAGCAGAGTTCTCCCCGCAATCGGGCTTCATAAAGAGCGCGATCGGCTCGCCGTTCGATGTAGGTAGGGTTATCAACGGCAAGGCTGCCGCCAACCTGGTAGTCAAACATTCAGTATTGCGATCAAAGAATCTAATCCAATCCTAGATCCGAAGTTCGGACAAGGTGAGAAAACTAGCTTTAGGCATCTTCACTGACTGAATCGACGAGTATTAGCGAAAGTATGTTTCTGAGGCAGTCTCATGAGTAAAATAAAAATTATGGCTGGAATTAAAGGGAGCGGAGTATTATTAATAATTTTGTTGGGGCTATTTTTGATCAATCTACCAACAGTAGATGCCGATAGCCACACTGTGGAGTCTGTCGAGATTTCACGAGGAAAACAGGACGAGGCGGAATTGTCAACTTCAGGAGGCACAATGCGAAAAGAAATTGTGGATTCGGGAACCTTAAATCCCCGCTCAGCAACAACTGGCGAGTTAGATATTGTCAACATGGCAACCGTTCAACTCACTTCCGAGGATTCAGCTCATCCCATTGAAAATGCCTTTAATCAGGAGCACGGCAAGGGAGCCAGTTATTGGGCTGCGGCTACCTCTGGACCTCAAACCATTACTCTTGTCTTCGATCAGCCCCAAGCGATTCGGAAAATCCAACTGGAAATGGCAAAGTTTTATTTACTGTTGGCAGTATCGAAGGCTTTTCGGCGCAAAAGCGTGCGCGTGATGCGAATCTCAAAATTGATCGCACCTTAACAACTATTGACTCGCAACAATTGATCTCAATTCAAATTCGCCAAAAAGAGGATTTAACCACCCTGCAACTGAATAATCGACACTTACTCACGGTGACAGAAGCTGATTTTATGCCTGGAGTAACGCCCGTGGAACAAGTTGAGATTTGGCAAAATAGTCTGCAAACTGCCATTGATCGGGCGCAAAAAGAACGGACTGCCAATTATCAGCGCAGAGCTAAACTGACGGTGCTGGGGCTGGGCGCGATCGCGATTGTAATAACGTTACTCATGCGCAAGTTTCGTCGTCAACTCAACCGAAAAATCATGTTGGGCGAGTCGTCAGGTTGGATTTCACACCAGCAGGTAAAGAGATAATGGGATTAGTGCAATCGCGCTTACTCAACCTCATCAAAGCTGACCGGGAAATTCAAGATGCCCTTGCTTTACTGACTCAGGCTTTACTCATCGGCTTAGGTTTGATTATTATTCTGCAAGGATTAGGCTTTGATGTGGCTTCTCTGGCAATTTTCGCCAGTGTTCTCGGCGTTCGGATTGGATTCGGCTTACAAAATATTGCCAATAACTTTATTAGCGGGCTGATTATCCTCTTTGAACGTCAGATTCGCGTGGGGGATTTTGTGAAAGTGAGCGACTTAACCGGTACCGTGGAACGGATTGGCATCCGCAGTACAGAAGTTCGGACCCTAGACTATATCACCATCATTGTTCCCAACTCCGAGTTTGTCCAAAGCCAAGTCGTGAATTGGAGTCATGGACATCCGGTTTCCCGCTTGCATATCCCGTTTGGCGTTGCTTATGGTTCAGAGATCAGAAAAGTGAGAACTTCAGTCTTAGAAGCAGCGAAGGTTCACCCCGAAATCTTGCGCTATCCTCAGCCTCAAATCTGGTTTGACGGGTTTGGCGATAGCTCGCTCGACTTTAAACTCTTGGTTTGGATTCGGGAACCACGTCAGCAGTTTCGGATTCGCAGCGATTTATATTATCTGATTGAAGCCAATTTTCGACGATACAACATTGAAATTCCCTTTCCGCAACAGGATATCCATCTGCGATCGCCTCACCTCCAAGAAATCATGACGCTTTGGAATAATGCAAGTTCAACTGCACAATCTTCTGAGCCAACCTCGACTGTTCCTGATCCTCAAGAATCTTTACCAAGCAACTCATCTGAAGATTTGTTGTCGGAGTTAATCGACTGTTCCATTCTAATTCGCTTAAAAGGGCCCCGGCAAATGGGAAAAACCTCTTTGTTGAGGCGCATTTTGCATCATGCCAAATCTCATAATATTCAAGTCGTAACCCTCAGTCTTCATCGGGTGGATCAAGCGGCCTTTGAAGATTTAGATCAATTTCTGCGCTGGTTTTGCACAAATCTCAGCTATCAATTGGGAATTCCCCCAAAACTTGAGGACTATTGGAATCCTAACATTGGTAGTAAGGTCAGTTGTACGATTTATTTAGAAGCATATTTGTTAAAGACGTTGCAAAAACGTTTAGTGATTGCTTTGGATGAAGTCAATGACTTATTCCAATTTTCTGGGGTTTCAGGGGAATTTTTACCATTACTGCGCTCTTGGTATGAAGATGCTAAAGAAATTGAAATTTGGCGACAAGTTAGATGGATATTAGCTCATGCGACAGATGTTTATGTTCCTTTGCAAATTGAGCAATCCCCTTTTAATGTCGGACTCGCGATCGCGCTGCCAGATTTTACTGTTGAACAAGTGCAAGATTTAGCCAGAAGGCATCATCTGGAAGCGTTGACCATGGAAAAATTAATGCCATTACTGGAGTTAATCAGTTGTCGTCCCGGATTAGTGCGACTGGCATTGCATCATTTAAGTCAAGGTTTAATCCCGGTTGAGCAATTAATCGCGGAAGCGCACACCCAATCTGGGATTTATAGCGATCATCTTCGCCATCTTTTGGCTGCCCTTTATCCTCATCAAGAGTTACAAAATACCCTCTTAAAAGTCATTCAATCTGATTGTCCGATTGAAATTCCTCCCCTACTGGCTTATCGCTTAGAAAGTCTTGGCGTGATTCAATTAAAGGGGAATTTAGCAACCGTAAGTTGTGAACTTTATCGAAAGTTTTTCGCTCAATGTTTGAAAGATAAAAAAGCCTCAATTGCTCTTTCAGAATAAGGCGATTCGTTTTGTGTCTGCTAAGTACATTTAGGGAATATTCTGAGGCCAAAATTGACTGGCGTACAAAGCAGCTTGAGTCCGATCGCGCAGTTGAAGCTGGCTCAAAATACTAGTAACATGATTGCGAACTGTCCGTTCAGAGATAAAGAGTTTTTCTGCAATTTCGCGATTGTTCAATCCGGCAACAATTAATTTCAGTACCTCTTGTTCCCGTGGCGAAAGCGAACGCAAATTTGCGGGAAGTGCGACTTCTGAGGCAGCAGCAGGGTTTTCTAATGTTTTGGGAGTGCCTAAGGTTTTTTCAAACAGACCAGGTCCCATGTGAGTATAGCCTTGATAAACGGCGCGAACTGCAATTGCTAAGTCCTCAATAGGGGTTTGTTTCAACAAATAGCCTTTAGCCCCCCAGCGCATTGCTTGCTGAACAGATTCGGTATCGTCAAAGGTGGTTAGCACGAGGATGCGCACGTCTGGAAAGTCAGCACAGATTTGTTGTGTTGCTGCAACGCCATCTACCTCAGGCATCCGCACATCCATCAAAATCACATCGGGTTGATTTGGGGTGTCGTAGAGCCTCCGAACTTGATCAATCGCTTGCTGACCATTGGCTGCATCCCCAACCACCTGAAAATCGGGTTGACTGGCTAAGAGATTGGTTAAACCTTGTCGAATAATTGTTTGATCATCTACCAGTAAGACGCGAATCATCGTAGTTACCTCCTTCAATTTACCCATCCCTTAAGACTTGAAGCGGGATTTCCGAGAGGGTTGGGAAGGGGTAAAATCACAGTAATGCGACAGCCAGCCCCTGGTGAACTGTCAATTTGAAAAGTCCCACCCAGCGCGATCGCGCGTTCTTTCATACCTCTGAGACCAAACCCTGTCGTGTTCTTGCTGGGGTCAAACCCCTTACCATTATCTAACACTTGCACATAGAGGCTCTGTGGTTCAGTGGATACCAGCACCGATAGCTGATTGGCTTGACTATGTTTTACCGCATTAGTCAGCGCTTCTTGCACAATTCGATAAGCGACCAGGCTGATTTCATCGGACAGTGGTCTATTTATATTAATCTCACAGTTTTGTGTCATTGAAGTGGATTGACAAACCTTATCAACCATTTCTGTAATCGCAGTGGGCAAAGGTTGATCGAGTTGGGGGGAGTCGCGCAGAGCAGAAACGGCTCTTGAAACATCTTTGAGAACTTGATAAGACGAATCTTTGGCTTCAAGAAGATAAGATTTCGCCCGTTCAGCATCTTGCTCCCAAAATAAAAGGACATTTTCCAGCAAGATGGTTTGAGCCGTCAGGGAATGTCCGATCGAGTCATGGATTTCTCGTGCAATGCGATTGCGTTCCTCCAAGGCTGCTTGATCTTCCACCTGAAGCGCATATTGTTGCAACTGAGCATGGGCGATCGCGAGTTTCTCTTGATTCTGGCGGGCGCTGAGCAGAGCATCGACTAGCAAAAAGACAAAGAGCAGCACCATAGCGAAGAGGAGAATGGCATTAGTCTGAAACACCCTCACTTGCCAATCTTCAGGGGGAGATGCTAGCCTTGACAGCAGATTTTGATTAAGTCCTGTCGTACCCAACCTCAGCGATGCAAATAAATGCAGGCTAAGGGTGAAAATGGCAACAACCAAGCGTCCTTGCGTCCGAAAAATTTGGCAACTTCGGAGCACAATAATCATGCCCAAGATAGGAACCATCCGCATCATTAGGGGATTGTCAAAACAACGGGCAATTAAGATGCCAAATAAGCCAAGCTCGATCGCGGTGTAGGGAATCTTAGCTTTGGGCTGAGCCAACGGCAGAGATAATCCCATCAGACCCATCAAACCCAATAAAATTAGCTCTAGCCAAGGAATTTGAAGTGTCCGATCAAGCAGCGTTGCAGTAATGCTCACTAATGCTCCCATGCTGAGTAAAAGCCATTCTACATAGAGCAGTAAGCGCAATGGTTTGGGAGAACTGTGATGGGAGGATAAGGGATAGGAAAACAGCGATTTTAGTGCCATTTAGCTTCAATTCTTAACAAACAGGTTTTTCTCTGGCGTTGCGGATGGCATTGCTTGAAGCAACTCTACTTTATCATCAAGTCGATAACACTTCTCGGCAACAAGCTCCATTGTTTAGGGAGTCATCTAAAACACTGCCATCCCGAAAGGTGATTGTGCGTTGACAGCGTTGTGCAACTTCCCGATCATGGGTAACCATCACTAAGGTCATTCCCTGCTCGTTCAATTCCGCAAAGATATCCATAATTTCTTGGCTGATCTGGGAATCTAAAGCTCCTGTAGGTTCATCAGCGAGGAGCAATTTGGGCTGATTGACAATCGCGCGGGCAATGGCAACCCGTTGCTGTTGTCCACCCGAAAGTTGATTGGGTCGATTGGCGAGCCGCTCACCCAGTCCAACCCGTTGCAGGGCTGTGATGGCAAGTGCTTCTCGTTCACCAGCAGGAATACCAGCGTAGATCAGGGGTAAGACAACATTTTCTACTGCTGTGAGTTGAGGGAGTAAATGAAACTGTTGAAAAATAAAGCCGATTTTACGATTGCGAATGCTGGCTAATTGCTTTGGGGTTAACTGCGCGATCGCGATATCATCTAACCAGTAACTTCCCTGGGTTGGGCGATCCAGACAACCAATCAGATTCATCATCGTCGATTTTCCTGAGCCGGAAGCCCCAATGATGGCGCAATATTCTCCTGAATCAATCGTCAGGTTGACAGACTTTAGAGCCTTAACCTGGAGGTTTCCTGCACCATAGGTTTTAGATAGGTCTTGAAGTTGAATGAGATGACTCATGAGCTGCTCTCCTTGGCTAGGTTTATTTAACTACGTAAAGCAACAATAGGATCGAGATTGGCTGCTTTCTGGGCAGGGGTAATGCCAAAAATTAAACCAATACCGCCCGACACGGTGAACGAAAAGAGAATGACACTCAGGCTAACCTCAGCTTCCAAAGGGGTGAGTAAAGCCAGCACCGCTATCCCGCTTAAACCGAGACCGATACCAATCATTCCGCCTGTCACTGCTAAGATAACCGCCTCAATGGTGAACTGAGTTAAAATATCTGCACCAGTGGCTCCGATTGCCTTTCGGAGACCAATTTCACCAGTGCGTTCTGTCACGGAAACCAACATGATGTTCATGATGCCAATTCCCCCGACCAACAGAGAAATTCCGGCAGTATAGCCCAGAACTTGTACTAGAATGTCTGTGATGCTGTTAGCTGTCTCCAGCAATTCCTGTTGAGTTTGCACGGTAAAGTCATCGGCTCCCTGTAAGATGTTATGGCGCAGACGCAGTAAATTCCTGATTTGGTAAACCGCAGCATTGGTCGCGTCTGGACTTTCTAGGGAAACGGCAATCACTTGTATGCTTGGGCTAATCTTGCCAGTTTCTTGCCCGGTCAACTGACTGACCATGACATTGATTGGGATGTAAACCGCTTCATCTTGGTTTTGACCGAAGGAGGAACCGCGTTCGGCAACAACACCAGTGACTGTAAAGCTCAGGTTATTAATGCGAATTTTGTGCCCGACGGCATTTTGGTTGCCAAACAAGGTTTGAGCCGTTGCACTTCCCAGAACCGCGACTCGCTCATTGGTATGGAGATCAATGGGAGTTAAGAACTGTCCCTGTGCCATGCGGATATCCCGCACGACGAAGTAGTCTGGGGTTGTCCCTGTCACACTAGCCTGAGTTTCTGTTGACCCCTGGGTAATACGAAAACGCTGATTTTTCTGAGGCGCGATCGCGCTGACTGCGGACACTTCTTTGGGAATGGCTTCGGCATCCGCTAAGGTTAGGGTATCTGCCTGAGTTGTTCCGGCAAGGGGTCCTCTTTGGGCATCACCGGGAGTGATGAATAAAAGGTTAGTGCCTAAGGCTTCAAATTGCTCCGTGACAAACCCCTGTGTGGATTCTCCGGCTGCAACCATCGCAATAACAGAAGCGTTGCCGATGATAATCCCTAGCATAGTCAGACCGCTTTGCATTTTATTCGCAGCTAGGGTTTTAATTGCCATCTTGGCATTTTCGAGAATGTTAAATCCCATGATTGACCTAAGAGTGTTATGATTCTGGCGGAAGTTCCAAGAAGACGGGATCGCCCGCTTCCAGACCCTGCAAAATTTGGGTGTTCCCTCCTTGGGTGATGCCAACGGTGACGGCTTGAAAGTCTGCATTCCCCTCCCGATCTGGAATGTGTACGCCGAGTTGTCCCTCTTGGGTCGCGATCGCGACAGTGGGCACCATCAAAGCATCGGTTAATGGTTCACCGATAAAAGTGGCATCCACTGTCATGCCCGATCGCAGTTGGTCAGCCCCAGCCAATAGTTCAACCCCGACCTGAAAGGTGGTGACATTATTCTCAATAATGGCTTCTGGGGCAATCTGCTGGACTCGACCTGCATAAACTTGGTTGGGAAATGCTTCGGCTACAATCTCAACCGATTGACCCACTTCAATCTGACCAATGTTGGCTTCTAAAATATCCACCTCAACTTCGAGACCAGCAGACAACGCCAAAATTGAACTTGAGGTTGCAGAAGCGGTTACGGAAGCAGTTGTGGTCGGTGTTACAATCGCGCCAACAGTAGCATAGGTTTGAGTCACCTGCCCATCAAAGGGAGCGCGGATATTTGCTTCTGCTAATTCGGTTTTGATCGCCTTGAGTTGAGCCTGAGCGGTTGCGACATTCGCTGCTGCTGCTGCAATTTCTTCGGGACGAGAACCATTAGTCATCGCCTTGAGTTGTTGCTGCACTTCATTGAAATTCGCCACAGCTGTTTGGGCTTCATTCACATATTGATCCAAATCATTTTGAGAAATTGCCCCCTGACGGGCTAAAGACTCAAACCGTTCCAGACGAGTTGCACTGAGGTCAACTTGAGCTTGGGCAGCAGCCAAACGGGCTTCAACCTGACGGATATCTTCTTCACGGTTGCCAGCTAGAATTTTGTCGTATTCGGCTTTGGCTTGGGCAAGCTGGGCTTCTCGTTGCTGTTGCTCAGCCGCCAAACTCCCGACTTCCATGCGAGCGACGCTCTGACCCGCTTCAACGCGATCGCCCTGTTGGACAGAGAGTTCTGCTAAACGACCCGTTGTTTTCGGGCTCAGGTTGACAGTGTCCTTGGAGATAACAGTACCACTTCCTTCAATGCGAATCGGGAGTGTCTCACGGGTTACCGGTACAGTTAATGTTTCCAGCGACTCAGCCCGATTTGCCTCACGAATTGGAATCGGCGCAAATGAGCGACGTAAAGCCACTCCACCGCCTAGAAGCAAAAGTAGGCTCAGTGTCAAGGTTCCTCCAAACCAAGACCAACGACGGCTTTTAGGTGCTGTTTTTTCAGATGTTTTAAGTGTGGCAGCGCTTAATTCTTCAGTCGCGATCGCTGTCGGAGTTTTTATGCAAGTATGTTTATTCATAGCAAGGTTGAATACATGATGAGTAATTAAGAAAAAACTCCTCCTAGCCTCTTCCATCAGATTCAGAGGAGTCATGTATCGAATATCGACTGCTAACTTTAGTTACGAAAACGTCGGACTTCAACAGAACGACCTTGGGAATCTGTTGTGTTGCGCTCGTATTCCCCATCTCCCCAAGTGGCATTGGTGTTGCGCTCATAGCCACTGGAGTTGGTGGTAGTGCTGTTGAATTGCCCATCGCCCCAGATCGCCTCAGTGCTATGCTGGTTACCGTTAGAGCCTGTCGTTGTGCGATTGTATTCTCCCTGGCTCCAACTCCGTTGGGTACTATATGATCGACCGTTACGACCGGTGCGGGTGACTTCACTTTCTCCAGCCAAGGCAGCAGGGGTGATTAGAGTCGTTGCCAGACCTAAAATCAACAGCGTTGCAATTGTGGATTTTAATTTCACTTGAATTGTCATCGTCAAAACCTCAATTGATTGATGAGTTAGAAGTAGAGAAGCAGTATGTCCTTTTAGAATTGACTGAGAGCAATCGTTTCCATCATTCTTTCCAGTTGCTCGGGAGTCAGAACTGCTTGAAGCGCCATAACCATTTCTTCGCGTGTTTCAGCAAGCTGGGTTAACTGATCGTCTGTCAAATTTAATGCTTCCTGAACTTCTTGAGGATCCTGAGTCTGAGGTTGAGACGGTTGCTGTTCCCGTGCAGATTGGAGTTGCTCGAACTGCTCAGGTGTGAGAATTTCCTGAACTTCAGATTTAAAGTTTCGCATAATGCCAGCAATTTCCCGCATTTCTGAGCGACTTAAGTTCAGTTCTCTCGACATTTCACGAAAGGCACTACGGTGAAATTGGGCTTGAGCCGGCTGAATATTTAAGCTCGCGATCGCGAGGGTCATTGTTCCGATTAGTAATGTATTGATGATTCGTTTTCGAGTCAGTTGAATTTGCATGAGAATGCTCCGATTGAATAACTAATTTGTTCCTTCATCTGAAACATTTTCATCTTATAAAACCCTAGTTGCTCCCCACCTGAAGCAAATTTCCTAAATTGAATAGGATATATGCCCTAAATTACATTTAGGAGAATTGACCTAATACCACAGAGAAGTTTTTAATTTTGGGGCGATTTGGAATCAATTCCTTTCCCGTCAGTCCAGCTTTTAGCAAGAATATCCTCACGAAATTGAAGAGTGTGAGCTACTCCTCCCCTAGGTTTTCACTCAATGTTTGAATAACATAAAAACCTTTTAACGCCAGATTGGCTCCAAATCAAGGGTAAAGCCAGATAATACATCTTCTCCCCTTACCGCTTTTGGGCTTTGCAGAATCTCAACTGCTTTCTCCAAACGATAAATTTCTACCGTTTTTGTGCTTGGTTCAATTAGCCATCCCAATCTCACCCCATTATCTAGATACTCCTGCATCTTTTGTTGCAAATCTTCGTAGCGCTGAGACTTCAAATCGCTCGGACTGACTAACTCAATCACAAAATCAGGCGCAATGGGCGGAAAGCCGTCTTGTTGTTCTGGAGTTAGAGCATTCCAACGTTCTAGTTTCACCCAAGCTACATCGGGAGAGCGTCTCGCCCTATTAGGAAGAACAAAAATTGTTGATGAGTCAAAGCCAACTCCAGTTCCGTCTTGTTCCGCCCAGTTTGCCAATTGCTGAGATAAGCGGAAATTTCTTCTTCCAGCGGTTCCTCCCGTCGGTGGCATCGTAATTAATTCTCCTTGGGCGGTTAGTTCCATACGCACATCTGTGTTAGTGACGGCTAGCTCGTCAAACTGTTCAGGTGTTACCTTAAACCCGGTCGGAATTTTGATGGCATTCATAGTGAATTAGCTCCTTCCTTAATTCTTAGGATATAGGAAAATTGCAATTAAAGCTCGATTCTGGGTCAACGCAGCTAAATTTTCTTCTGCCGCTAAATTGAGTCAAAAACTCTTCAACAACTCGATTGGATATGGCGAGGAGACCTCGCCATCCCTCTCGTTCAATTCCTCTTCCACCCATTTCTTTAGGATGCCGTTTGTTATGAAATATAATGCAGCGTTTTATCCAATTAATGTAGCTTTTCTCAGTTTGATAGGAATAATGTTTGAGACAAATTACATCCCTAACCTATTCAAGCAGTTTTTTCCACGGAATGAGATCCCGAAAAATTCTTGATATTGTGATAGGTTGGTATGGGTAAGCTGATGCGCATTTAAATTGGGATTTTTGCAGCCCAGACTCCTTGCAGTAAGACTTTTGAGCGATCAAAATAGATGCATAACAACTTATGATATCCAGAAAAAGTCAGGACATCATCAACGAATATCCCGAAAGTTTCTTCATATCGTTCTATACAGGCTAAATATACGGAAAATTTCTCAAATTTACTCCATACAGAATAGATATCCAGAAAGTTTCCGCATAATAAATAGTTATGCCGCTCCGTAAAATAGGAGGGATTTACAGTGAGCAAGCTTATTCTATCTTGGAAGATTTGTGTTGTCTCACATTCTCCCGATTTTCCATTAGTTGGACTAGCGGGCGCATCCATGGAGAAAGTTACGGTTTCGATGTGTCAGGAGACTTAGAGCTAGCCATTAAGAAAATATGCTTAACAAGGTCACCTTCATCAGGAAAGCTATAGAATTTTTTAGAAGCGCACCTCAGAATAAGATAGTCCAACTTATTTTCTCTTTTGCTCTGGGTCTTACTTCAGGTTACTGGCTTGGCTTGATTAGGCTTCACTCAAGACTTGCAGAAATAGTACCCATCCAAATTGAATCACTTAAGTTGTGGGTGACGCAAGCTTGCACGTTCATTTGGAATTCCTTTAGTTCATTTACTCCTGATGTTGCTTTTTTATCAGATGTTATTGCCTTCCAAGGAGCAGTAATAGCGATCGCTTATCCATTGAGTTTAGAAATAGTCTCAAGAATATCTGAAAGGTATAGCTCAAATGTTATTACCAGAAAATTCAGTAATGAGTGGTCAGTCAGGATACTTCCTTATTTGCTGATAGCCAACGTTATTATTGCAGTTTTACTAAAATTCTTCTACACAGGTGGACTATCTCTATTTTTACCGAAAGCTCTAGCATGGCTCACTGTAATTATATTTCTTTTAAGCACTGCCCTACTGATAAATTTCTTCAACACTGTTAGAGACTACGCCGTTAACTCAAAATACTTAATTGATCAGTTACTGATCGACATGAAGGGGCTGATTAAACTGAAATCCAGGAAGAAATTCAGTGATAGAGAGCTTTCGCATAGACAAAACGAACTCATTGCAGCTTTTGAGGGAACGGGGGATGTACTGTCCTATGAAGTTAGCCGTCGAAGAGGCGATAAATATCTGATCCAAACTCTTAGCGAAATGCGTTTGGTTATTAAAGAATTTCTTGATCTAAAAATAGATCGTCCTGAAGAGTTTGAACGTTTACTACTTCCTCCTGAGTTTTATGAAGCATATAGAGATAGACAACAAGATGCCCAATTCCTTATTCATCTGAAGCCAGAAGATTACTTCATCACATTCACTTCAGCAATAAGTCAATTTTCCAGAATTCATGAAACTGCAATTGAAGCTCAGAACCTCGAAGTTGGTAGACCCGCTCTTTACAACTTCCTTCAACTTCTACGTGAAATGTCTGAAGAAAGGGGAAACTCTGTTTTTATCAAACAAGTTCTGAGCAGCTTTGCAGAAATCCGAAGAAAAGCTGTTTCCAAAGGAGACATTACATCAGCCTATACCACTTCTGTTAGCTTTTATACCAACATTGTATTTGATAGCCTCTCTAACAATTTTGAGCTTTCATATCTGGATTTATTTGATGAGTACTTTTTCCGTGGTGTTCAGTTCCTTATATCTCAAGGGGCAACAGATGTCTACGAAGGACTTATTTCATGTTTAGTGAATGGTATACATCGCGGCATTCAAGAACCTAAGGAGCCAGATGACTATAAGGAAGCACTTGAAGAATCAAATGGTGAAACATATACAAGATTAAATACTGAATTCAAAATAGATGAAAAATTCAGGTCAATTGATGCGCTTTATAGGAAAGCTATTTCTCTCAGCGATTATAAGAGCTTTGTAGAGCAAATTGATTCTATATCTAAGATTGAAGAAATATATCAGCTTTCAGAAAACAGTCCAAATCTAAAGCAATGTGTAGAAGTTATCAAAGTTAGCCTAGCAGCTTTGATTAAGAGTAGAAATTTAGACGGTCTAGTAATTGCATTTGGAGCTTACTGCCTATTCAAGCAGAGATACGATTATATCAAGTACATGTGGGAGTTTAATCAACCACCTGATTCTGATGCGTTATGGCTTAATCGAAGTATCGTGCCATCAACCATAGAAGGAGTGATTGCTCAATACTCAAGACGGTATCACTTTGAGGGCAAGGTTTCTACTTATTGGGATGATCATCATGGAGCCAAAGTTTATTTTGACAAATACTTTCTACTCTTGCTATTAAGAACGCTTCCCAGAGGAATTCAAACTCCTGACAATTTGAGACAGCGAATAAATTCTTTCCAAATACCTATCCCTACGGATATTCATTTCCTCAACGACTTGAAGAATCTTCAAGAATACTACATTAATTTAGCAGGTGAGATTCGTCAAACTCCCTCACTAATAAGAGAGCTTGGGCTAGATGTTAATCAGATCGACCTGTTGTTTGACGAGTTTCTAATCCCTTTTCTTAGAGAGTTAACAAATCGAATAGAGAATTATTTCAAACGAATTGTAAGAGTTAAGCCGATCAGCCAAGCTAAAGTTCAAGAGTTTAGAGCCGACTTTAAAAAGGCATTTAGCGAAAATACCCAGTTACGAGACATCTTTATTCACTATGGTCTTTATGAAGACAGAAGTATAGGAGCAATTAGCAACTCACAGGAGCAACTTGCATCTAGTCAGGTTTTAGATAAGGAAGCGTTCTTTGAAGATTGGTATGCACACACTATCCTCATGGGAGAAGACCTTGGTCGTCTGTTTGCATTTGAAGAGAATGCCTATTTCACAAGTAAGCTGGTTGAGTGGAGTACTTCAACTAATGTTGAAAGCTTTTCCGAGGTTCTGGAATCCTTAAAGAATTGTGTAAGCAACATCTTTATCATTGCCGCAAACTCTAGCTTAAATAGCTTCATTAGAAGAAGAAGTGAGTTTAAGTCTAAATGGACTAATCAAGAATTAGTTCCAGAAAATGCGATAAATAGTTTAGTGGGATGGCTGAATTTTTATAATTTCGACATTCCAATATATGAAGTTTACTGTAAGCCAAACGAGAAGCTTATTCTGATTTTGAATAAAGAGAAGCTAGCCACAGTAATTCAAAAGCCTCCTCAAGAGGGGTCGCGACCTAAGTCAAGAGTTGATTCTGAATCTAGAGTCGAGTTCTTCTATATAGGCGTTGATGCATTCTCCGCTGATCCATTTTTGATGAGTTCTTTTCTAGAAAACCCTCCAACGTGGTTAGAGGAGTACCAGGGTGAGGCAAATCAACGAGAATATCTTGAGACGCAAGTTCTATTGGAACTAAGCGAAAGTTTTGAATTTCTTAAAAACGAGCAATTTGAGGGATATGTTATGAGAATTCCTTCCGAAGATGATGACATATTTCTGTCAACTCACATTTAGTAAACTCATTACTGAATAGATGTAGTAGACTGCAATCATAAACCGTCAAACCTGCAATCATCCATGTCAGCCAGGATTAACTGCAACTGAAGGCAGGCAAGAAAACGGTCGTTTTCTTGCCGATGCTGAAAGCCTCTCTGAGAGACCGAGATGCCCCTGTTTTGGTGTCAAGAAAGCCGTCTATGTTTCAAAGTCAACGAACCCAGATTCCCTTCTGTGAAAAGAAAACAGTGCAGCGTAAAGTTCCGTTGCTAAGCCATATTGATCCGTTGCACCTTGTTGCTTTGAATTATACTTGCCGCTATTGCCGTGATTGTGATTTGCTGATCGCGCACAAGCATGAAGTCGAGTATTTGTTAACGGCTTTATTCATGGAACGAGATCCATCGGCAATTGGCAATGACTATCTTGTCCTGG
>CAZBPR010000034.1:0-9014 GCA_964493825.1 uncultured Dactylococcopsis sp.
TGAGTATCGCGAACTCGCTGAAGAAGCGGGAGTAGAAAACTTCCAACGAGTTCCTGCCTTAAATACTGATTCCACTTTTATCCAAGCCCTGACTAACTGTGTCGATCATGCCCTAAATTCCCCAGATCGAGGCTTTGCAGAAGTGACTCCCTTAAAGAAAAACCTCAAAATGTATCCACAGGAACGGTGGGAGTGGGGAATGACAACAACTGCAGAAGTGTGGAATGGTCGTTTAGCGATGTTAGGCTTTCTCGCTCTCATGATTGAATTAATCAGTGGTGCGGGTCCCTTACACTTTGTCGGACTACTGTAGAGTAACTAGGATTGATGCAAAATCTTCAAGAATTGAGCAGGACTTCCCATGGTTGAGGGGGATTACGCATTACTGAGGAGAGAAACAAGCACCGTTTTCCCGCTAAAAAAAACAGTGCCACCTTTCTGTAATTAACAGAGCTATGACACTGTTTTTAATTGAATTCAACCTGTGATGATTCTGGTTAAATCTCGTTTGGAACCCGGCTTCTTTTAGCGAACTTGCGCAGTTGTCGGGAATTTAATGCCTTCAACTGGCTTTACTCCAGCTAAATCGAGAATTTCTGGGATCACTTCTTCTTTTTTGATGGCCATCATGTGTACCCCTTGGCAAAGTTCACGAGCTGTCTGCACTTGTTCAGCAGCAATTTTTATCCCTTCTTTTAAGGGATCTTTGGCTCTATCTAAACGTTGGATAATTTCTTCAGGAACATGAACCCCAGGGACATATTTCTGAATAAAGCGAGCATTTTTTGCCGACTTAAATAAGAAAATTCCCGCAAGGATCGGTTTATCTGTGGCGGAAGCGATTTCATTCATAAACTTTTCTAAGCGATCAAAGTCAGTAAGCATTTGACTCTGGAAAAACTGAGCTCCTGCTTCGACTTTGCGCTCAAATCGTTTTTGCAAACCTGACCAACTATCGGATTGGGGATCAACTGCTGCGCCAGCAAACAAATCTAACGCTCCATCAGGGAGTGTTTTATCATTAAAGTCTGTTCCCGCATTGAGTTTACCAATTAACTTCAATAAGCGAACCGACTCTAAGTTAAAGACAGCTTTAGCTTTCGGATGATCGCCAGCTTTGACTGGATCACCGGTCAGGGCAAGGATATTGCGAATGCCAAGGGCTTGCGCTCCCATTAAATCACTTTGAATGCCGATCAGGTTGCGATCGCGACAGGCGATCTGACACACCGGTTCAATATCATGCTTTAAGAGCACCACTGATGCTGCCAGAGAGGACATCCTCAAAACAGCGCGACTGCCATCAGTAATATTGACAGCATGAACACGCCCTTTTAAGGATTGTGCTACCTGTAGCATCCGCTCGGGATTCCCGCCTTTGGGAGGAGTTACCTCAGCCGTTACTAAAAATTCTTTCGCTTCGACAGCTTGACGAAAACGACTCATCATAATTTTTTAATCTTCCAATGCTACAAGTTCTAGACTACAGGCTTATGGAAGACTCGCCAAATTCCTAGAGTAATAAATTAAAATTCATCTGGCGTATAATCTAGTCCTGATCCCCCTTGATCCCCTTTGCCACCGAGTAGTTCTAAGCGGTCCACACGAATAACTGGGCGGGAACGATTGTTGCCATTTTGATCTTGCCAACTCTCAATTTTTAACTTACCCTGAATCCCCACTTGTTTTCCTTTACGAACATATTCAGACGCGACTTCCGCCGTGCGCCCCCACATTTCAAGTTCAAACCAGTCGGGTTTATCATCTCTTTTACTGCGCCGATCCACCGCGATCGGAAACTTACATAAAACGGTACCGCTTTCAAAATATTTAACCTCGGGATCCACACCCGCGCGACCTACGAGATGAATAACATTAAGATTCATAACTTGCTCCTCCAAGCTTAAGCAAACGAGACAACCCAAAATACTGCTTTTAGTTTAACTTTAATCAATCTTTTTCTAGAAACCGTGGTTTTCCCACTAGACGGAACGGTGACAAAAATAATAAAATCCACATCAATATAGAGCCTGTGGCTCTGGCAAAAAATTAAGATGATGAATAGCACTTTGGGGGCAAAGAAAGGAGTGAGTTTTTGGAGTCGGTTATCTCTCTCACGGGATATGGGAATTGACCTCGGCACAGCAAACACCCTAGTTTATGTTTCGGGCAAAGGGATTGTGCTACAAGAGCCATCAGTGGTAGCCACTGATCAAAATACGAAAGAAGCACTTGCCGTTGGAGAAGATGCCAAACAAATGTTAGGGCGGACCCCTGGCAATGTTGTTGCCGTGCGGCCTCTGCGAGATGGTGTCATTGCTGATTTTGAGAATGCCGAACTCATGCTCAAACATTTTATCCAACGGGTACATGGCGGCAGAGCTTTAGTTTCGCCACGCATTGTGATTGGCATTCCTTCCGGCGTCACCGGTGTCGAACGACGAGCTGTGATGGAAGCAGCGCTACAAGCTGGGGCAAGGGATGTGTATTTGATTGATGAACCGGTTGCAGCGGCAATTGGAGCCGGTTTACCTGTTGCCGAACCTACCGGAAATATGGTGATTGACATTGGTGGGGGAACGACAGAAGTTGCCGTACTCAGTTTACAAGGAACAGTACTTAGTGAATCCGTGCGTGTTGCTGGGGATGAACTCAGCGATGCCATTACTCAATATATGAAAAAGGTGCATAACCTAGTGATTGGGGAACGAACCGCTGAAGAAATTAAAATTCGTGTCAGTTCAGCTTATCCCACAGATGGGGATGATGACTTAGCGATGGAAGTACGGGGATTACACTTGCTCTCCGGTTTACCGCGCATGGTTACGATTAAAGCCCCCGAAATTCGGGAAAGTATGTCCGAACCCTTATCGGTCATTGTCGAAGCCGTAAAACGAACTTTGGAACGCACACCCCCAGAACTGGCTTCGGATATTATTGATCGCGGTATTATGCTGGCTGGTGGAGGGGCTCTGCTGCGGGGACTGGATACGTTAATCAGTCATGAAACGGGTATTGTCACTCATGTTGCTCCTGATCCCCTTAAATGTGTAGTTTTAGGAACAGGGAATGTTCTCGAAAACTTCAAACAGCTAGGACGAGTCTTCAGTGGGAGTTCTAGCAGTTAGCACACCTTAGTCATCAGTGATTAGTGATAATTTTCATGGTTCATTCACTGTTATTGGGAAGCCGTAAGCTCTTCGGGCTTAACAGTAATCGCCTCTCGAATGCCTTGACAGTAATCAGTCAGATGACTGCGATTCAAACGATAACTCAAAGGATGTGCAATCAGATGTGCCGTACTTTCAAATAATAAATCGATTTCCACGAGACCATTTTCCCGGAGAGTGCGTCCCGTGGAAACTAAATCGACAATTGCTTCTGACATACCAGTAATGGGTCCTAATTCCACAGATCCGTATAGTGGAACAATTTCAACTGGTAAATCCAAGCCATGGAAATGCTCGCGCGCACACTGGACAAACTTGGACGCAACTCGCGCATGAGCGGGTAAATCTAATGATTGCTGATAATTGCTATCCGATTTCACCGCGACTGATAAACGACAGTAACCAAACTGTAAATCTGCTAAGTCAGCTACCTTTGGTGTTTTTTCCCGCAAGACATCATAACCAACGATGCCAATTTGCGCTTGTCCGTATTCCACATAAACAGGGACATCTAATGCTCTGACTAACAATGCTCTTGCCGTATTTGTCGGATCAACAATTTGTAAGGCGCGATTTTTCGGATCATTAAATGCACTAAAATCTAAACCAATTTGTTGAAATAAACGAATACTTTCTTCTAGTAATGCCCCTTTGGGTAAAGCAACGGTGATCATGTTTTTTTACATTTCCTGAACCAGAAAGTAATCGTACCACGACCTGTTTCCCATTGACGATTGAGGGGAGACGCTCTCGTCAATTGCTTGCTTACTTACTGGGCTTTCCCTAAATTTGATTGACTTTGCCGACTTAACGGAATACACATGGGAGTTCCCAAAACAGGATCAGGAACAATTCGCGCTTCTACTCCAAAAACGTGCGCGACCATCGTTTCAGTCATCACTTTTTCTGGTGTACCGTAGTCGTAAATCTGACCTTCCTGCATAACAACCAAATGATCGGCGTAACGGGCAGCTTGGTTCAAGTCATGGAGAACCATAACAATCGTTCTTCCCTGGGTTTCATTCAGTTCTGAGAGTAAATCTAAAATGTCAATTTGGTGAGCTAAATCCAAGAAGGTGGTGGGTTCATCTAAGAGGAGAATCTCCGTATTTTGCGCTAGTGCCATCGCCACCCATGCCCGTTGTCGCTGTCCCCCAGAAAGATTGTCAAGGGGGCGTTCGGCAAATTCTGTCATCCCTGATAGCTCTAATGCCCAATTCACCATTTTTTCATCTTCTTGCGACCACTGTTGGAACCAGTTTTGGTACGGATATCGTCCTTGTGCCACTAAATCTCGTACGGTTAACCCTTCTGGCGCGATCGCGCTTTGTGGAAGAATGCCTAAGCGTTTGGCAACGCCTTTTGTGGACAGTTGCGAAATGACTGCGCCATCGAGATAAACGGTCCCGCGACGAGGTTTTAATAATCGCGCCAGTCCTCGCAGTAAAGTTGATTTGCCACAGCCATTGGGACCCACTAAAGTGGTAATTTTTTCCGAGGGAATCCCTAAATCTAAGTCATGAATAATGGGCGTTCCATCATAGCTAAGGGTAAGGTGTTGTGTTTCCAGTCGGTTCATGACAGTTTCTCGTTGCTAGCGTTTGCGAATCAGTAAATAGATGAAAAAAGGCGCACCCAAAACAGCTGTAATTAGACCACAAGGCAGTTCCGTTGGGGCAAACAGCATTCGTCCCAGTAAATCAGCAACCACGACTAACAAACCACCCAGAAGGGCAGCCGTGGGGAGTTGCCCTTCGTGAGTTCCCCCCACCAATTTGCGAGAAATATGAGGCGCGATTAAGCCTACAAAGGTAATGGAACCGGCGGTGGCAACAGAGGCACTAGCAAGGGCAACACTCGTAAGGAGTAAACTTCCGCGTTGCCACTCAACACGATTGCCTAATCCCCTTGCCACTTCATCACCTAAACTGAGAGCATTCAGTTCTCTAGCCATGACAAGAGCCAGCAAACCAAAGATGATTAACCATGGTAAAAGAATGAATAATTGTTCCCAACTGCGCCCATAAACACTTCCAGTGAGCCAAACTAAGGCTTGTGAAACATTATTGATATTACCAAAGGTCGTCATCAGATTAGTCAACGCCCCTGCAATTAGGTTTAAGCCAATTCCCACTAAGATCAGGCGAATGGGAGAACTTCCCCCTTTCCAAGCAAAGAGATAAATAAGAATAGCAACCGTTAATCCTCCGACAAAGGCAACCACCGGTAGCCAAGCACTAGAAATCGAAGGGAATACAATCAGTAAGGTGACAGCCGCCAGAGAAGCCCCAGAATTAACCCCAATAATGCCTGGGGAGGCAAGGGGATTGCGAGTAATGCCTTGGGTAATGCTTCCCGCGATCGCGAGTCCAACGCCCACAGCAAAGGCAACGAGGGTACGCGGCAATCTTAAAGTGCGGATAATAAAGGCATAATCAGAGTTCGCACTCTCGAACCCGAAAACAGTTTTCAGCATTGCTAGGGGTGGCACTGGGTATTCACCATAACTCACACTGATCACCATTGCCACGACAGTAATGATGCTTAGGATCAATAACGTGATTGGCACTCGCCGATCAACACGGAAAGAGACGGGAACGTTTTGGGGACGGATGACGAGCCAAGGAGATTTCATGAGTTAACGTTTGACCTGAGAACGCACTAAATGAATGAAAAACGGAGCACCAATTAAAGGCATGACTAATCCCACTGGAATTTCTTGGGGTTGAAATAACAAACGAGCCCCTAAATCAGCTAATAAGAGCAAGATAGCGCCAAAAATTGCTGCATAAGGCAATAACCAACGATAATCGACGCCAATTAGCGCGCGAGTGATATGCGGTACAACCAAACCAATAAAGCCAATGGGACCGGCACTAGAAACACTCGAACCCGCTAACAACACTACACTAACGGCAGCAGTAATTTTTACGAGAACCGTTCGCTGTCCTAATCCTTTTGCGATCTCTTCACCCAGAGATAACATCGTTAATTGTCTCCCTAATCCTAAGGCGAGTAACAAGCCAATCATGAAGTACGGTAAAACTTGCCAAAATAGCTCAATATCGCGACCGGCAAGCGATCCGGCTAACCAAAAGCGAATTTGATCCAGGGTCTGCTGACTGATTATTAAAATCCCAGTGGTAAAAGAACTTAAAAATGCAGTGAGCGCAGCCCCAGCAAGTGTCAAGTTAATTGGTGTTAAACCACCGCGACCCATCGAGCCTAAAAAATAGACCGTCACAGCAGTGCTGGCTGCACCGAAAAATGCCAACCAAACATATAAACTGAGTCCGCTATTGCTGAGAAGGAAAGTGGCGAGAACAACTGCTAAAGAAGCGCCAGCATTTACCCCCAAAATAGTTGGTGACGCCAGAGGATTACGGGTAATACCTTGCATAATTGCCCCCGCAACGGCAAGCGCTGCCCCGACAAAGGTGGCAATCAGCGATCGCGGGAGGCGAACCGTCCGAATAATCAAATGTTCGGTTGAACCGTCATTTTTAAAGAAAGCGCTATAAACATCCTCGAAAGCAATATCTGCTGCCCCAAAAGCCAAATTACTGAGAAAACACCCGAGGAGAATTATTCCGCCAAGGATTAGGCCCATAAAGGGCTGCCACCGCAGAGAGACTGAATTGTTTCGCTGATGAACGCTTTTTGAGTTCACAATACTTGATAAAATCGCAAGATAAATTCAGATTGACTGATGATGATCAGTAATCAAATATCTTAGATGTATTAAGAATAATTTGCAAATATCTCTGAGCCGTTATTGCAAGTTGAATCCTCGATTGTGATCAGCAAAGGACATCATTTTTCGTCCAATTTCACTCCTAAATCTTATATTGTCTTTCTGTGATCCGTTATCCCATCTTTGCTGTTATGGTGGCGATGATCACGAACTGCGTTCTTTAATTTTCTATGTCTAACCCAGATGATCGCTTTCCCCAAGAACGAAAATATAGTTTGGACGGTATTCTTAACGATTGAGGAAGTATGTACTACGCGATCGCCTCTCTCTGACTTGATTCGTGTCTAAGTCAGAGGTTACGCTTCTTTAAACAGGAGGCGCCTGTCCTCATGCTTAGTTCCGGTGACCGTCGGCTAAAATCGGTTTGGCTACTTTTTTCGCAACAATGCTGATGTTTCCTGCTACTCATCCTTTATCCCGCCTTTTCCGTTATAGTCGCAATTATCATGGTCAAGTGGCTGGCGCGATCGCGTGTTCGATTCTCAATACCATTTTTGACCTTGCCCCCCCTTATTTGATTGGGATTGCCATTGATGTGGTCGTGCAAGAAGAAAATTCTTTAATTGCACGCCTCGGCTTTAATAGCATACCCGCTCAACTGGCTGTGGTCTCTTTAATCACATTTTTAATCTGGAGTTTAGAATCCCTTACTGAATATGCTTACAGTCGTCTCTGGCAAAACTTAGCTCAAACCTTGCAACATAAACTGCGCATCGAAACCTATAGCCACTTGCAAGAGTTGGAGTTGAGTTATTTTGAAGAACGCAGCACTGGCTTCTTTCTCGCGGTTCTTAATGATGATATTAACCAATTAGAGCGATTTTTGAATTTTGGGGCGTATGGATTACTCCGTTTTTTCACGACGATTTTATTTGTCGGGGGAACCTTTATTGTATTAGCTCCTGGGGTGTCTTGGCTGGCGATGTTACCGATTCCGTTTGTGTTGTGGGGCTCGATCGCGTTCCAAAAAATGCTCGCCCCTCGTTATGCAGAGGTGCGGGATAAAGTGGGACTCATTAATAGTCGTTTGAGTAATAATCTGTCTGGGATTGCCACCATTAAAAGTTTTACGGCGGAAACCTATGAGCGCGATCGCGTTAAAAAAGAAAGTGAAGCCTACCGCCAGAGTAACCGCAAAGCGATTGCGTTAAGTGCCGCGTTTGTCCCTTCGATTCGGATTTTGATTTTAATGGGTTTCACCGCAACTTTATTTTTAGGGGGATTAGCTGTCTCAAATGGGGAACTCTCAGCCGGGACTTACGGCTTTATTGTCTTTATTGTCCAACGACTCTTATGGCCCTTTACAGCCTTAAGTGAATTGATGGATGAATATCAACGGGCGATGGCTTCTATTTATCGGGTCATGAACGTCTTAGATACACCGATCGCGATTGCTACGGGCGATCAACCCTTTCCTGCTGAGGCAGTGGAAGGTGAGATTAAGCTGGATCGAGTAACGTTTGCTTATCCCGGACAGCACCCCGTATTTCAAGACCTTTCTCTCCATATTGGGACCAAAGAAAGTATTGGCATTGCCGGCGCAACCGGTTCGGGGAAAAGTACGCTGGTGAAGCTATTACTGCGCTTTTACGAACCGCAACAGGGGCAGATTTTCATTGATGGACAAGATATCCAAACCTTAAATATTTACGATCTTCGCCGTTGTATCGGTTGGGTAAGTCAAGATGTGTTCCTGTTCCAGGGAACCGTTGCTGAAAATATCGCCTATGGTCAAATTGATGCAACTGAAGACGAAATCATTCACGCGGCTAAACTCGCCGAAGCCCATGACTTTATTCAAAAGTTACCCCAAGGTTATGACACCATTGTCGGGGAACGAGGGCAAAAACTTTCGGGTGGACAGCGACAACGCCTTGCGATCGCGCGGACTTTACTCAAAGACCCACCGATTTTAATCTTAGACGAAGCCACCTCCGCGGTTGATAATGAAACCGAAGCTGCCATTGCGCGATCCTTAGATGTCATCACACAAAACCGCACCACCATCGCGATCGCGCATCGCCTCTCCACCATTCGCCATTGTGACCACATTTATGTCATGGATCAAGGTCAAATTGTAGAACAGGGGA
>CAZBPR010000034.1:9024-22644 GCA_964493825.1 uncultured Dactylococcopsis sp.
ACTTATTAGAACTGAACGGAATTTATACTGCTTTATGGCAAGTCCAATCAGGGATTCATCCCACGACAGGCAATACAGTTGGTAACTGACCGTTGAAATCTAGGGTCTCAAGCCCCTCCCTTTGGGCGCGATCGCGCCCTTTTATTCAATTTTCTTGTATTCATTACGGATCAAGGGGAAAGGCTCGAAAGTCTTTTTTCCTTTTCACTTTTCCCCTGAACCCACTGAGTTAACTGGTCAGGATGCTTCAACCCAGTCGCGCGAGTCTTTCCTTTAAGATGGACTGTTGTTTTTCCGCTTCCGCTAAGGCATCTTTTGCCCCTTGTACGACTTCATCAGGGGCTTTGTTAACAAAGTTCTCGTTATTCAAGCGACCTTGCAAGGATTTGACTTCTCCTTCTACTTTGCTGAGATTTTTCTCTAACTTACTCCGCAAAACTTCTACATCCACAACGCCAGCAAGCGGAATTAAAACTTGGATTGTTCCCACCACTCCAGCAATGACCTGCTGTTTATCTTCAGTTAACGCAGAGGTAACGGTTAATGCCTCCACCTTGGCTAAGTCACGGATATATTTTTCAGCATTACTGAGAATATTTCGTTCTTTTTCACTCTCACTTTGCAGGATGACATTGACTTTCATCCCTGGTTTAATCCCGGCTTCCGCCCGTAAATTGCGAATCGTGCGAATTGTGGCAAAGGTTAATTCAAATTCTTGTTCTAATTGGGGATTAATCAGGGTATTCTGGGCTGCAATCGCGCCGCCACTCCCCAAGGTGTCACCCAGAAGTGCTTCTTTTTTTTCCTGAAACACTTTTTGGAAAGTTTCTCGTTTCTGTTGGGTTAGCAGATAGCGATAGATAAACCATCCGGTGTAACCCACGCCCACCAATTTCAAGAAACTGGGAATGAGCGGGAACTGTTCTAAGGTCAGAATAAAGGCAAACACCAGGGTGAAGAGAAATACCCCGAGAACCGCAATGCCAACCCGCGATAAGAGAGATGGATTCAACTGTTTAGGAAAGATTTCAATTTGAGTTTGGATCTCTTCCCAAAGCGTTTTGCTTTTTCCTGTTGCTGTCGCTTGCGGGGTACGACCTGGAACTAACTCATCCACTTCCGGATAAGGCTGTAAGGCTAAGGTTTGGTCAGACTGTTCTGTGAGGGTATGCCAAATTTCTTCGGTGACATGAGGCATAAAGGGATGTAAGAGTTTTAAGATTCCTTCCAGGACATAACCCAGAGTTTGTTGGGCAACGAGGCGTGATTCAGGATTATTTTTATCGTTCAGGCGCGATTTTGTCAGTTCGATATACCAGTCGCAAAAATCGCCCCAAATAAAGTCATACAAGCCTTGCGCGGCTTCTCCTAAGCCATAACTTTCGATGTCCTGGCGGGTGGCTTTCGTAATTTGGTTAAACCGAGACAGCATCCAGCGATCGCTGTCTTCTAATTTCTCTAGATCCGGCGTTCCTAACTGTTCCGGGGTTTTCCCATCCAGATTCATAAAAACAAACCGCGAGGCGTTCCAGAGTTTATTGGCGAAGTTGCGGGAAGCTTCCACCGAACTCGATTCATCGGTTTCTCGGTTGTATTGGAGGCTAATATCTTGTCCCGCGCCGGTGACTTCTCGGATCAGCGTATAACGGAGGGCGTCCGCGCCGTATTTGCGAATCAGGAAGAGCGGATCAATACCATTCCCCGCCGATTTTGACATTTTCTTGCCATTTTCATCCCGCACTAAGCCATGAATATAAACATCCCGGAAGGGCATTTTGCCGGTAAAGTGTCCTGACATCATGGTCATTCTTGCCACCCAGAAGAAGATAATGTCAAAGCCGGTAACGAGAGTTGTGTTGGGGAAATAGGTTTTGAAATCTTCCGTTTCTTCTGGCCATCCTAAAGTAGAAAAGGGCCATAACCCAGAAGAAAACCAAGTATCAAGGGCATCCGCATCTTGTTGTAACTCAATGTTGTTGCCATATTGCGCGATCGCGCGTGCTTTGGCTTCTGCTTCACTATGGGCAACAATAAACGGCGTTTCATCCGTAATTTGTCCCTGGGTTTCGCTGATCACATACCACGCGGGAATTTGGTGTCCCCACCACAATTGTCGGGAAATACACCAGTCTTTTAATTTCACCAACCAGTCGCGATAGACTTTCTTCCAGCGTTGAGGCACAAAATAAGGGGAATTGTCTTGATCAAGACACGCGAGTGCCTTTTTCGCCAGCGGTTCAATTTTGACAAACCATTGCGTTGAGATTAAGGGTTCAATGGGCACTTTACCGCGATCGCTGTAAGGGAGGGTCGAAACATAATCTTCCACTTTTACCAAACAGCCTTCTTCTTCTAACCGCTTCACGACATTTTTCCGCGCTTCAAAGCGATCTTGCCCCACAAACTCACCGCCATTCTCATTAATCGTTCCATCTTCATTCATCACCGTGATAAACGGAAGGTTATGACGTTCTCCCATGGCAAAGTCATTGGGATCGTGGGCGGGAGTAATTTTCACACAACCGGTACCAAAGGAGGAATCCACATACTCATCGGCAATAATCGGAATTTCTCGTCCCAGCAAGGGTAACGTCACTGTTTTCCCAATTAGGTGCTGATAGCGTTCATCATTGGGATTGACCGCCACTGCTGTATCCCCTAACATGGTTTCCGGGCGCGTGGTTGCCACTTCAATTGCCCCACTGCCATCACGCAAGGGATAACGAAACTGCCAGAGATACCCCTTAACTTCCTTATTCTCTACTTCCAGATCGGAAATCGCAGAACGAGAGGCAGGACACCAATTCACCATATATTTCCCGCGATAAATCAGCCCTTCTTCGTACAACTTGACGAATGCCGTGCGCACCGCTGCCGATAGCCCATCATCCATGGTGAAGCGTTCCCGCGACCAATCCGCCGATAAGCCTAAGCGTTCCAACTGATTGACAATGCTACCGCCAGACTCCTGTCGCCACTGCCAAGCCCGTTCTAAAAACTTCTCCCGTCCAATCTCAAAGCGGGTTAACCCTTCTTCCTTTAGTTGTTTGTCGATAATGGCTTGGACGGCAATACTGGCATGATCCGTTCCGGGAAGACAGAGGGTATTATCGCCTCGCATCCGATGGTATCGCACCAACACATCAATCAACGCGGTATTAAACGCATGTCCCATGTGGAGGCTTCCCGTGACGTTGGGCGGCGGAATAACAATACAAAAGGGTTTGCCGCCCTTTTCCGGATGGGCTTGAAATACGCCTTGATCCGCCCAAAACTGTTGCCACTTTGCTTCCGTTGTTGAAGGATCATATTGACTTGGCAGTGTCGTTTCAGTCATTGTCACTTTCTCCTAAATCTTGTTTTCAGTGATGAGTTCTTAGTCATTCGTCAGTATTTATGAGTTAAGGTCTCAAGTCTTTTCCTTGAGTGACAAAGGACAAAAGACAAATGACAAAAAAATTTTACTGTTTAACGATATCAGCAAGCGCGGGCTTGACCGTCGGATATTGATAACTAAAGCCTTGTTCTTGAGTTCGTTTGGGAAGTACTTTTTGCCCTTCGAGAACGGCTTGGGCTGCTTCTCCTAACAACAGTTTTAATGCAAATTCCGGAACCGGCAACCAAGAGGGGCGATTCATCACCTCTCCCAACTTCTCACATAATTCTGACATCCGCACTGGATTCGGAGCAGTGGCATTATAGGTGCCTTGATACTCAGGGGTATGAATTGCCGTTTCAATCAAGTTTACTAAATCATCAAGATGAATCCAAGAAAACCACTGTTTGCCGCTACCTAAAGGACCTCCGGCAAAGAGACGAAACGGCGTTAACATTTTCCCTAATGCACCCCCTTCACCTAAAACAATCCCAAACCGAAAAATGACTAAACGGGTTGCTGTCTTTTCCACTTCCTTCGCGGTCGCTTCCCATTTTTGACACACTGAAGCGAGGAAATCATCTCCAGAACTGCTGTTTTCATCAAAGGTTGCGGTTTCACTTGTGCCATAATATCCAACAGCAGAAGCATTAATGAGCACTTGTGGTTGGGTGTCCGCTTGCTGAATGGCTTCGACCAGGTAGTTTGTGGTTTTAATCCGAGAATCAAGGATTTCTTGTTTCCGTTCTGGTGTCCACGGTTGATCAGCAATGCCGGCACCCGCTAGATTCACTACTGCTTCAGCAGTAACAATTTTTTCCTGCCATGAGCCGGGTTGCATGGGATCATAGCTAAAAATTTCCACTTTCGGAAAGAATTTTTTCGGAAAAACCTGTTCTCCTCTTTCTTTACTGCGCGTAAAGATCACGATGCTATGTCCAGCATCTGCTAATTTTTGTACGAGCCGTGTCCCGACAAAGCCAGTGCCGCCGGTAATTGCAATTTTCATAAAAAGGAAGTTTAAGTTGATGTTTTTAAAGCTGTCAAAAGCATCATTATAGCGCGTAACCCTCTTGGCTTAATCCATAAGAGATTAATGGCTGTATTTCCTGCATATAATGGCTTTCAGTATGAGGAAATATCACTGTTAGCTTGGCAAAAAACTTGCTTTTCCAAGCATGAAATTAGCTTTCGTCTTAATGACCACTATAGGATTTTAAAAGCCAACCAATAATCATCCCTAAGCCTCCGAACCGCACAGCCAGCCAAAACGGTTCTACTAGATCTTTCCAAGTCACAAGACGGCTTTCGAGATTATATTCTAATGCTTCGATTTCCGATTGCAGGCGTTTGAGTTGGGTTTCTAATTCTTCTTTTTGGGCGCGATCGCGCTGCAATTGACTATATCGTCGTCGCAAATCAATGAGATCGGCTTCGACTTGTTGGAATTGGATTTCCCATTGTTGGTCATCTGGTGGGGGCTGAGAATTAGCAGCAGGCATTTTACAATAGATCGTGTTGGCTCGTTAGTCATTGTACTCCTGGAAGGGAAACCAAACTTATGTCACAACTTAGTCCGTCTGCTACCAGCGACGATCTCGCGGAAAAAACAACCTTGGAACTGGCACAACTCCTTGCCGACAAGTGCGCGATCGCGCCCAATGATTGGCATCGTCTCAAAGCCAACCGTAAGGCGCAAGCTAATCAACACATTACAGCCGCTTTAGTTTATCTCCAATCTTCTCAAACCGAAGAAGCCCTTGCTCACCTCAAGCAAGCAGTGGGTTGGCTGGATCGCTCAATTTCGGCACCCCCTTGTCCAACCCACGGGAAACATTAAACATTCGCTGTTATTTTCAACACCTCCCAACCTTTTCCTTGGTAATGATCGGAAAAGTGTTGGGGATGTAACATTTCAGCCAGCATTTCTAAAGAATCCACTAAACGCGGACCGGGACGATTAAAATAAGCATTGCCATCGGCAATATAAACACGGTTATTTTGCACCGCTTTGAGCTGTGACCAACCTGAACGTTGAGCTAAAACTTGGGCTTCGCTGCGCGTGCGTTCTAAGTTGAAGCCACAGGGCATAATCACAATGACATCTGGATCAGCTTCCAGTAATTCTTGCCAGTCAAGATAGCGCGATCGCGTTCCAGTTTCATCCAAAACTGGCGTTCCCCCTGCCATTTTGACCAATTCAGGAAGCCAATTTCCCCCCGACATCAGCGGCTCAATCCATTCCATTGTCACTACTCGAGGACGATCTGCTTCTGGAATCTCATCGGTAAGGCGCGTACAGGCATCAACCCGATTTTGCAGATCGCGCAATGCTGATTGGGAGTCAACACCAAGGCAGTCAGCCACACGTTTTATATCCGCCCAAACATCCGTCAAAACATTCCCTTGTAGGGAAATGACGTCGGGCTGACTCGAGACCATTTGGGATACCGCTTGTTGAACTTGTGCCATACTCACTGCACAAGCATCACACTGATCTTGCGTGATAATATGCGTTGGTTGTAGTTTTTCTAGAACATCAACCTTAATTTCATAAATACTCAGTGCCGATTGCATCAATTCTTGAACATCTTGATCAATCCCGGCACTATTTTTTCCCGGGTTTAAACGGGCTTGTGTACAAACCGGTAAAGATTGGACTTCAGATGGATAATCGCATTCGTGAGAACGTCCCACTAAGCAATCAGTTAGACCTAAAGCAGCAACGGTTTCTGTTGCACTCGGTAACAGGGAAACGATTCTTAACGTGTTAGATTTCGTCATAATAGCCTAGGAATATAAGTGAGCAACAAAAGAAAAAGATTGTGTAGCGAAATTTTGCCTCTAATTCCTTTGTAACTAATCTTTAGAGCGAGAATCAATTTTTTCTATCTCCAGAAAGAGAAAGCCCGATCATTGGGTAAACTGTCTTTAGTTCAATTCAGAAAAATAATGCCAAACGAACCGTCTCCTACCCGCTTGAGTCTTTATTTACTGCCGATTGTGGGAACTCTTCCTGCCCTGTGGACTCTCTCTCGACATCAAGAAAACCATCAAGCACGAAATGTGAGTCGTTTAGCCATCCTCCTTGCTTTATCGTGGTTAATTGCTTATAGTCTTCTTGGTGTTGGCAGTAGCGTAACGCCTTCTCCTATTTGGTCAATACGGTTACTTTATCTCGACGGATTAATCACATCAGGTTATTTTGTGACTTGTTTGGTATTACTAATTCGTCTCTGGCGAGGAAAAACACCAAAACTTCCCGGCATGAGTACTCTTGCTAATCAGCTATTTCGGTCTCGTTCTGTGTAGTCTTTGGCAAAATCGTCATTAATAGAGGTCGTTTTTCCCGAAAAAGCCACTAAAATAAATCAAGCTATCATTGCAGAAAATTGAGTGAGTGTGAGGAAGCCTGTGCAAGTCCAAAGAACGCAACCATCTCCAAGAGCCAAAAAAGTCCCAACTCCGAAAAAAAAGCCGTCTCAGTCCCGCAATTGGTTTTTAATTGGACTCGGATTATCGGGTGTAGCAATGCTATCGGCAACGGCGGGTGCCTTATTAGCAGTAACGTTATCTTCTAAACCGTTGCAAGTGACCCCTGATAGTCCCGAACAGAGCGCCGCATTTAACGAAGAAGAAACGATTTCTAAACAGGCTCCTCTACAATTACCGAAATTAACCCGACCTGTTAATATTTTAGTTTTAGGAACCAAGGTTTTAAGCTCTGACCTAGGACAATCGCCACAAGAAGTAGGTGGATATCATGCGCGAGTCAATTCCTTTAAAGGGTTAACCGATACGATGTTGCTGATGCGGTTTAATCCCAACACGGATGACCTTTCCATTCTTTCTATTCCTAGGGATACGCCTGTTTATTTACCTGGTTACGGACGGGTGAAGATCAACACCGCCAATCAACGGGGGGGTGCTGCTCTCAGTGCAGAAGCGATTAGCGATTTATTAGAGGATGTTCCCATTGACCGTTATGTCCGCGTCAATGTGCAAGGGGTCGAAAAGTTAATTGATGCTTTGGGCGGGGTTGAGTTTTATGTGCCCAAAGATATGAAATATCGAGATGATAGCCAACATCTTTACATTGATATCAAAAAAGGACGACAGCGTCTCGATGGCGAAACTGCCGTCGATTTTATGTTGTTTCGTCATGATGAATATGGGGATATTGGACGAGTTCAACGTCAACAACTGTTGATTCGAGCCGTGATTGATCAGGCATTGCATCCGGGAACCTTAGCGAGAGTGCCCAGTATTTTTTCGGTGATTCAATCGAATGTGGATACCAACTTAAGTGTCGAAGAAATATTGGCATTAGCTGGCTTTGCAGCGAAACGCGAGCAGAAAAATATTGAAATGTTAATGTTACCGGGTCGGTTCGGCAATGCAGAAGTGCCAGGACAAGAACGAACCATTAGCTATTGGCTGCCCAACCATCGCCAAATTGATGAGATGATGGCTCGTAATTTCGATATCGGTCAAGTTTCCAGTAGTCATCCCGATGAGGTTTCTCCCTATATTCGCATTGCCATTCAAGATAGTACGGATCGTCCCCAAGCCGTGCAGTCGGTTAATCAAGTCTTACAAGAAGAAGGATTCCGCAATGTTTATGTGGCATCTGATTGGGGAGAACCCTTATCTCAAACCCGTATTGTTGCTCAAAATGGCAATATTGAAGCAGCAGAAGCGGTTGCTAATGCCTTAGGCGTTGGCGAAGTGTTTGTGGAAAGCACAGGTGCTTTAGATTCAACAGTGAGTATTCAATTAGGAGAAGACTGGCGCGGGCAACAAGGGGCAAGAGAGGAAGAGATTAACTAAGGAGGATTGGTTCCTGACAGGGCTGTATCTTTGTTTGTACCACTCATGGCTGGTGGAAGATTATGTTTTTGGGAAAGTAACCTCAACGTACTTTTGAGAGTTGCGGCAATGGGCACGGCAGTTAAAATGCCGAGATATCCGGCCACTCGAGCGCCGACCATTAAGGAAAATAAAATAACAATTGGATTGAGTCCAGTGAGAGTACCCAATAACCGGGG
This sequence comes from uncultured Dactylococcopsis sp., assembly GCA_964493825.1. Classification (GTDB taxonomy): domain Bacteria; phylum Cyanobacteriota; class Cyanobacteriia; order Cyanobacteriales; family Rubidibacteraceae; genus Halothece. Next base: position 17,449 of record CAZBPR010000034.1, read on the forward strand.
AGTGATGGTATTTTCAATTAGTTGATCCAGAATCAACGCAATGGTTAAGACCTTTAAACCCAGCCAGATACTTTTCAGACTGAGGATAAAGCTAACGACAAAAATACTGAGAACGGCACCAAAGGGAATTAAACCGATGACCCCAATCCCGATCGCGAAAAGAAGATAAAAGGGAACATTCAGTAACCAAAATGCGGGAATCAGAGTCAGGGTAATAGAAGTGGCAAGGGTAAACTGATTGACCACGTAGCTGTTAAAATTGCGTCGCAGCGATCGCAGTACTGATGGTCCCTGTTCAGGAAACCAAGTTTCAATTGTACTGTGGAGAAAACCTTGGTAAAAAATTGCTAGAAAAACAGTTAATACTAAAATAAAAAAGACTTGGAAAAAATTACTAATGGTTCCCAAGGCAACATTGGGTAATTCCATCAAAACCGATTGCAGTTGCTCTCGCAGCGTTGCTTCAATTTCCTCACTCCAAGCGCTGAGATCAATCTTGACCAACATTGCTAATTGTTGCAGCTGTGCCTCAGCCGATTCTGCCCAACTCGGAACGCGATCGCGCAAGGTTTCAAACTGTTCGATCAAAAAAGGAATGCTCAACAGGGCAACCAACCCACTAATGATAATCGCCACAAAGAACACCAGCAACACTGAATAAACACGCCTCATCTTTAATTTTTCCAGAGCCTGCACCGGATAATTTAATAAAAACGCCAGAAGAGATGCTGCAACAAAGCTACTAATGAGCTGGTTAAAATAATCAATGAAAAGGAGTAAGAGCCATCCATCCAGAATAATTAGGGGAAAGATTAACAGCACAACGAGCCAGCGAGGAATGGCAGTGGTTAAACGGTTATACCAGGGCGTGATCGTGTTCATTTTCCTTCGTATTATTCCAAAAGGGACTCCCCAGATGATAGATCAAACTTACCGACAACCGAGAAATTTTCCTTCTAGAGAAAGACAGGATGACTGAGTGTTCAGCGGTGTGGGACAATTGCGCGGGGTGCTTCCACCCGGTCAAAGTTTCCCCACTACAATGAGGAAGCATCTTTAGACAGGGTTAGCACTTCTGTTCGTCAATCTCATCTCTATTTTTTCTCATGGCTACTGTTTATTCGATTCATCCCGAAAACCCCCAAGAGCGAATTCTTGAAACCGTTGCGCAAGCTTTAAAGGATGGGGCAGTTATGTTATATCCTACAGATACTGTTTATGCGATCGGATGCGACCTGAATGTTAAGTCGGCAGTAGAAAAAGTCCGTTTTCTCAAACGGATGAGTAATGAAAAACCCCTCACCTTTTTGTGTTCCTCCCTATCCAATATTGCCGATTATGCCCGCGTCAGTGATGATGCTTATCGCCTCATGAAACGGCTCATTCCGGGCACTTATACTTTTTTACTCCCCGCAACCAAGTTAGTGCCGAAGCTGGTCATGAACCCGAAGCGAAAAACCAGTGGGATTCGCGTTCCTGATCAGGTGGTCTGTCAATCTCTTTTAAAGACGTTGGGTAATCCCATTATTTCCACCTCAGCTTATCTTCCCGATGATTCGGGAGAGTTACCCACCCTTGGTTATGAAAAAGCTCGCTTATTTGATGCCATGGACAAAGTCGTAGATATTATTCTCGATGATGGATCTGATGTCACAACTGAGGTCTCTACAATCATCGATCTGACTGGCGATGAACCAGAAATTATCCGCGAAGGTTTAGGGATAGAAGAAGTAGAAACTTGGATATATGGGATGTGAGCAATGACTAATACTACTCTTCACTCATTAATAACTGGGCTTGATTGAGGGCATAACGAACTTGCTCGAAACCGGTTCCACCTTCACTATTACGTGCAGAAACCACTTGTTGCGGTGTAATTGCAGCGTAAATATCTTCTGCGAAAGCCGGATGAATGGCTTGCCATTCTTCTAGGGTGAGGTCTTTTAACAATTTTCCGGCAGCTAAGCTGGTTTTAACTACTTTTCCCACTAAGTTGTAAGCTTCTCGGAAGGGAACCCCTTTATTGGCTAAATAATCGGCAACATCAGTGGCGTTAGAAAAATCTTCCGCAACCGCTTGTTGTAAACGCTGACAACGAAATTCAATTCCTTCTGCTAAGAGAATTGTCATTGCTTCTAAGCTAGCTTGTGTCGTTTTAACCGCATCAAAGAGTCCTTCTTTATCTTCTTGTAAATCTTTGTTATATGCTAAGGGTAAGCCTTTCATTAACATCAATAGCGCTTGTAAATGTCCACAGACGCGCCCGGTTTTGCCCCGCACTAATTCTGGAATATCGGGATTTTTCTTTTGGGGCATAATACTTGAACCCGTGGCACAACTATCTTTGAGCGTGACAAAGCTAAATTCTTGCGATGCCCAGAGGATGATTTCTTCGCTGAGGCGAGATAAATGCACCATAATTAAACTGGCGGCATTGACAAATTCAATGGCAAAATCGCGATCGCTGACCGCATCTAAGCTATTGCGATAAATATTACTAAACCCTAGTTCGCGGGCAGTATATTGGCGATCAATAGGAAACGTCGTTCCCGCTAATGCCCCGCAACCGAGAGGCGAAACATTGGTTCGTTTGGCAACATCTCCCAAACGTTCCCAATCCCGTTGGGCCATTTCCCAATAAGCGAGGAGGTGATGAGCGAGACTAATCGGTTGCGCCCGTTGCAAGTGAGTATAACCGGGAATCAGGGTTTCGACATGGCTTTCTGCTAAATTCAGGAGGGCGCGTTGATAGTGGCGCAAACTCTGGCGAATCTCCTGAATTTTGTCCCGTAAATATAAGCGAATGTCGGTTCCCACTTGATCGTTGCGCGATCGCGCCGTATGCAGTTTCTTGCCCACATCCCCCACGATATCGGTTAAGCGATGTTCCACCGCAAAATGAACGTCTTCTTCTGCCACCCCTGGTTGAAACTCTCCGTTTTCGTATTCCCTTAAAATTTGCTCTAACCCTTGCACCAACTGTTGTGCTTCGGCATTAGTGATAATGCCGGTTTGCGCGAGCATTTTGGCATGAGCCATTGAACCCTGAATATCGTAAGGTAAGAGTTCAATATCAAATAGAATACTGGCATTAAATTGCGCGATCGTGGGATGTAACCCCCCTTCAAAGCGATCACTCCAAGTATTTCCTTGCGTCACGGTAATGTTTGGTTCTCCTGTCCAAAAAATAATCTCACCCAAGGTGAGACTAGCGTATTATTCAATCTTTGAGAAGTATAAAGCTCAACACATTGCTCCTTTAAGAGATGAAGGTACGGAATAAATAGCCTAAAAATAAGCCAATTAATAACGCCCAAACTTGTCCGGAATCAATAAAGTTATTCCAAGCGTCTTCAATTTGTTGTAAGACTTCCGGGTCTTCAATTGTTTGGGCTAACACTACGGTATTATTATCATATTGAGAAAAAGAAACCGAGGAATCAGGAGTAAAAGTGATCATTTCAAACATAATAAGGTAACTAAAAACAATATTTCAGCTCAACTGACTTGGAGTTAACCACAGTTAAGTGCTAAAGTCAAGCCAGATTTGTGAGAAAAATCTGAACAATTTTGAATTAAAAATCGACAATATAGATTACCAACTAAAGAATTGAGTGAGGAGTGTTCGGTAATGCTAATGGTATCTGCAGTCAAAAAAGTTTTGCGTGATCCGTTTCGGTCTTTGCTACCCAGTTTACTGCTATGGTTAATGCTGTTTGCCCCTGCCCAAGCTGCTACAGCCCTGAGAGTAGTGCTGAAAGAAGATGCTAAACAAGTTGCAGTGGGAAGTTCAACTAATGCAGTGATTCGCGATGCTTCAGGTAAGGCTTTGGGATCGGTGCAAGGCATGAGTGGGTTTCGTGCCGAAAGTGGAAATGGTAAAGTCCGCTTAGGGCAGTGGGAAAGTAAGCAATTATGGATTGATCCCCAAAATGAAGGCTTGGTGTGGATTGGTGATCGCTGGTATCGCGGAGACACTAAATTAATCCATGATGGGTCAGATCTGACTGTGATTAATCAAGTAAATTTAGAAGACTATCTTTACAGCGTTGTCGGCGGAGAAATGGTCGCGAGTTGGCCCCTTGAGGCACTAAAAGCCCAAGCCGTTGCTGCTCGCTCTTATGCCCTCCATAAACAAGATCACTCGGCAGGTCGCCTTTACGATGTGAAGAGTACCACTGCTTCGCAAGTGTACAAAGGGATTAAAAGCGAAACCCCACGAACTGTGGAAGCTGTCAATAGTACGCAAGGGCAGGTCCTCACTCATGGCGGGAAAGCCATCTTAGCTGTTTTTCATTCCTCTTCTGGGGGACATACGGAGAATGTAGAAGATATTTGGCATCGCCCTCTGCCCTATTTAAGAGGGGTCGTTGATTACGATCAGACAGCACCGGTTTATCGGTGGGAAAAAAGAGTCTCCAGTACTGAAATGGGGCAACGTTTAGGGAACTTAGGGACAGTTCGCTCCTTAATTCCTTTAGAAACAACACCACAAGGGCGGATCTTGCAGTTGAAGGTAGTCGGCGATCGCGCCACAAAAAGCATCAGTGGGAATCAATTTCGGAAAGCTCTGAACCTACGGAGTACCCTGTTTCAAGTCAATCCGAATCCCCAAGGATTTACTATTTATGGGCGCGGTTTTGGTCATGGTGTCGGCTTAAGCCAATGGGGGGCATACTATCTCGCGCAGCAAGGGGCAAACTATCGTCAAATCTTAGGACATTACTATCAACAAGTTAAACTCGCCCTCATTGAGACTCAGGTCGCTAGAAATTAGTGGAAATGGCTTGCACGGGACAAGTGGGAATACACTGTTCACAAACCACACAGCGCGATCGCGTGAAATTGAGCTTAAAAGTTTCCGGATCGAGAGTTAACGCCTGTGTGGGGCAAACTCCCGTGCATAAACCACAATCTACACAACTCTCTTCGTCAATCACAATTTCTCGACTCGCCAGAGAAACCGTAATATTCTGCAACCCCATCCACTCGATCGCAGCTTCAATTTCATCGATATCGCCCAATAGCTCCACAACTAATTTACTGGTGCGATTCGGAGCCACTTGAGCACGGATAATATTGCTGGCAACATTAAAGTCTTTGGCTAAACGATAAGTTACCGGCATCGGCACCCGATTTTTCGGGAAAGTTAAGGTCACTCGTTTTTTCATTGTTACTGATCCTGGTTATCGGCTC